>JAJTFB010000107.1 GCA_021300015.1 Pirellula sp. | reverse complement strand
TCGTTTTTCATGCAGGGTGCGGCGCGGGGGATGTTCGTGCCCTTATCGTTGGCCGTGGGCTTTGCGATGATCGCATCGTACCTTCTTTCGAGCACTCTGGTTCCGGTGCTTGCTGTTTGGATTTTGCGACCTGCCCAAGTCCATGCCCATACGTCCCTCTCGGGCTCCTCGGATTGGTATGGACGCTTGCAGAGGGCTTATGAGTCCATCGTAACGCGATGCATTGCGGCCCGCTGGATCCTTGCTCCTTTGTATTTGATCGCTTGCTTGATGCTCCTAGCGACACTCACCCCGAGGCTTGGCCAAAGTATATTCCCCGTGGTCGATGCGGGTCAGTTCCGTCTTCGGATGCGGGGTCCGGATGGGACCCACATCGAGAAATCCGAAGCGCTCGCCAAGCAAGCGCTCGAGCTTATCGGCGATGAGCTAGGTCGCGAGAACGTGGAGTTGACGCTTGGGTATGTCGGAATGATCCATTCGAATTTTCCGGTCAATGCCGTCTACCAATGGTCGCGGGGCCCTGAAGAAGCGATCTTGTACGTCGACCTTAAGGATGGTTTTCCTCTTTCCGATCAGGAGCTCAAAGAACGCTTGCGAGTCCGTTTGAATCAGCAGATGCCTGACGTGCGATTTTCGTTTGAACCCTCGGACATCGTCAACGAAGTCATGAGTTTCGGATCCCCAGCTCCGATCGAGGTTGTCGTCAACGGGACCGACTTTGCCAAAAACCGTGAGTTCGCCGATCAGCTCAAGCAAGTGCTCTCCGAGGTACCTTCGCTGCGCGATTTGCAGCTTGGCCAATCGATGGACTATCCGACCTTGCAGGTCAATGTCGATCGCGAGAAGGCTGGGTTGGCTGGATTGATGCCGGTCGATGTTTCCCGAGCTTTGGTCACCGCAACGTCCTCGAGTCGTTTTGTGGTTCCAAACTATTGGGCCGACCCCAAGAGCGGTATCGCTTATCAAGTGCAGGTCGAGATCCCTCGTTCGGTGGTCCGCTCGGTCGTCGGTGTCGACACTCTGGCCTCGAGCGAGCAGCTCGGAAGGATCCCATTGAAGAAAACCGACAACGGCCAAATCTTGATCCGCGATGTGGCGAGCATCGAGCCGGGCAGCATGCCGGGTCAATACGATCGCTACAACATGAAGCGACAAGTCACCCTGACGGCCAACATGGTCGGCAACGACTTGGGGGCGGTCGCCAGAGAGGTGCAACGAGCAATCCAAAGGGCAGGAGCTCCACCGGCGGGTAGCGCCGTCGAGGTTCGCGGTCAGATCCCACCGATGCAACAGATCCAATCCGGATTAACGATCGGTTTGTTGTTAGCGATCCTCGCGGTGCTGTTGTTGTTGACCGCAAGTTTTCAATCGGCTCGATTGGCTTTGGTCGCCTTGTCGACGATCCCAGCGGTATTGGTGGGGGTGGTAACGATCCTGTCGGCGACGCAGACCACGATCAACATCCAGTCGTTCATCGGGGCGATCATGGCGATTGGGGTGGCGATGGCCAATGCGATTCTGCTGGTGGACTTTTCGCAGAAACGGGGTCGTGAGCTGGGCGATGCTCGGCTCGGGGCCTTGGGTGGGTCCTCGAGTCGACTGCGAGCGGTTTTGATGACGAGCTTTGCTATGATCGCGGGAATGTTGCCGATGGCTTTGGGCTGGGGTGAAGCCGGTCAGCAGAACGCTCCGTTGGGATTGGCTGTTTTGGGTGGTTTGATTGCCGCCACGCTATCGACTCTTTTCGTGCTGCCGATGTTTTTCGTCCTAGCCCAATCCAAAGCGAATTGGGCTTCGGCGTCGATGGATCCGGATGATCCGCAAAGCCGTTACTATGGAACCTAGACCCATGAATCCGTTTTCAGTGATTTGGAACATTGATGTTCGAAACTCGATGCTACTCGGCACGACGATTCTCTTTGGGATCACCGGGACCGGCTGCAATCGAACCGATCGGGATTTGACGGGGGAGTCGAAGGTCCCGTCGGAGACGAAGGCTTCGTTGTCGGTAGTCGATCGCGTTTCGGCCGGGCCGGTGCCTCGGAAGTCGATGCAGCTCTATTCGTTGCAACCGGGCCGCGTGGAGCCTTATGAGCAAACGCCCATCCTTTCGAAGACCTCCGGGTACGTCGAATCGGTCGCGGTCGATCTAGGGGACAAGGTCCGCAAGGGCGATACACTGATCCAACTGCGGGCTCCAGAGTATCAAGACCAGGTAGCGATCAAGCTTGGGGCGATCGAGCAATCCAAAGCTCAGATCGAACAAGCCGAAGCGGCATTGGGAGCTAGCCAAGCCGCCGAGCGATCGGAGCTGGCTATGGTCCAGGAGGTGCAAGCCAGGGTTGAGCGGGCCGAGGCTCAGTACCAACGATGGAAATCCGAGAGCGCACGCACTCGCGAATTGGTAGCAGCCGGTGCAGTCACCGAAAAGCTCGCTGACGAAACGTTGAGTCAATTCCAAGCCGCAGCGGCGGCTAGGAACGAGATCGCCGCGAGTATCGAATCCCAAAGAGCCAAATTGCTTGAGGCCCAAGCTCATGTGGGCCAAGCGCAAGCCGATTTGAAGGCAGCACATGCAAAGCTCACGGTGGCCCACAGTGAACATGCTCAATCCTTGACGATGGTCGAGTACCTAACGCTCAAGGCTCCATTCGACGGAGTCGTCACCTCGCGAAGTGTCGATGCGGGGCACTTCGTTCAACCAGCGGGTTCGAGCAACGCTACGCCCCTTTTGACGGTCGTCAACTCGCAGCGAGTGCGGGTACTAGTCGATCTGCCCGAGAGCGAGGCGATCTACGTCAACGCCGACACTTTCCAGGGAAATCAGGGGGATAGTGTCGAAATTCTTCTTCCAGCTCAACCAGGCAAACGGATTGCTGGACGGATCACCAGGACGTCAGCAAGTCTCGATGCGGAAAGTCGTAGTTTGTCGACCCAAATCGAACTCGATAACTCGGAAGGCAAACTGCTCATGGGTGGGTTTGTGCAGGCCAAGATACTCCTTGAGGAAAAGAAGGATGCTTGGACGCTACCGATCGGTGCGGTCGTACGGAAGAACGATGAAGCGTATTGCTGCTTGGTCGTCGGAGGCAAGATTGAGTTTCGGCCCATCCAAACTGGGCTCAGGGTCGGCGACGAGTTCGAAATCGTGTCCGGCTTGGACGGGACAGAGACCGTGGTATTGGCCAGGGCTGGTGGGCTCAAGGCTGGTCAGAGCGTCGAGGTTCTCGCTAAGAAATAGCTGGTGCGCTTTTAGTTTGGAGCTGGGAGATCGCGACGGGTGAATTTCCAAAATGCTACGGCATAGGCGAGCGTTCCTAGGCCCATCAACACGCTAATGTACCCCATCGGTCCGAGTGTCTCTTGCCAATTTTTAGCCGACGACGCATTGCTCCAGTACCATTGCTTCGCTGGTTCGTTGTGGACGAGCTGCACCATCCAGTCGGGTTGATATGCCGAGAGGAAGGTAAAGGGCTTGAACATCGACATCCCTGGGGTCGATTTCGAAAGGATGAACAGGAGCAAATTCAGCACGTAGACCCCGATGACGATTCCGATGGAACGCCATCGGTATTGATCGAAACTGCTCGCCATCACACCTATGCCTAAGATCGCGAATCCCAGAGAGAACAGATTCATCGTCGCAGCGATGAATTCCTGCGGCTGGACCAGTTGGCTCAGAGGTATCTGAGTCAGTTGTTTGGCCGCCATTGGGTTAGGTAGGGTCCATCCTAGCCATGGGATGGTCCATGGGGTGTTGGTCGCTACGGGGGTCGAGTTGGTGTTGATGCCTAGATAAACGCCGAGATAAATCAAAAGGCATAGCAGAGCCAACCCCGAGACGGTGATGATCGCGTGGCATGTGAGCAACATCCAGCGTTGCACCGGTTGGGCGAGGAGCATCTCCATGGTCCCACGGTTGAGTTCTCCGCTCACCACGTCGGTTCCCCTAGAGATGCACCAAGTCAAGACGCAAAGAAGCACTACCGGTTCATCGTAGGTGATACCGATGATTCCATGGTAAGTCAGAAACTGTTCCAAGGGGACCGGTGAGAACTTTTCGAAGGCTTTGAATTGCTCGATCAGCGGGGCAAAACCGGTCAGTTCAAATTGGCTTACTGTCCAGATCCTTACCCAGGGGAAGAAAAACAGCACGAGGGCCAAAGCCAACCACAGCCAGATGGATTCTTGGTAGTACTTTTTTAGCAGAATTCTGAACATGGCTCAGCAAGCCCACTTCCTAAAGGCCTGCGTGTAGACATCGACGGCATGGTTGAGTTGATCGATCGAAACCCACTCGTCTTTGCGATGGGCCTGCTCGATGCTGCCTGGTCCGCAGACCACCAGTTTGCTCAAGCCTTGCAAGACCGAACCATCGGTTCCGTAGCAAACCGTCTGCGATTGGTCTTGGCCCGTAAAATCCAACATTTGACGGATCCAGGGGGCTTGTGGATCGACGTACCAGCTAGGTTTTTCCCCTCGATCGATCCATTCCAAGCCGTAGTCCTGTTGGATTTGACGAAGCCTGTTTTCGATGCGACTAAGGTCCAGGCCGGGCATCGGTCTGTAGAAAATTTGGACTTCGGCTGTCGCGGTCGTCACGTTCAGAGCCAGCGGTTCGTTTTTGATCACCATGTTCCATGTCAGGGTAGGGGGGTCGTAATCGCTGTTTCGGTATTCTGGGGAAGTCTCGGTTTCGTCTCGCAAAGCCAATAAGGGGGCCAACGCTGGGATCAGTGCGTAATTGGCGTTGATCCCTCGGCCAGTGCTCGTATGTGCACTTTGGCCGTTGGCTCGGAGGATAACACCATAGGTCCCTTTATGGCCGTGAACCACCTGCATTTCGGTGGGTTCCCCGATGATCCCTACCACATCTCGTTGGATCATTTCCTTCCAGAGCTTGGATCGTTTATCCACGTGTTGGGCTCCGTGCATCCCTACTTCCTCGTCGGCCGTGACTACCATAAAAAGAGGCTGTTTTTGGGAAGCTTGTTCTATTTGAGAAGCCGCGAGGATCGCGCAGCACAAGGATCCTTTCATATCGCAGGTTCCTCGGCCATAGAGTCTGCCGTTTCTTTCGACGGCTTCGAAAGGGCCATTAAAACCGGTGTTCCAGTCATCGACCGGGACGACGTCGGTGTGAGCTAGGTAGCCAGCTCCCCCTGTGTCCTGGGTAGCATGCAACGGTCGGCGCACTGCGACGATGTTGGCTTTGGGAACCCCTAGGGAATCCTGGTACTCGACCCATTCGATGTCGAAACCTATGCTTTCGAGCCAATCGGCTACCTTTTGGCTGGCCGAGACATTGCTCAAGCAGCTTACGGAATTTTCAGCCACGAGTTCCTTCACTAGGCTTTGGATGCCTGCTTTTCCTATCCATTCCCTATTCATCACCTTGGGTATAGTCCTCTTTTCTTTCCTGCGTGCTAAAATAGGGAATCATCCTCCTTTGACTTAAATTTACCCTGCGCTCGATCAGCTAAGCTCGATCTTGATGCTTCCCCACCCCCGAGGTTCCCTATGTCGGCTTTGGATCTTAAAAGCGTTACTTCCCTCATTCTAGGGGGTGGTCGAGGGACCCGTCTTTACCCTTTGACGAAAATCCGAGCGAAACCTGCTGTTCCTTTGGCGTCCAAGTACCGACTCATCGACATTCCAATCAGCAACTGCTTGCACAGCGATATCAATAAAATTTATGTTGTAACGCAGTTCTTGAGTGTTTCGTTGCATCAGCACATTCGTCAGACGTACCGTTTTGATAATTTTTCGGGTGGTTTTGTCGAGTTGCTCGCGGCACAGCAAACGATGGATACCGATGGGGCATGGTTTGAAGGGACGGCCGATGCGGTTCGCAAGAACTTGATCTATTTCGATGATCAGAACTGCAAGTACGTTTTGATACTTAGCGGCGATCAACTTTACCGGATGGATTACCGGCAGATGCTCCAGACGCATGTGGATTCCAAGGCGGACGTAACGATCGCGGCGATTCCGGTCGCTCGATCCGCGGCGCATGCGTTGGGGATCATGCGATGCGACGACTCTGGTCGGGTGGTAGGATTTTTGGAGAAGCCCAAGACCTCCGAAGAGATCGACATGGTCAGCATGTCCCCATCGTGGATCGATGCTAGGGGGATCCAATCCAAAGGTCGAGATTGTTTGGCGAGTATGGGGCTATACATCTTCAACAAAGAGCTTCTTTTTGACGTGCTCAACAAGACCAATTACAGCGACTTTGGCAAAGAGGTATTTCCTGCAGCGATTCGTTCGAGGAAGGTTCAAGTCCACCTTTTTGACGACTATTGGGAGGACATCGGGACGATCAAAGCCTTTTATGAGGCCAACTTGTCGCTGACAAAGCCCAATCCGCCGTTCGATTTGTTTTCGGCAGAGAACCCCGTTTACACCAGGCCCCGGTTTTTACCGCCGACGGTCATCGAGGGCTCGACGATCCATTCCTCTTTGGTGGCCGATGGGTGCAGGATTGGAAAAGGTTCCATCATCGAAAACAGCGTTATCGGGCTTCGTTGCGTCATTGGCGATGGAGTAACGATCCGCAATTCGATCGTCATGGGGGCCGATTACATGGAGACCGAAGCCGACGTGGCTAGGTTGGCCAAGGAAGGGCTGCCACGCGTAGGGATAGGTTCAGGCAGTTTGATCGAAGGAGCCATCTTGGACAAAAATGCTCGCATCGGTAGGCATGTCCAGGTCGCCAATACGTTGGGACTGACCGATTCCGATGATTACGATCCTTGCTGTGTACGGGAAGGAATTTGCATCGTCACGAAGGATGCAACGCTTCCCGACGGATGGGCCATGAGTAAGACCAAGGTCGGTACTACTAAGTAGTTAGTAATATAAATCTTGTTGTAGTTGAAGAGAGCCTAAAGGGGCTGTAGGAAACTAGAGTTTTTGGTAGCAACAAACAGCCGAAAGCCAGTAAAAAAGAAGGCCAAGCGGCAGAAAACCCGCTAGCCAAAACGGTGGAAAAAAGGTCGATCCGATGGCAAAACGTGTCGATCAAGGGTTGGAAACCAAGGGTGCTACCAACAGGGAAAAACGACTGTCAAAAACCAAGGCGATGGTCGCACAGGGAAGCAAAGGAAACTGACAAGTTTTGAAGAGCGAACAACCCATCAAAATAGAAGCCGTAGCGTTTGATATGGACGGGTTGTTGCTCAATACCGAGGACCTCTATGAGGAGGTGACCCAAGCGTTATTGGCCAAGCGGGGGAAGGTTTTCAAAGAGGAAGTTCGAAGAAGGATGATAGGGCTTCCGGCCCCGAAGGCTTACCAAGTCCTGATCGAAAGCGAGTCGCTCGAAGAAACCTGGGAGCAGTTGCATTTAGAAACCGAGCTGGTATTCGAACGCATGCTCGAGGAACGCTTGGAGACCATGCCCGGGGTGCAACGAATCTTCGAAGCCATCAACCAACGAGGGTTACCCAGGTGCGTAGCGACGAGTTCGACCCGAGGCTTTGCGCACAAGGCGTTGGCCAGGGTAGGTATCCTGGAGCATTTGGACTTTGTGGTAACGGCCGAGGAAGTCGCGCGAGGAAAGCCTCATCCCGACATCTACATCGAGGCCGCAAAGCGGATGCAAAGCCCCATCGAGCGGATGCTGGTGCTCGAAGATAGCGAAACCGGTACCAAGGCTGGCGTCTCCGCTGGGGCTTATGTCATCAGCGTACCCAATAGGCATACGAACCAAGGGAGCTTCCATGGAGCCAAGTGGATCGCCGATAGCTTGATGGATGATCGCATTTATGAACTGTTCCGGTGAACGGTTAGCCAAAGCCCACAACAGAGAGATCGACGATGATTCGATGGATGCTTCTTCGACATGCCAAGAGCGACTGGGCAGATAGCGCGTTGGGGGATCAAGAGAGACCCTTGAATTCTAGGGGCAAAAAAGCGGCTTGGTCCATGGGTCAAAAACTAGCTCAAAACGATCTGATTCCCGAGCGAATCCTCTGTTCGACAGCACGCCGAACGGTCCAAACGCTCCAGGGAATCCTCCAAACGCTAAGTGAATACAGCCAGCGAGGCGTCCCGGAAATTCTGTATTTCGACGAGCTCTATTTGGCGAACCCCGAGACGATCGTTCGAGTCGCCCAAGCGAATCACGGAGGCAGGTCGAGCGTCATGTGCATAGGGCACAACCCAGGTATGGAGCTTCTAGCAAGCGGCCTGAGCGCCCAAGAGATCGAAATGAAAACCGCGCACCTGATCGTTTTCGAAAAGCAAACGGAAACGCAATCGGAAAAGCCAGCCTACTGGGGAAATGCTAGCGAAATGTACAAAGGTTGGAAAATGACAGGGAATTTTCGAGGGGAAGGCGATGGAGGCCAAGAGGGATGAAAAGCTATAGCGAGCAATAACGCATTTCGGCTAGACTCCGGGGCGATCGGACCGATTAACCAAAGAAGGAGAGAGCAAGGATGCTGGCCAAAGCGAAGAACAGAGCGGAACGCACGAAATACTTGGCAATGTTTGCAGCGATGTTGGTGAGCGGCTCGCCAAGGTTGGCTCAGGCTCAAGACACCGACAGTTTGGTAGCCTCCGGGTTGGGTTATACGCCGCAGCAGCAAGAGGTCGTCTATGACCTAGTCGAGGCCAAGGAAGCGTCCCAGTGCACCGGTAAGTACGAGACGATCGGAGGGGTCGACGGATTGATGATCTACGGCCCGGATGGAAGGCTCTTGAGGAGATTTGCGGACACCAACGGGGATCGCAACGTCGACCAGTGGAGTTATTACAAGGACGGGATCGAAGTTTATCGGGACATCGATTCGGATTTCAACGGGACAGCGGATCAATCTCGATGGTTGGGGACCCAAGGAACCCGCTGGGGGATCGACAAAAACGAGGATGGTCAGATCGAGTCATGGAAGATCATATCGGCTGAAGAAATCACCATGGAGGTCGTCGAGGCGATCAAGAAGCGGGACACCAAACGCTATCAAAAGCTCCTGATGAGTCCGAGCGAAATCGAAGCGATCAAGCTAGGAGACAAGACCAAAGTCCGCCTGACGGAAAAAATAGAAAAATCAAAGTTAGCTTTTAGCGAATTTTTAGAGAGTCAGCGTTGGATCGATGCACAGGCGAGTTGGGCGCAGTTTGCGGCCGATAAGCCAGGCGTCATCCCAGAGGGCACCGATGGTTCTACCCAAGACTTGACGGCGTATGAAAACGTCATTGCGATCGTTGAGAGCAAGGGGAGCAATCAGCAGTTGATGGTAGGTACGATCGTCCAAGTCGGGAGTACTTGGAGGTTGATCGATGCGCCTCGCATGGTCGATAGCAACAGTGTCGGGGATTCGGGATTCTTTTTCCCATCGTTGGCGGTCAATCGCGATTTGGTGGCATCGGCGAGCGAGACAGGGATGACCGATGCGATGCAAGGTCTGCTGAGCGAGCTCGATAAGGTCGATGGAGCAATGCGAGAGGGCAATGCGACTCCAGAACAGTATCAGGAGCGAGGCAGGATTTTGCGCAAACTCATCACAGCAAGCCAAGGGACCGAGGACATGGGTTCTTGGATCCATCAGTTTGCAGATTCGGTCAGTTCTGCCGTACAGACTGGAGTTTACACTCAAGGACTCGAGGAGCTCAAAAGTTTAGAGAGCAGTTTGGATCAGGTCGCGGGAGGCAAGGAGCATAAATCCTACGTGGCTTTCCGGGTTGTCTCGTCGGAGTTTATGGCACAGATGAGCGATCCTAAGGCCAATCATGCGGCGATTCAGGAATCGTATATAGAGAAACTCAAGGCGTTTGCCGAGCAGTATCCGACTTCGCCGGACGCAGCAGAAGCGATGATTCAGATCGGACTCAACGATGAGTTGGGTGGGCAGGAGACGGAAGCTCAGGAGTGGTATCGCAAGGTATCGACTTCCTTTCCAGGTACAGACTTTGGAAAGAAGGCCTCTGGAGCGATCGTAAGGCTCAATTTAGAGGGCAAGACATTGAACCTTCGAGGGAAGACCTTGGAGGGCAAGGACGTGCAAACCACCGGGCCGACGATCGTTCACTATTGGGCGACTTGGTGTGATCCGTGCAAGGCCGATATGGTGGAGCTACGAAAACTGCAGGCCAAGTATGCGAAGCAAAACCTTCAGATTGTCGGTGTGAACTTGGACAACGACGCGGCTACGGCGGCGAAGTTCCTGAAAGAAAACGCGGGCAAGTACCCTTGGGCACATATCCATGAGCAAGGCGGCTTCCAGAGCGATTTGGCGACCAAGCTAGGGGTCTTGAGTGTCCCGGTGACGATCTTGATCGATAGCAAGGGAGTGGTCGTTAAGCGAACAGCAGGTTTGAGCGCCAATCCCGAGATGATTCAGGCGATCGAGAAGCTCATGGAAGGACCATCGGCCGCGCCGGCCAAGCCAAAGCAAGCGACAGCGAAACCATCGCCTAACAAAAAATAGAGCGAGAGTAGAGCGATAGAGATTAGGTATCGAACAGCTCCTTGACGATCGAGCCTTGGCTAATGGCCAGGGGTCTACCGATGGGAGTGATCGACTCTAGAGCCGGATCGATACCGAAGCTATGGAGGATCGTCGCGTGAAGGTCCTCGATTTTGACGCTCTTTGTGACACCGGTGATCGGGTCTTGGCCGTCGGGGATCGGTTCGTGGGTGGTTTGGCCGTGGACGTAACCGCGGCGGAAGGGGCCACCGAAGATTGCCGAGCTGAAGCCGATTGGCCAGTGGTCTCGACCGTCAGCGACATTGATTTTTGGGGTTCGGCCAAATTCGCCGCTGAAGAGAACCACGGTGGAATCCAGGAGGTCACGGGCTTCGAGCAAGCGGATCAGGGATGCCAAAGCGGGATCCAGGATTGCGCATTGTCCGGCCTGAAGCGAGTGGTTTTCGATATGCGTATCCCAACCGCTGAGTTCGATCTCGACGCAGGTAACACCTTGTTCGATAAGTCGAACGGCCGCTAGGCAGCCGCGACCGAAGGGAGTGTCGCCGAATGGATCGCGGATACTCGCGGGTTCACGATCGATCTCGAAGGCTTGGATTTGTTCGCTCGACATCATCTTGATGGCGCGTTGGGTCGAGATGCTATGAAGGGTTTTTTCCGTTTCGAGGTTCTTCAAGCGACCCTTACGGAAACCTTTCTCTAGGATTTCAAGGTCCGAGACACGTTGATCGAATTGCGAAGCAGGAATCTGGCTCTTGAGATTGGGTAGAGGGTTTTTTGGATCACCGAGTTGGAATGCGTCGAACTGGCTCCCTAAGTAACCGCCGCGCGAGGGCCACTGGCCCGAGAGG
>JAJTFB010000106.1 GCA_021300015.1 Pirellula sp. | reverse complement strand
TAGAGGCTCGCAACGAGCTTGTGCTCGGCTGGCCCAACCCCGATCCAAAAACCCAAGAATCCGAACCGCAGATTGAAGTATGGCTAGAGATATTCGCTCCCTAATCCAAGCAACGCCGATCCGGTCAACGTCGATCCGCACAATGCTCCGGCTGTTGTCTGCAAGTGCTGCCCTGTTGTGCCTCTTGGGGGGGTATCACCCGGGTGGTTACAGCCACCGAGCCGCCCTAGGTGTCCCTTGGGTCCAGGACCCCAAGCCTGCCAAGCCTGCCAAACCTGCCGAGACCGCCAAACCCGCCGAGGCCCCTCTCGATGAATCGGTCAATGTCGAGGCGTTGCTCGAATCCCGCCTCCCGACCGAAGATCTCGATCTGGGGTGGATCCGATTGTTTGACGGCCAATCGCTTCTAGGTTGGAAAGCGACTTCCGAAGTCGATTGGAAAGTCCAAGACGGAGCGATCGTAGCGACCGAAGGTAAGGCGGGATTCCTTCTGACCGAGGTTCGCTTTAGCGACTACGAAATCGAATTGGAGTTTCTTGCCCAGGACAAGACCAACAGCGGCCTGTTCCTCCGGCCTGTTCCTCCGAACCTCCGAGACGGTCGAGGACCCTGCCAAGGACTGCTACGAAATCAATATCGCACCACAAGACAATCCGTTTCCAACCGGATCGATCGTCGGTCGAGCCAAAGTCACCGAACAAGTCACCGCACCGGAGTCGGAGCAGTGGCACTCCTTGCACGCACTGGTCGATCAGGATCATATCCAAGTCTGGGTCAATGGGCAGCAAGCGGCTGACTACAAAGACACCTCGGGCTTGACCGCCGGAAAGATCGGACTTCAGTTTCGCGAAGGACCCATCAAGTTCCGGAATATCCGTTTGCGACCAATCGGTTACAGCGTATTGCCCAAAGCCGACAAGAGCGATTGGAACGAGCCAGCAGGCGAGATCAAGGCGACGTTTACCGATACCGGTACGATCAAGCTCAAGGGTGGTCGTGGGCACATCGAGCTCTTGCAGCCCCATGCGAACCTTTGCCTCCAAGCAACCGCGTTGACGCTGACTCAGAACGTCAATTCGGGGATCTTCTTTCGCTGCATTCCCGGCGAAGACATGAATGGATACGAGTGTCAAATCCATCACGGTTTCAAAGAGGACCGACGCAGGGCCGTCGATGCGGGCTCCGGTTCGATCTTCCGGCGCCAAAACGCCAAGGCGGTTTTGAGCGACGAGGACAAGCCAGTGCATATCACGATCGTGGCCGACGGGCCAACGATCGCCACGTGGGTCGAAGGGGTCCCGGTCGTCTCCTGGACCGATACGCGAGCTCCCAACGAGAACCCTCGTAAAGGGCTTCGTACCGAAGCCGGTACGATCATGCTTCAGGGCCATGATCCAGGTTCCGAGGTCGAGTTCCGCTCGCTGTTGATCAGCCCGCTGTAATTCCAACCATCATAGGGTGCGGATTGGACATGGAGCAAGTGACTGAGGATGCATTGCGGGTTTGGCAAGCTGGCGTCGATGCGGTGCGCGCCGATCGCGTGGTGCGAGAACAGGTTCGATGGGATGGACGGACACTTGAAATCCAACAGACACGTTTGGATTTAGCGCATGCCAAGCGATGGATTATGGTCGGGGCCGGCAAGGCCGCAGGTGGGATGCTCGAAGGGATACTCGAGGTGCTCGAGGGGACCGAAAAACACCCGACGATTTGTGGTTGGATCAATCTTCCCGAAGGCTCGATACCCGAGCGACTGAAGCGTCGGGCAGGGGGCATTGAGATTTGCGAGGCGAGGCCTGCGGGGGTCAATGAGCCAACGGCCAAGGTGGTCGATGGGACAAAGGAAATTCTACGGCTCATCGATCAAGCGACTTCGGAGGATGTGGTTCTTTTTCTGCTCAGCGGGGGAGGCTCGGCGTTGCTCTGCGCGCCGGTCGAGTGGATGAGTTTAGAGACCAAGGTAGCGATCACCCGTCGGCTATCGAGTCGCGGGGCTCGGATTCAGGAACTCAATGCGGTTCGCAGGGCGATCAGTCAGGTCAAAGGAGGAGGGTTGGCAAGGCGATCTCGGGCAGGCCAACTGATAACGCTTGTGATCTCCGATGTGCTCGGAGATCCTTTGGAGATGATCGGATCGGGTCCGACGGTTCTCGAGCCAGCACCCGATGGTGCGCTTGCAGCAAGGATACTTCAGCAATACGCGCCGGACGAATTCCCGGAGGTCGTAGCAAGGCTCAGTCAGCCAGGGCCCAGTCAGCCGGGAAAACCGCTAGGGGCGCAGGACTTAGCCCCTGGGGCATCGGCGCACACGTTTGTTCTGGCAAACAATGCGACGGCAGTCGAAGCTGCGGTGCGCGAAGCGCACAGGCTCGGGTACCAGGTTCAGAGCGAGTCTCGGGTCGAAGGGGAAGGGACTGCCGAGCAAGTCGGACTGGAGTTGGCCGCGATCGTGAAGGAGCTTGAGCCAGGTTCTGGGTGGATCAGCGGCGGGGAGCCGACGGTGGTATTACCTGATGTGGCGGTGCGGGGCGTTGGCGGTCGAAATCAGCATGTGGTTTTAAAGGCAGGAAGTGAATTGTTGGGGGACTTGGAGTCGTTGGCCACGGGTGGGAATTCGCGCGAAATTCCGGCCTCGTTTGCATTGGTCTCTGGGGGAACCGATGGGGAGGACGGCGCGACGCAGGCGGCCGGAGCATGGATTGACCATGGGTGGCTCGATCGGAGCCTTGCGAGTCGAGACGGGATCCTAGATGCCCTGGCAAGGTGCGATTCGAACACGGTCTTGAGTGCGACGGGTCATGTCCTTTTGACGGGTCCGACCCACACGAACGTGTGCGATTTGCGTGTGGTATTGCGTGGCACTTGAGCAAGCCCCCATCGCTCCGGCCATCGTTTTTGAAGTTGCGCTGTTTTGGCTTTTATCGTACTCGTACTCAATGAAATGGTACTCGTACTCGATGTCGTATCTTCGAGTACGAAAAGCCAGGGAAAGCATCGATTGAAACTCCAAAACATGCGAATAGAGCAACTTCAAAGGCCCCCGATCGCAGATCCCCGCCGAAATCCTTGGCGTTTACTGCTTGGCCCCTTAAGCCGCCTTGGCGCGTCGGCTATCGGTAGCATTTCCAGCAAACGGGCTCGCATCGACCGGAGTCACTTCGACCGGGGTCATTTCGAGCCGATTTCGTCGACGGAGCTCCAGACGCGGCTGCAGGTCGGTCAAGATATTTTGAGCGACGGTCTGCGTCGCGCCGCTCTTGGCCGTAAGGCTTGCAAGCTCCCGGAGTCGTTGCCGTTGCAGTTGGCGGTACTGGGGATCTCCCAGAAGCTTCACCATTTCCTGAGTGATCGCCTCGATCGACCGGCGCGAGGATCGCGAGTGGATTGCGCCGTGGGAGAGAAACTCGGGCATCAAGGGGGCTTGGGCCATCAGATTCGGAAGCGACATGTACTGGCATTTGACGAGCATCTTGCCGATCGCGTAAGTCAAATCGCTGACATGATACATCACCGCAGCAGGCTTACCCCTGGCCATGACTTCAAGCGATACCGAACCGCTCTTCATCAACGTGCAGTCGCACAGTTCAAGGATCTCGCTGGTCTTGCTCGAGAAGATATGGATGGGCAACCCCTGGTCCGAGGCGCTGAGTTGGCTCTGGCACCACAGCGCGTGCGAATCCTTGAGGGTCGCTGCCAAGAATTCGACTTCTGGGAACTCATGGGCCAGTTGTCGGATGATCTGCAACTGCATCGGCCAAATGCGATGGACTTCGTGCTCGCGCGATCCGGGCAGCACGGCGACTTGCAAGCGTCCCGAATCCCGCCATCGGGCGATGAACTTGGAATCCAAAGGGGTGTTGGCAATCGAGTCGAAGAAAGGGTGCCCCACGTAAGTCGTACTTACGCCTCGATCTTCGAACCATTCTTTTTCGAACGGCAAATTGCAAAAAACCCGATCGACATACCGCTTCATTTTCTTCACGCGCCAGCCACCCCAAGCCCAAAGCTGTGGCGGCAGGTAATAGAAGACCGGTAGTCCATACTTCTTGGCACGCTTGGCGATGTGCCAGTTGAACCCTGGGAAATCGACCAAGACCACACCGTCGACCTCGCCCCGTTTGAAGCAACCTTCGGCGATGTCTGCGATCCGGAAAAATTCGCGAAGCTTCGGAAGGACCTCGGTGATCCCCACGACAGCCATGCTGGTCAAATCGAAATCAAGATCCAATCCGGCTTGGATCATCTTCGATCCACCAAACCCGCGCACTCGCGTCGTCGGGTCGATACGCTTGAGGCACTGGATCAGATTCGACGCGTGCAAATCCCCACTGGGCTCTCCCACCGAAAAGAAGATCCGCTGTCCCATAATTTCGTCGCTGGCATTGGCTAAATAGTCGGTCATGACTTCGGTTGTCTTACCAACCGAAACTCCTTCGGGTTATTCGGCCAAAACGGAACTCCAGGCGAACGATAAAACGTAGGATATACGCGAAACTAGGTAGATAAGGCAAGCCTAAGGTACGACTGTACCGACTGGCGATCCTCTTCCTAGGCCTTGTGTTTTGCTAGCAAAAGATCGATGATATGTCCCGAATCGCCGTGTTTCTGGCTCCTTGTGCAACTCTTGTCTTTGCTAGCAAATCGAAGCTCATGAAGAACGAATCTTCCCCCGAAAAAAACAACGATCAAGAAAAAGCGATCCAAGAGCCCCCAAAACAACCGGCACGGAAATGCGAGCACGTGATTCGCTCGGCCCATTACGATGATCTCGATGGCATCCAAGCCCTCCTCGAACCGTTCGTCCAAGCCCGTAAGCTGCTCAAACGACTCGAGTCGGAACTGATTCTCCTGATGGCCAACGGATTCGTCGCAGAGCAACCCGCAACGGCAACCAAGGACGGCAAGTCCAAGATCGTCGGCTTTGCCGCCGTCGAAATCTACTCCCGAAAACTCGGCGAAATCCAATGCTTGGCCGTCGACGATGACTACCAAGGCCGTGGGATCGGCAGCGAGCTGGTGCGAGCTTGTGTCGAACGCGCTCGCAAAAAAGGGATTCTCGAAGTCATGGCGATCAGTGCATCGGACGATTTCTTGCGCAAACTCGGTTTCGATTACTCGTTACCCGAACAGAAACGCGCTCTGTTCTTCCAGCTTCATTCCCGCGACGATCTTTTCCGAGACACCATCGGAAACGAGTCGGACGAAGACCAGCCAGACTGAAACACCTCATCCGGCGCTAGCCATCAGTCCATGACGCATCGCATACTGGACCAATTCCGAAGTGCTGTGAAGCTTCAATTGAGACATGATCCGGGCCTTATGGTTCTCCGCTGTCCGGGCAGATATCCCAAGCGTCGAAGCGACCTCCTTGGCCGATTTTCCCTCGGCAAATAACTGAAGCACTTCGCGTTGACGGGTGGTGAGCATTTTGTGCTCCTCGAGTTCCGTCAGTTGGTCCTCGGCCGTTTGCAGACCATCGGCGATCTCTGGGGAAATGAACTTCTCTCCGGTCATCGCCAATTGAAGCGCCCTGAGAAGATCCTCGCTCGCAGAGTGCTTGAGCACATAACCCATCGCTCCCTGACGAATCGCTTTGGCGGCATACGTCACATCTTTGTGCATGGTCAAAAAAACAAACTTGGGCCGACAATCCATGCGCTGAAGCATGTCCATCGCATCGAGGCCATTGAGCAAGGGCATTGAGATATCGGCCACGACCACATCGGGCTTGAGCAACAACGCAAGGTCGACAAGCTCCCTACCGTTCTTCGCGATGCCGATCAAATCGTAATCGGTCTCAAGGATAGTGCGCAAGCCGTCGGCCACGATTCGATGATCGTCTGCCAAGAGTACTTTGATTCGATTCATGGTTGGTGCGAGTTGATCCATAGGAAAGTTTGTATCTAAGTAGTGACTGGATGTTTCAAGGATTCGATGTTTCAGGGATCGATGTTTCAGGGATCGGGGCTACAACCGAAATCGTTACCCCTTGACCAGGGGCGCTTCGGGTTCGGATCGTTCCACCGACAAGCCGGATCCGTTCGCTCATACTTGCTAGACCGAGCCGGCGAGTCTTTTGAACCGTGCTAGGCTCGAACCCCTTGCCGTCGTCGGAAATGTCCATGTAGACAAATTCCGCATCGCTTTTGAGCTCGATAGTGATCTTCGAACCACCCGAATGGCGAATCGCATTCCAAAGCGATTCCTGCGCGACTCGGTACAAACACAAAGCGACCGACTTGGGGATCTCGGGAAACCTCTTCGAACAAAGCAATTCGATCGGAATTCCCCAGCGTTGACTCAACTCGCCACACTCCGACCGGAGCGCTTCGGAAAGTCCAAAGTCATCGAGCACCGACGGATGCATGTGCCGACTCATTCGATGCAAATCATCGCATATACCTACAAGGTTCTTCTTGAGCTTGCCCAGCGACTCCTTGATCTCATGGGACTCGCTCATCTTATGTTCCAAGGTACCGGTTTCAATCGACACGGCTGCCAAACGTTGGGATACATCGTCGTGCAACTCTCTTGCCAAATACCTGCGTTCTTCTTCACCCGCCGTTAAAATCCTTCCTGCAAGCGACTGCGATTCTTTCTCGGCCGCAATACGTTTCGAACGGTTCAAGAGCAAACTGACAATGATGGCTGACTGTACCAACAGGGCAGTGATCCCAATGGATATGTAGCGGCCGTATTGGCTCCAAATGGTCGGTTTGCGATTGATGACTTTAGCTCCCGCAGGAAGTCGCGATTCGGAGATACCGAACTTCCGCATCACCTCTTGATCGAAGGCAATCGAATACGTGAGGCTGTAGTCCCTCGGAATGTCGTCCGCCGATTCGCCATTGAGGATCCGACCTGCGAGTTTTCCGGTAGCATTCCCAAACTCGTTCGGAGAAATCAATGCACCTCCGAGGATTCCATGCCCCAAGATCGTATCGTAGCAACCGAAAATCGGAACCGTTGAAACGTTGCTTAGCTCATGCAGATATTCGGTAGTATTCATTCGATTGCCATAGTTGTCCAGTTCGAATGACAACAGTAAGCCCGCGGTATCCGGACCCGCTTGGACTAACTCCAAGGCGGCCTCCGCAGGAGTCAATCCAGCGAGAGCTTTGAATTCTATCTCTGGAAAGGCTATCTCGCTTTGACGCATCGCGACCCCGCTGAGCCAAATATCCAAACGAGACTTGCCAGATAAAACCAACAGCTTTTTCGTCCCCGGCAACACCTTTTGGATGACTTCCATACTTGGCCCATTATCGAATTGACCGCCGACGCCTGTAATGTTGCGTTTGGATTTTTGGCTCTCGGCAAAGGACTGCGGAATAGCACAAAACACCATTGGACATCCAGGGAAAAACATTTCTCGATTCATGACGGCAAACGCATAAGCCGGAAAGAATACAGGAATGACCACATCAGGCGGATACTTGGCGTACTTCATCTGAAGCACCTTAGACCACTCGTTGAAATACTCCTTGTCATCTTGCAATACGACATCCATGTATTCGGTTTCGATATCGATCGGTCCGTCATAAACCTGCTTGATCCCATCGACGATCCCAGAATGCCACTGCTTGTTGATCGGTGACATCTGCCTGTGCGTATAGAGGATCACAACCCGCTTGATCCCAACGCCCTGGGATGCTTGACGCTGGGGTGTACTCCCCTCGGACGTTCCTTCCTCGGGAATCATGTCCTTAGGAGACCCATCCGACTGCTCCTGGGCCCCGACGCTCGGTGCCAATATGCACATGCCGACCCCAAGGGCTACAGCCCAAACCCTCCAATAGCAACAAGGAAAAAACCGCACAAACATAAAGAGCACTAGCTGAGAATCAATCCAACAAAAGGTCTATCAACACCATGGGTCGCAGAAGCCCCGCAACTTACCTATAGGTTACTCCCTATCTTGAAGCTATCCGAGCCAAGACACACCTGTATTTCTACTTAGCTCCCACATCCCCCCTTCGCACCGGGAGAGATTCTTGCATTAAATCCCCTTTAAGGGACGAATCGACGTCCTGAGGCTTGAAATGGGCGCCGGAAACCACGAAGATATCGGTCCGGAAAGAATTTATGCAATCGCCAAGTCCTCTCCTCCTCTCCTCTCATGCCTCGTCTTTTCTCGCCATTGCGATCTATGGCTTGCCTTGCGCTGCTCTTGCCGTGCCTGGCGACAGGCTGCGGCGCGGATAAACCTCAATCTAACCCCCAAACAACTCAAGCTCCAACAACAACCGAATCGCCCAAAACACCCGAACCTGCCGAGCCTCAACCCCCCGCAAAACCCGAGGATTTCCAGGATTCCTTGAACAAAGCCTCGCAACTGCTGGCCCAGAAAAAAACCCAAGAAGCCTGGGACGCCGTGAAACGACTCTCCCTGGTCCGACCACAAGACCCAGATCTGATCTACCTGTCGGCTCTGGTCCTAGCCGCCAAAGACGATCTACCAGGCGCGATCCAAACCATCCGACGCATCCCACAAGACTCCCCCAAAGCCGCCCCGGCGGCCGGCCAAGCCGCCGAATGGACCGTCGCTCTAGGTAAACTCCCCGAGGCCGAAGCCGACCTGCTGACGATCCTTAAACAATATCCTACCGCTGTACCAGCGATCCGTTTGCTCGCCAAAATCTACAACGCTCAAGGCAGACGCTTCGAAGCCAATCGCTATCTCGAACGGTTGATTCGCCTCGGGGACTTCACGCGACTCGAACTGCTCGCCACCGTCGACCCAAGAGACTATTTCGACGACGAACCAACCCGCAACGCATTTGCCAATGCCTACCCAGACCACCCCTACGTCGCCTTTGCTCCCATCCGAACCCGCTTGATCAGAAATGGCTACGAAAAGAACTTCGAAGCCCTCAAACAGATCTCAACCCAACACCCAGACTTGCTCGAACCCTGGGTCTGGACCGCCACGAGCATGCTCGAGACCGAACGCCTGACCGAACTCCAAAACTGGCTCTCCAAAAAGCCCAACCTCGCTGAAAAACATCCCGAGTATTGGTACGCACTCGGTGGCCTGCTCCTGCGATCGGATCAACTCCAATCCTCGGCTCGGTGTTTTGTCCAAGCCATCCAACTCGATCGACGCCACGTCGCGGCCTATCAAGGATTGGCCGACGCGCTGATCGAACTGCAAATGGTCGAACCGGCCCAGCGGGTCCGACAATTCGCCAACGACCTGATCTCGATCAACGACTACGCCCAGCAAATCTCCTACGCCTACGGCGACCCAAAACTCTACGACAAAATCGCCGCTACCTACCAAAGCCTAGGCGATGACATCGCCGCCTTCGGTTGGGAAGCCCTCGCAGTTAGCTTGGGACACCGTCCCATGAGCGAAGCCCTCCAAGAGAAAAAAAATGCGATCCGCAAAGGCCCCCCTGCGACGCCTAAAGTCCTCGAAACCCTCCCCTGGGAATCCTGGCCTCTTCCAAACGAACGTATCCCAAGCAATCTCTCCAGCAATCAATCGCCCGATAAACCAGATAAAAGCGACCCAGCCCCCCCAGGGGCAACCCAAAACGGCCCCTCAGGCTCCATCGCGATGGAAGATGTCGCCAAAGCGCTCGGAATCCACAGCGCCTACATCAATGGCGCTAAACCCAACCGCTCCTGGTACACCATCGAAGGAATCGGCGGCGGTGTCAACGCCATCGACTACGACAAAGATGGATGGCCCGATCTGTATTTCTCTCAAGCCGGTGGCTCCCCACTAGACGCTAACCCCGTCTACAAACCCAAAACTCTCTTCCGCTCCCTTGCCGGCAAAGAATTCAAGGATGTCGCACAACTTGCAAGCGCCGCCGACGTCGGCTACGGACAAGGCCTCGGCGTGTCGGACCTGGATCAAGACGGATTTCCCGACCTGCTGGTCGCCAATCTCGGCGTCTCGCGTATCTACCGAAACCAAGGCGACGGGACCTTTGAAGTCTCCCTCGTGCCCCAAGAAGATGCCAACTCCCTCTGGAACAGCTCCATCCATGCCGCGGATATCAACGGCGACTCCCTGCCTGATCTTATCTCCGCATCCTACGTCTACGGCTCCGAATCCATCTCGCGACGTTGCGAATCGAACAACTCCACCCGGATCTCTTGCAACCCTAAAATGTTCCCACCCGGCAAGAACCGAATCCTCTTGAGCAACGGGGACGGAACCTGGAAAGCCGCCCCCGATCCCTTGCTCGAATCGATCCGCACCGGATATACGCTCGGTACCCTGGTGACCAACCTCGATCAACGCCATGGTAACGAAGTGTTCTTTGCAAACGATGTTTCGCCAAACAACCTTTTGCTCAGCGAGCCTGCTCCCAAAAAAGAGGACGGCACAAGCGATGCCGCTGCCCGATGGGAACTTGTCGAATCCGCCGCCGCCTCAGGGGTGGCCGTCGATAGCATCGGCCGCGCTCAAGCTTGCATGGGGATCTCCTGCGGCGACCAAAACCGCGACGGTCTCTTGGATATCATCGTGACGAACTTCTACAACGAAGTCAGTACGCTCTACCTGCAGACCCTCCCCGGCGTTTTTGTCGATGGCACTCGCCGGTCGAAACTGGGGCAATTTACCCTGGACCAATTGAGCTTCGGTAGCCAATTTTCCGATTTGGATAGCGATGGCTGGCTCGATTTCATCGCCGTCAACGGCCATATCGATGACCTTCGCACAGAAAATATTCCTTGGCAAATGCCAACTCAAATACTCAAAAATCAAAACGGTGAGTTTCGCTGGCTTCGCAACCCCTCACCAGGTCCCTACTTCGATGGCAAGTGGATCGGACGTGGCCTCCAATCCCTCGATTACAACGTCGACGGAAAACCCGATCTGGTGGCCACCCACTTGGACCGCCCCGCGGCGCTGCTCGAAAATCGAACCCCTAGCACAAACCATTTCGTTCAATGGGAACTCGTCGGTACCCTCAGCGAACGCGATGCGATCGGCGCGGTCCTGCGGGTCGAAGCCGACGACGAATTCTGGGTGACCTCCCTGTGCGACGGCGAAGGATTCTTCGGCTCCAACGAACGCTTGATCCACCTGGGCATCGGCAAAAAGACCAAACTCACCAAGGTCCGATGCGTGTGGCCCTCGGGCAAAGAAGAAACCGTCGAAGGTCTTGATTCTGACAAACGCTACCGATGGATCGAAGGCCAAGGGGTCCACGAAATCCTCATCAGCCGCGCTCGCTAGTTCCGTTCGTCCGGTTCCGTCGGCCAACCACAGGATCGAACAGACCGACGAGGAAACTATGTCATCCGCTTTCGCAACTGAGTTTGGAGTTCGGTTGCTAACGTCTCAAGTTCGGTCCTGGATTTGGGTTGCAGCTCCTTGTCGGTCGACTGAGGGAGACTCAACAAATTTTGCAACATGCGTATCTTGCCGAAAAGTTCGCCTTCTTCACGGCCTTCTTCACGGCCTTCCTCACGGCCTTCCTCACGGCCTTCCTCACGGCCTTCCTCACGGCCTTCGCGGCGCGCAGCGTTTAGGATCCATTGCTGGTCGCGGATGGCTTTTTCGCGTGTGTCGTACATGGCTTTGTCCTCGGTCTTCATGGCAATCCGGTCAATCGAGTCGGTCGCCTTCTGGAACTCTGGCTGGGGGAACAAACTCCCAAGCTTCTTTGCATCATACTGGTGGGCGTGGAGCAACCAATACAGCCAACGGTCCAGCAGGCTAGCGGTCGCAAGCTCGCTCTCCTGAAGATTATACCATCCAAGCTCGAGGGTGTGAATTTCTAAAGTATCCAGGAGCAAACGCCCCGAATCCCGATCCACTAGCCGAAACGCATGATGCACCTTGGGAGAATCGTCCCAAAGTTGACCCAGCAGCAAACAGATCGAATAGACCGGCTTGAGCTTGGAATAATCGTCCCCGGCTTTGAGTTGACCTGCGTAGACTTC
>JAJTFB010000012.1 GCA_021300015.1 Pirellula sp. | reverse complement strand
AGGAATCGGTGGCGGCGGTGGCGGTTTGGGCGGGGGTGGCGGTTTGGGCGGTGGCGGCGGCTTGGGTGGTGGCGGTGGTGGTTTCGGCGGTGGTGGTGCTTTTTAGCGACCTGCTTTGTTGCCGGTCACACCGTGCCAGTCATACCGTGATGCTCTAGAGTGCTAGTCGCCCAGAGTACAGAGTTCATTCATCGATGGCTTGGAGCAACGTTTGCTTCAAGCCATTTTCTTTTGGGTTCTTCCGTTGGTTGAGTGGATAGCAACATGAGTTGCCGGTCTTTCTCGTACTCGAAAGGTATCCCGGGACCGAATCGATAGAGGAGAGTTACTCAAAAGGTTTGACATCAAAGAGCTAGAGGGTAAAATCAGCGTTCCTTTGCCTCACGCTACAAGATCTAACGAGCGTTTTCGTGAGAAAGCACGATTGGCGTTGAATGGATCGTTCGCGCGTCTAGAGATGCTCCATTCGGTTTTTGTTTGGGAAGGATTTTTCATTTACTTTGATACGATTCCTTTCGGTACGAAAATGGGTCGCTTACTTTTGTATTCGAACTCTGCAGGTTTTTGGTAAGGTTTCGTTTTTGGAGCAAGCAAAAAATCTTGGACGCAACAGCAGTCCTCAGGGTTCTAGATCTCGGGTTTCTAGAGCTTGGGGGGATGGTCGCGGCGAGAGTCTTACAAGTTTGCTCAATCGAGCGATGGAGACGGTGTTCCTTAGGTACCGTTTGGAGCAAGCGGAATTTGGTCTCGAGAGCCTCAAGGAGGGTGCGAACCTCGAAGAGGCCCAAGCTCTCGAGGTTTTCGAAAAACTAGTTCCGATTGGCAAGCAGGATATTCGGTCTCGATTTCCCGAAGGTGTGCTAACCAAGGACACGCAGGACGGTCGAACTTACCGGTCGACTTCGGGGACTTCGGGGGAGCGATTGACGGTAGTGACGAATTTTGCTCGAAGGGAATCGGGTAGGGCCAGTGCCTTGCATGTTTTGGAGGTTGCGACAGGCAAGTCGTTAGGGATGTCGATCACGGATATTCCGCCGAATGTTTGCAATTCGATATGTGGACTTGAAGGTCCACCGGAGACCTCTATTTTGAGGCATATCTGGAAAGGTATAAGTAGGAGGAACTGGAGTTCTGAAAAATTCCGAACGGACCTAAATGGTCTATTCGAGCGTCGTTTGATGTATAAGCAAGATATCTTAGCCCCGCTTGATGCGAGATCGCCGTCGGATCTTGCGAAGCAACTCAAGAATACGTGGGGTTTGATGGATAGTGGTCGACCTTATTTACTCCGCGCTTTTCCTCAGTATTTGCTTTGGTTGTCGGAGTTTCAAGCCAAGCGCTCCGAGGGGTGTGGCTATCTCAAGTATGTAATGCCTTATGGTGGATTGGCGTGTGATTCACTCATGTCGAGGGTCAGGGGTTCGTTGGGCGTTGAAACAAGAAACGTGTATGGAACCAGTGAGTTAGGTTCGGTCGCCGTATCGTGTGGCAATCATCGGTCCATGCATGTGATTGAATCCTTGTTTGAAGTTGAGATTTTTCGAGGTGGTCAAAGAGTCGAGGATGGGACAGTAGGAGAAGTGGTCATCACGGACCTTACCAATCTTTCGATGCCACTGATCCGATACAAAGTTGGTGATGTTGGTAGGATTGTTCCAGGAGTATGCCCATGTGGCAGGAGTACGAAGCGACTTGAGGTTTTGGGGAGGGTTCAGGAGACGCTGGTTCAGGGGCAGCGATGGGTAACGGCCTGGGAGGTTGCTGAAATTGCTTATTCGGATCGAGGCGTGAGCAATTGTCGGCTCGATCAGATCAGCAGCTCTCATTTCGAGTTGCAAGTCGTACCGTCTTTATTGGATGTTTCGCCTGGATTAGAATCGCTGCGATTTCAAATGCTGGGTCTTTTGTCGGCGGAAGGCACCGAGTCGACGAAGTTGAGTTTACGGGTCTTGCCTTTCATCCAGCCCGAGCAGAACGGCAAATATCTGACGTGTCGATTGCGACCAAATGCTCGGGTACAATAAAAAATGAATTTTTCGAGTCTGTTACCTGCTAGTTTGAAAGATGATTTTCCAGCTTTTGCTCAACCGACGCCGTCGGGAAGGCCGTTGGTGTATCTTGACAGTGCCGCGACAGGGCTTCGACCAAAGGCGGTCGTCGATGCGGTGCTCGAAGCGATGGTAAGCAAGACAGGGGGAGTGCACCGATCGGTCAATTACCTTGGAGACCGTGCGACTGAGGCTTATGAAGAGTCTCGCTTAACGGTAGCACGATGGATCGGGGGGCTTGAAAACGAAGTTGTATTCACGCGGAACACAACAGAAGCCTTGAATCTCATTGCGCACGGATGGCCTGATCGCCGTCGGGTATTGGTCTCGGCAACGGACCACCATTCTTCTTTGCTGTCGTGGGGTGACTCAAGGACCACGACAATTCCGCCGCGGATCGATGGTCGAGTCGACGAGGAGGCGATCTACAAAGAATTGGCTCTCAGGGATGTCGCCGTTGTGTGTTTGAGTCATGTTTCGAATGTGACGGGCCAAATGCCGGATATCGAATCGATCGTGGAGCGAGCCCATCACCATGGTGCCATAGTCGTTCTCGATGCGGCCCAATCGGCTCCGCATGGTCCTCTCGAGACGCAATCCTTAGGTTGCGATTTCCTTGCTTTCAGTGGTCATAAACTTGGATCGCCGGCGGGGGTTGGCGTTTTGTGGGGAAAGCCTGAGTGTTTAAGGCGACTTGAAGTCGTCTCAAAGGGTGGGGGGATATTGCAGAGTCTGCGCGGGGGGGAGATTCGCTACAAGGACGATCCATGGCGTTTGGAGGCAGGAACCCCTGCGATCGAGTCGGTGATTGGTTTAGCCGCAGCGATCGATTATTTGCGAGGGTTGGACTGTGAACAGGTTGTCGAGCATTTGAAGTGTCTTCGGTCCTATGCGATTGAAAAGCTGTCGTTGCTGCCTAGGATACGCCTTTTGTCAGCCAACGAACAGGGTGCGATGGGGCCAGTATCTTTTTACTTTGAGGGGCTCCCATCGCACGTTATCGCCCGAGGACTGAGTGATTCCTATGGTGTTTGTGTCCGGTCAGGCTTTCAGTGCGCCGAGCCGTTGCATGAGTTTTTGGGGATTGGCCCGAGCCTAAGGCTTTCCTTTTTCGTTTACAACCAGGTTTCCGACATCGACTTTGCTATCGAGTCGATTCGCTCATTGGTTTCATTGAATGCGCGTTAGGTTTGACACTTTTAGACGATAGCGATTTGGGCGATTGAGAACCTTTACCTTTTTTTGTCTTTGGGGGCGTTTATGAAAATCCGTAATCGGAAAACCAGCTTCGAATCCCTCGAATCTCGTTTGGCTTTCGATGGTTCATGGCAAAATGTTTTCTTACCCAACGATGTCGATGGTTCGCAAGACGTTTCGCCTTTGGATGTGCTCCAAGTTATCGATGAGCTCAATATCAGAGGCCCAAGGGAGCTCGTCGGTACGAGAGCTCCAGGCGAACCGTTTTGCGATGTCAATGGAGATATGAGATTGGATCCGACGGATGTTCTCTCGGTGATCGACTCGATCAATCGCGCCCGGCTTCCGATGTTTGGCCAAGCGGCCTTGGATTCGACCCGGGATCTAAATCGCAACGGTGTGGTTCTTGATCAGAGCGTCCGTCTCGTTGGCAAGACCCTTCCCGGGTCGTTTGTGGATTATATCGACCCCATATCTCAAGCCACATTGCGAACGCAAGCGGACGCCGCAGGGGAATTCAAGATATCTTTGGATTTGGTCCCGGACGTATACGATCTGCACATAACGGCCATGGATGATCTTGGACGAAAGTCATCGGTGATTTCACCCGTTCGGGTTGGAAACGTCGTCCATGAGTGGAACGCGGCTGTTTTGAATGTTGTGAGGGATTGGCGCGGAGTGACCGACGATCCGGTCCCGGGCACGCGTTTTACCTCGGAGCCACCGAAGGTTGCGAGGAATCTTGCGATGATCCAGGGAGCGATGTTCGATGCGATCAACGCCATTGCCCCAACCTACGATGCTTTTTTGTTTCAGGGGACTGCAAACTCAGTGGGTGTCGATGCTCGAATAGCGGCCTCTTCTGCAGCATATCATGTCGCAAAACACTTGTATCCTTCCTTTTTAGGTGTCTGGGATTCCACCTTGACCGAATGCAACGCTTCGGTACCCGATGCAGGTCTTTTGGGACCAAGCATGGATTTCGGTCAGGAAGTTGCGATGGCAGTGATTGCCGCTAGGGCCAACGATGGTTCGGATGCGAAGGTAGATTACGTGCCTGGCGGCATGCCGGGGGATTGGAGCAGGACGCCCCCTGCTTTTTTGGCACCGCTATTGCCGCAATGGCCAGATGTTATTCCTTTTGCGATGAGCGCCCCGGATCAATTCCGCGCTCCACCCCCGCCGGCTTTGAGCAGCGAGGCTTATGCAACGGCGGTCGATCAGGTGATGCGACTCGGGAGCAAGACAGGTTCGACACGGACGGCAGATCAGACTCAGATTGCGGATTTCTGGGCCGATGGGGGAGGGACTTTCACGCCGCCTGGCCATTGGAACCGAATTGCGGCCGATGCATCGTTGGGTAGCGGTCAGAGTTTGATTGAATCGGCCAGAACCCTGGCACTTGTGAATATCGCGTTGGCTGACGCAGGAATCAGTTGTTGGGATACGAAGTACGCGTACGATCTGTGGAGGCCGATCGATGCGATCCGCAAGGCGGGCACGGATGGAAACGCGATGACTCAAGAGGATGCAAGCTGGACGCCTCTGCTGGTTACCCCTCCATTCCCGGCCTATACATCTGGGCATAGTACATTTAGCGGAGCAT
This sequence comes from Pirellula sp., assembly GCA_021300015.1. Classification (GTDB taxonomy): domain Bacteria; phylum Planctomycetota; class Planctomycetia; order Pirellulales; family Pirellulaceae; genus JBKCUI01. The sequence continues at coordinate 61,219 of JAJTFB010000012.1, read as the reverse complement.
CTGCGGAGGTGTTGACAGCGATATTTGGAGCAAGCTTTTCTTTTACATCGCAAAAGGATCTTCCGACCAATACGGCTCAATTGCCTTTTGATCCCTCGAAGAGGATTGTAAGGAGTTTCCGTGATTTCAACCAAGCGGCCGAGGAGGCATCATGGAGCCGGGTCTACGGGGGGATTCACTTTTTATTCGATGGAACCGAAGGGCTCGAATCGGGCTATGCGGTAGGTGCATTGGTTTATAGCTCGATGCTTCGTCCGAAGGTATCCTGAGTCAGTTGGATCTCATGAGGCCAATCAGCGTCTGTCGCATGATGGATCCTGCCGGATGGAACTCATTTAGGCAGGATCCTTATGTTGGCAATAGAATTCAACCCGTGGCGTTGGAACTAGCGGTATAGGACCGTTGCGTACCATCCGTTTCGGCCTTTCGCTACGCCGATTCCGATGGCGGTTCGTTGGCCCCAGTAGCAGCATCGCGAGATCGCATGGTCGGCCGAGACGGTAGAGAACCCTACCCCTTCGTAGCTCCCGCTTCCCATAGTGCCGCCGACGTGTCGGCATCGTCCTTCGGAGGCTTGTTGTTGCGCTTTCTGCTTAGCGACACAGTGATCGCAGCCGATGGAATTTTCGCAAGTCCCAATCAGGACGCTCGAAAAACCCACGATAAAAATCCATGCTAATTTTCGCATGATGATCTCTCCTTCGAATCGAGTAAAACAATCCTTTGAACCCGCGTCGACGCACAGACGTCTTGGGTTCGCTTGCTGAAAACTTCCGCTCGAAGTCCGATTTCGTCAACCATCAAAAATTGTTCGCGCCGCCCCTATTGACACCTTAAGTCGTTGCGGAGCCTGAGAATAAATACCCAAGGATTTCGATCGTTTAATATTTTTTGGGGGTCTAGTAAGTCTTTTTAGGGGTTTTTATGTTTGCAAATAAGTTTAGGCTGGACTAAGATCCAGGTTCCCGCTCATTTACCAATTACTTTTTAGGAGATACATTTTGAAAAAAGGAACGAAGAGTTCTACCAGCACCTCTCAAATTGTGAGAGATTTCGCAGCGAGTAATCCGACCTTGAAGGCTTCTGAGATCATCAAGGAATTGACTGCGCAGGGCCACAAGGTTTATCCAGCGTTGGTCAGCCAAGCGCTTCGCGGATCTGCGGATGGAAAGAAGCCGGGTAAGAAGCGAGGACGCAAACCTGGTAGCAAGAACAAGGTAGTAGCAGCGGCCAAAACGGCGAAGTCGGCTAAAGCAGCCAATACCGATACAAGCTTCGGGAGCCTCAAGGCCGCCGCGGATTTCGTTCGATCCAGCGGGTCGGCCGAGAGCGCACTTCAAGCGATTCGCGACTACCAAAAGATCGCTGCATTGATCAACGGCTAGATCTAGCCTCTGGAGTTCCTGTTGGGATTCTAGCGAGCTGTTTTCTAACGACTCCCAATCCCGTCGGGCCTTTTGATACAATCGGAGCCAGGTTGCCATGAGCGATCTGGCTTTTTTCGTTTCTCTTTGTGCCGTTTTGTCCACTTGATCGAAGTGAACTCCTATGTCTATTCGACTTCTCGGTCTGGTTTCCTCCGTCTTGATTCTGTTTTGCTTTAAGCTTCATGCACAGCAACCATCGCAGGATTCAAAAGGTTTTCGCCCTGATCAGTCGGTCCTTGCGACCCCAGCGCCCCAAGGGGCGATTGTCCTGCTCGATACGACGAGCCATCAATTCTTGAGCATGAACGGTGAGAGCATCGATTGGAAAAGGCAGGACGATGGACTCGTGGCGACCAAGAGTGAAAACCGCGTCAACCACATCGTCTCGCAATGGCACTTTCAGGATGCCGATATCCATGTGGAGTTCATGGTTTCGGAACTGGCCGAGGGCAACAGCGGGATCTACATTCACGGCAACTACGAACTTCAAATCTTTAATTCCTTTGGAAAGAAGGAAATCACCGAGCATGATCAAGGTGCCTTGTACGGTTTTTCCAAACCCTTGGTCAACGCATCGAAAGAGCCCGGCCAGTGGCAAGTCTATGACATTCGCTATCGGGCTCCTCGACGCGACGAAAAGGGCAAGATCACCGAACCTGGAGAGGTTACGGCTTGGTTAAACGGTCAATTGGTCCAGGACCGCACGCGATTTGAGGAACCCCGGTCGGTTTATCATCCTTTCCGCTATGGGACTACCGATTATCTCAAGAAGATTGGCAAGCAGCAGCTAGCGACCAGCGTCGGTCCGGTCTTTCTTCAGGACCATGGCAGTCCGACACGTTTTCGAAATGTTTGGATTCTCCCCTTGGACGACAAAGCGATCCTCTATAAGAATTAGAGTCACGAGAAGAACTAGGCCAAAGAGCTTCGTTTCTGAGCACCTGAAGTTCCACTTACCCTCCAGAGAGACTCCATGCAGAACAAGAATCGCGTCAACGTCGGCCTCGTCGGAATTGGCTTTATGGGCTGGATCCACTCGCTGGCTTACCGGCGCTCGGAGTTTGCAGATCTGATTGCCTTTGCCAGCAAGGACCCCAAAAAGCGAGGAGGGGATTGGCGAGGGATCCAAGGGAACTTTGGGCCTCCTGGAGAGCAGATATCGTTGGAGGGTTTGGACGTCGCCGAGACGCTCGAAGCGTTGGTCAAGCTGCCGCAGGTCGATGTCATCGACATTTGTCTCCCTCCGCATCTGCATGTCGATGCGGCTTGCTATGCGATGGAGCATGGCAAGGATGTGTTTATCGAAAAGCCGGTGGCGTTGACCCTCGAGGGTTGCCAAAGGATTCAGGAGACCTCGCGCAAGACCGGGCAACTGGCTCTTGTTGCCCACGTTTTGCCTTACATGGGCCCTTTTGCTTACGCCACAGAGCTCGTCCGTTCAGGAAAATATGGTCCGGCGATCGGCGGTTATTTCAAACGAGTGATATCCGATCCGACGTGGATACCGGATTTTTATCAAGCTGACAAAGTCGGAGGTCCGTTGGTCGATCTGCACGTTCACGATTTGCATTGGATTCAATTGCTCTTTGGTAAGCCCAAGTCGACGCATGCGGTGGGTCGATTGCACGGGAGCGTAGCGAAGTACGTGCACGTGCTCTATGAGTTTGAATCCCCCGACATTGCCGTCAGCAGTTCCTCGGGGGTTATCGACGGACCTGGGCGTCCATTTGCTCACGCTTTTGAGCTCCATTTACGCGATGCGACGGTTCACTTTGAGTTCGCAGCCCACAGCGACGCCGCAGAGAGCATGCCGTTGAAGGTCATCACACGCGATGGCCAAGTGCTTCGTCCCGAGCTACCCGCAGCCGACGATATCGATGCCTTCGAGGCAGAGATCGGCGAGATGGCTCAAAGCGTATTGAGTCGCCAGAGCGCCCCGCGGCTGAGTCTTGATCACGCTGCAGGAGCGGTTGAATTGGCCTTGGATATCCAGGCCCAGTTGATCGCATCGCGCCGTTAAACAAGGCGATACCGATGAAAAGATCGACCGATGCGATCCTTGCGATAGCAACCAGCAGACGGGTCCTTGGTTGGCTCCTTGCGATCGCCTTTGGTTTTATCGCAGGGGCTAGGCTCTTTGCGCAAAGCGATTCGGCTCTGGGGTTAAAACGCTTGACCCAAGACCAGTGGACCATCATCACCGACATGCCGATCGATCGGGAAATCGAGTCTTGGCCCAAGATGCTCGATCAGGCGCTTTTGACTTGGTGTCAGAAATGGTCGATCGACCCTGCGGCGGCCAGGAAATGGCCGCTGGTGATCCACTGGATCGGGGATCGAAAGCTTTTTGAGCAAGCGGGATTGCTTGAGGGAGTCCCCCCCTTTGAGGACGGCCTACAGATCGCCGACAAGGTTTTCTTGCGAGAACAGCCATCGGTCTATTACCGGCGTCATTTATTGCTCCATGAAGCGACGCATTGGGTGATGTATCGGGCCTTGGGTGGGGGGGGCTCACCTTGGTTCATGGAGGGCATGGCTGAGATTGAGGGGACGCATCGCTGGGAAGAGGACCAACTGACCATGGGGATTATCCCGGGCAATGCGAGCTCGGTTCCCCATTGGGGTCGGTTCAAGCGTTTGGCGGAATCGACTGCGGCCAAACGGATGCCAAGTATCAAGCAGATTCTCCGATACGGCAACGAGCGAGAGAACCGGATGGACCGCTATGTCTGGAGCTGGGCTGCTTGTGTCTACCTTCGCAACCATCCTGTCTATGGGCCTTTGCTAGGGCGTGCATCGGCAGCTCCGTTGGACTATTCGATGAAGCTCAGCGAGGAGTTCGAAAAATCGCTCTCTGCGCGTTGGGATTGGGTCGAGCGGGACTGGAAGCTTTTTGTTGACGACTTTGATTTCGGATATCAGCCCGAATCGAATCTCGTGGCACTCGAGGGTATTGCACCTGGCGTCAGCGAATCTGGGCTTAGCGAATTTACGCTCGACACGGATAGTGCCAAAGGCTGGCAATTGGCGAGGTGTTTCTTAAAGGCTGGAGAGCAGGTGGAGATCCATGCGGAGGGGACCTACGTGGTCCGCTTAGCGAATCAGGAAGCTTGGGAAAGCTCCCCAGATGGGATCACTTACGAGTACCATCGACGAATGCCGCTAGGGAAATTGCTAGGTGGCTTTGTCAGTACCGAGACGTCGGCACCGCTAGAGGTCTTTGGGGTAGGCAAAGAGGCGGTGTACGAAGCGGCGACTGCTGGGTGGTTGCTCTTTCGGATCAATGAGCCGGTCGGTCAGCGGCTCGACAATTCCGGGACGCTTCAAGTCCGCGGGAGGATCACTAGCAGTCGACCACGTTGACGGCCAATCCTCCGAGGGATGTTTCTTTGTATTTCGATTGCATATCGACGCCGGTTTGTCGCATGGTTTCGATGACTCGATCCAGGGAGACGAAGTGTTTGCCATCCCCGTAGAGGACAGCGAGTCTTGCGGCGTTGATGGCTTTGGTCGCACCCATTGTGTTGCGTTCGATGCAGGGGACTTGGACGAGTCCGGCGATCGGATCGCAGGTCAATCCGAGGTTGTGTTCCATGCCGATTTCGGCGGCGTTTTCTATCTGGTCGATGGTTCCTCCCATGCATGCGGCGAGTCCGGCGGCGGCCATGGAGCAAGCCACACCGACCTCACCTTGGCAACCCATTTCCGCGGCCGAGAGCGAGGCGTTTCTTTTGTAGAGCATGCCGATAGCACCGGCGGTTTTGAGGAACCGATGGACACCTTCTCGGTCCGAGATGGTTCGATCGAAATCTGGGTGTCCCGGGTCTGGGACGAGGTAGACGTAGTAGCCTAGGACCGCGGGGATCACCCCTGCGGCGCCGTTGGTCGGAGCAGTGACGACTTGGCCACCGGCTGCGTTCTCTTCGTTGACGGCCAGGGCAAAGAGGCTGACCCAATCGAGTTGTTGGAGGGGGTCTTTGAGTTTTTCTTGAGCGTGTTGTTCGAGCCATTGGCTTGGGATCAGCGAGGTGCCGCCGGTGAGTTTTTGGTAGATCCCCGGTGCGCGGCGCCGGATATGGAGCGAGCCTGGGAGGATACCTGGGCTCATGCAGCCTCGGTCGATGCAGGCGGCCATGACGGCCCAGAGTCGATCGAGTTGTTCTGCGATGGCATCGGGGCTGCGGTGGACTTGTTCATTCCCGTCGATGATTTGATCGATACGGCAGTTGCTCTCCCGGGCCATTTGGATCAATTCGGCGGCGGTCGTAAATGGAAAGGGTTCTGCTTGGGGGGTATCGTTAGAGGTCTTGGACAGGGATTCTCTGAGCGAGGCGAGTTCTTTTTCGTCGTAGACGAAACCACCGCCGGTCGAGTAGTACCGTTTTGAGAATAGGACGTGGTTGTGCGTATCGAGGACCGAGAATTGGATCGCGTTGGGGTGGGCAGGTAGGGTTTCGTTGCGCAACCAGATCAGGTCCCGTTTTTCGTCGAAGGGGATCGATTTCTTTCCTGCCAGTTCGATGCATTGGTTAGCGCGAAGCGACTCGACGGTCTGCTGGAGTATGTGCGGTTCGGTTCGATCCGGCAGGCAGCCGGCCAATCCGCAGAAGATCGCCGTATCGGTTGCATGACCGAGTCCGGTCAGTGCCAGTGATCCAAAGAGTTCAATGCGGATTCGGGTGCAGCAGCGGGCGATTTCGGGTTGCTCGGTGACTTCTTGGGCAAAGCGGTAGGCGGCGATCATCGGGCCGACGGTGTGGGAGCTCGATGGTCCGACTCCGACCTTGAACAGTTCGAAAACGCTGATCATGGGCAATTGCAATCTTGGGTTGGGTCGTTGAGATGATGTTCGATTAGATGATATCGATAGGGGATTTGCTCAGTTGGAAGCTTTTGATTTCGCCGCTATCGAAGGAGATTCTGGCCATGCGTTTAGGGCCGAAGCCGTCGACCGAGAGGATGTTTCCAAGGCCGTAGCGTGGGTGGGAGATTCGGCATCCGTTTTCAAAGCGGTCGACAGGGGTTCCGGCCAGGGTGATCGAGGCACCGATGCTCGAGCCGGTTTTAATTTTTGGAATGGCTTGATAGGGTTCGGTGGTTGGTTCCTGGTCCTGGGAGTATTCATCCGGGTCGACTCTTGCGGGGATGACTCGTTTGGTTGAGTTTTTCGAGGAGCTTTTGGAGGTGATCTTGGGGTGTCCTTCATCCGAGGGGACGTCTTGATTCCAATCCTCGGAGAAATCGGAGGTGTCGTTGGCCCAGTCGTCGGAGTCGGAAAAGTCTGGGTCTCGGTGATCCGACCAGGATATGTCTCTGGGGTTTGCTCCGGTGTGGTCGATCATCGACATTTCGGCTCTGGGGAGTTCCATCAGGAACTGGCTCGGGCAGCTCATGCGGCTATTGCCGAAGCCACGGCTTGCCGCAGTGCTCAATTGGAGGTTTCGTTTAGCGCGGGTGATCCCGACGAAGAACAGTCGGCGTTCTTCCTCGAGTTGGGCCGGATCGTCCTTGCTTCGGACGTGCGGCAGGACGTCTTGTTCGACGGCGGCGAGATAGACGTGATCGAATTCGAGCCCTTTGGCCGAGTGGAGGGTCATGAGGGTGACACGGTTCTCGTCGGTGATGTTGTCGGTGTCGCTCGCGAGGCTGATCTCTTCGAGGAATTGCTGAAGTCCTCCACCTTGGCCCAGCAGTGCGTCTTTGTCTTGAGCATCCGAGAGCAGTTCGCCGACGTTTTCCTTGACGCTCTCGTCGGGAGCTTCGGATTTTTTCCCGGCGAGGTATTCGATGTAGTTGGTCGCTTCGAGAAGGTGGGTAAGCATCGCGACGATCGACTCGCCCGAGAGGTGTACGAGTTTTTCGTAGATCGAGAGAAATTCGCGGGCACCCGATTGTGCCTTTTTGCTCAGCAGTCCGTGGTCGATGGCAGCCCGCAGGGCGACGAGCATGGGGATATCGCGAGAGCGAGCCAGTTCGGTGACTTGGCGGAGGGATTTATCCCCGAGTCCTCGTGGGGGGAGGTTGACGACCCGTTTGAAGGAGACATCGTCTTCGGGGTTGTTGACCAGTCGCAGGTAGGCGATGAGGTCACGGATTTCTTGCCGTTGGTAGAATCGGAATCCGCCGATGAGTTGGTAGGTGATACGGCGTCGCATCAGGGATTGTTCGAAGAGACGCGAGTGGGCGTTGGTGCGGTAGAGGATTGCAAAATCTTTGGGTTTGGCGGTCTGTTCGATCAGATGTTTGGCGATTTGATCGGCGATGTTTTCGGATTCATCTTTGGCCGATGCGTAGGAGCACAAGCGGACCTTGGCGCCATCCGGGCAGGTCGGGATGAGCATCTTGGCCTTGCGGTGGACATTGCAAGCGATCAGTTGGTCGGCGAGCGAGAGGATTTGTGGCGTGCTGCGATAGTTTTCTTGGAGTCGCACGATGGCCAGTTCGGGGTAATCCCTTTCGAAGTTCAGGATGTTTCCGATATCGGCCCCGCGCCATCCGTAGATGGATTGGTCCGGATCTCCGGTGACGTTGATATTGGGGTGATCGAGCGCCAGTCCCCGAACGATCATGTACTGAGCCAAGTTGGTGTCTTGGTATTCGTCGACGAGCACGTAGCGGTGTTTGGAGTCAAGATCGGCGCGCAGGTCCTCGTTGGTTCTTAGGATCGTCGCGGTGTGCATGAGCAGATCGTCAAAGTCGACGGCATTGTTTCTGAGCAGATACTTTTGGTAGACCGGATAGACTTTGCGGACGGCGATTTCGACGGCGTTTCGGGCTTGCTGCTGGAGCATTTCCGGGATGATCGCTCGGTTTTTGAGGTTGCTAATTCCTTTGGCGATGTCGGCGAACTTCAGGTGGGTCAGTGAGACTTCGCTTTGGGAGATGGCCTCTTCGAGAGCTTTTTTGGAATCATCGACATCGAAGATCGTGTAGTTGTCTTTGAGTCCAACGAAGTTGCCGTAGTGTCGGAGGAACCGAGCGCAGTAGCCGTGGAATGTCCCCATCCAGATGGGGTTATCGCCGACGATTTTCTCGACCCGATGCTTCATCTCTTTGGCGGCTTTGTTGGTGAACGTCAGGGCCAAAATCGAATAGGGCGAGATTCCTTGCTCGAGAAGGTAGGCGATGCGGTGGGTCACGACACGTGTTTTTCCGGTCCCAGGTCCGGCCAGGGTCAGCAAAGGGCCTTCGACGTGTGTGACGGCTTGGTGCTGCGATTCGTTCAATCCATCCAAGATCTGATTCATGCAGTAACAAAGCCTCCTGCGGTGATCCAAAGCGGCCCGAACGGGCCGGGTCGCTATCGACGTGACATTTCGTGCATTATCCGCTAGGGGGAGGATTCTTCCAAGTGCTCGGCGGATTTACCGCCAATTCGCTTGACCGTTCCCCTAAGATGCCCAAGGAGTGATACTAGGTCAAACCGCTAAGCTTTTTGGACATTTTTGATGACGCAGCACGAATCGATCGCATCGGATTTAAAAAACCACCCCAAAACTCTCAGCGAGTTGATCGCAAGCGGCTGGCGTTCTCGCAGCGTCAAAGAGGAAATGCGGGAGAATTTCCTTCGGTCTTTGGAGTCTTCCGAGGAGCTTTATCCTGGGATTATCGGTTATCAGGACACCGTCTTGCCCGAGCTGAACATCGCTCTTTTGGCCGGCCATGACTTGCTGTTCCTCGGTGAAAAAGGGCAGGCCAAAAGCCGTCTGATGCGGACCTTGGTCCGTTTCCTCGATGAATATGTCCCCTATCTGGACATCCCCGAGGTCCCTGTCCATGAGGATCCCTTGCGCCCGATCACCCAGCAGGCCAAGGAGTTCCTCAAGACGCATTCACCCGAAGAGACTCCGATCGCTTGGTGGCATCGCCAGGATCGGTACGTCGAGAGGCTTGCCCCGGGAACCAAGTTCGCAGACATCATCGGAGAGATCGACCCGTCGAAGCTCACCGGCGGGGTGAGCATGAGCTCCGAGTCGGCCTTGCACTTTGGTCTGATTCCTCGCATGCACCGTGGGATCTTTGCCATGAATGAGCTTCCCGAACTCGATGAGCTCGTTCAAGTCGGATTGTTCAACATTCTCGAAGAGCGGGATGTTCAGATCCGCGGATACCCCGTCCGCTTCGATTTGGACATCTTCATTCTTTTCTCGGCAAACCCGAGCACCTACAACCGCAGCGGCAAGGTCATCCCGCAGCTCAAAGACCGGATCGGTTCGCTGATTCAGACCCACTACCCGAAGGATCGCGAGCAAGGGATCGAGATTCTCCTGCAAGAGGTGGGTACCGATTTGGGTGGCAAGTATCCTGTGCAGATCCCTTATTTCATGATGGAGATCATCGAAGAGATCACCTCCCAAGCCCGAGCAAGCAAGTATGTCGACCAAGCCTCCGGGGTATCGGCACGATTCTCTCTTGCGAATTTTCGCACGATGATCGCTTCGGCGCGCCATCGGGCGGTGATCCTCAAGGAACCGCTCGCCGTTCCCCGCATCAGCGATCTTGGCCATTTGGCAACCTCATCGCTCGGCAAGCTGGAGTTGGACTTGATGGGTTCGCATCAAATGTCCGAGCGTAAGGTCCTCGATGCGCTCATCGCCAGCGCCATCAAAGTGGTCTTTGAGAAGTACGTGCAGGAGTATGGGTTGGCCCAGATCTCCGAGATCTTTAGCAAAGGGGTGCGCATCGAGGTCGGGGATCTGCTGCCTAGCGAGGCTTATGCCGAGCGGCTCAAGCATGTGCCACCGGTCTGGGATACTGCCTTTGAGGTCAACGCATCGGAGCACCCGGCCATCCGAGCCTCCTGCGTTGAGTTTGTTCTCTCGGGCCTCTACGCGATGGACAAGATCAGCCGTGCCAGCAAGCATGGTAAGGTCCAGTACGAGACCTAGGCCGGTCTTCGAGAGCGATTTATTCGTCGTTCGGATCTTCGGTCTTCGAAGCCTTAGGCTTGAAGTTCATCGAGCTTGTCAGCCATTTCGAGGCGGAGATTCGAAGCTTGTCCTGCTGCTTGGCGATCGATTGATTCATCTTGATAACGAGCTTGTCTCGATACTCAGCAAGCTTTCGATCGAGGATATCCTCGATTCCTTCCCCGATCCATTCGGCCGCTTGACCATGGATCTGGCTGATCTCGTGCATCTGGAAATCCAATAACTCGATCGATGCGTCGAGGACCTTGGGCCGAAACTCCACATCCGGCGGGAACGAGATCGGCAGCAATTGAATGTCGACTTGGCAGTCGACTTTCATACGGACCGTCGCATCGGCCTTTGCCGAGAGGCTTATCAATTGGACATCGCGCGCGAATTGGTTGACCCGACCGAAGAGTTTCAATGGAGCCACGACCCAAACACTTGTCGTGAATCGCTTGCCGTCTGGGGTGACGTCGAACTTCTTGACCTCAACCTGAAGTTCCTTGGCTGGATCTACAAATTCGATCAGGTAGCGAGACCAAGTCCCATCGTTGGCCATCTTCCATCGCTGTTTGGTATCCAAGCGAAGCCCGTCGAGCTTCATATCGACGCCGTCCCAGACCCGTCGTTGCTTGCCCCACTTGCGAGTGTCCTCGACGTTTTCGGGCAAGTTCATCAGGCATAGCCAGCGGACCCATTGGCTTAGCTCCTTGAGTTCGCTGGCCGTCGGACTTGCTATCGGGCTTGGCGCAAGGTCGTCGACCTCCCCGAGGGACTTGGGAAGATCGAGTTTGCGGGGCGTGAGGATGGGGTCTGTCGTCGGCTGCAAATCGACGCGTTGGCAGGAAGCTTGGGGGCACAGAGCAAGGACGATGCAACCGGCCAGAGCTAGCGCCCAGGCGTTTGCAAGAAATCGAGATTGCAGATGCAGCATGATCAGCCAAATTCCAGCCTAAAAATCGACTATAATCCTTGATTCCGATGGTCATTGTATCTTCGTCCTAGCTCCGCAGGGAACTTGTGGACAGATGCAAACTTCCGTGCTCCTCGATCCCCGCATGGCTTGGATGATGAACAAGAATTTTTTGCTAGCAATTTTTATCTTCTTCGGCTCGGTCACTTGGGAACTGGGTGCAGAGGTCGTGGCACAGGAGGTGGCTTATTCGCAGGAGCGAGTCGAGCAGTTGGTCAAGGAGGCTCTATCGCGGGGGGATTCGCAGCGAGGGTTGCAGGCTTTTACCCGAGCGAATTTGGCTTGTTTTTCATGCCATAGGATCGGCAGTGCAGGGGGGATCATCGGTCCGGAGTTGACTCAGATTGGCAAGCAGCGTTCGGGGGTGGAATTGGCCGAGAGTTTGCTTTGGCCCAATCGTCGCCAGGAACCTGCTTACCAAGCTTATAAGATCCAGACGGACGATTCGCAGGTGTGGACTGGGTATGTCGTTTCGCTTGAGTCCTCGCCGTTGATTTTTGTGGATCCTGCGACGCGTAAGGAGCGTTCGGTGGAACGCGAGACGATCGAGCAGATTGCTCCGAGTGGCTCGCTGATGCCTGCGGGTCTATTCGAGACGTTGCCTTTGGGGCAGCAGGCCGATCTGCTTCGATTTCTCATGGGGTTGGGGAACGACCCGATCGACCTTGCGAGTCTTGAGGCTCAGATACGATCGGCCAGTACCCATGAGCCGTCGAAGTTTGCTTGGACCACCGAGCCTTTGATTGCTGAGCACTATCCGAATCACAAGGAGCATGTGAATCGGGATCGAGTCTATGACTGGTATACCAAGCAAGCGATGCATTTTGCGGCGATGAAGAACAGGCCGGCATGGGTCGAGCCATTTCCTGGGTTGGACGGGGGCAAGTTTGGGCATTGGGGCAATCAGAAAGAGGAGACTTGGAAGGGTGACGAGTGGAACCGAGTGGACCTAGGTTCGATGCAAAGCAACGTTTTGGTCGGTGAGGCTAAAGCGGTACCGCGGACCGTTGCGATTCGCATCGTTGGGGAAAAAGAGGCGTCGGCCTGCTTCAACACCGACACGTTGGCTTACGAGGCCGTTTGGACAGGCGGCTTTGTTCGATTCACGGATGTACGGCATGGGTACATCGATGGATTCAGGATCGAGGGGACCAAGCAGGCGCTTGGGGATTGGGCTGGTTCTTTCCGGCAGTTGGTCCCGGGAGCCCAGGGGGCTCGTTATCGGGGCATCTATCGCAGTGGCAAAGAGGTGATTTTCGCTGTTGAGCATCAGGGCATGATGTACTTGGATCATTTGGGCTTTGATGCCGATGGGGGATGGAAGCGAACGATCGCACCGGCTCGAGAGCATCCGAAAAAAGATGTTCTTCTGGGTGGAAAGCCTCAATGGCCGGAGACGTTTCAGACGCCGATTCGACTTGGCAAGGGGAGGGCGGGCTATGTGGTCGACACGATCGAATTGCCGACGGAGAATCCATGGAATACGTTGATCGCTGCGGGCGCCCATGCCTTCATGAGTGATGGCCGGGGGGTGGTCGTGAGCATGCAGGGGGACGTGTGGATGGTATCGGGGCTCGACACCGAGCAAGCCACATGGAAGCGGATTGCGGCCGGGATGCATCATCTCTTGGGAGTTGTTGTCCACGAAGACAAAATCTACACCTTGGGGCGCAATCAGATCAGTCGTTTGCATGACTTGGATGGCGATGACGAGATCGATTTTTACGAGTGTTTCTCGAACGCTTATACCACCTCGGCATCCGGGCATGACTATCTCTGCGGATTGGAGCGCGATGCAAACGGTTACTTTTATTTTGCTTCGGGCAATGAGGGACTCGTGCGAATCAGTCCAGAGGGTCTCAAGGCGCGTGTGATCGCAACGGGCTTTAGAAACCCCGATGGCCTTGGGTTGCTCGACGATGGCAGTTTAACGGTCCCTTGTTCGGAAGGAGATTGGACTCCGACATCGATGATCTGTTTGGTCCCATCTCGCGAAGGGGTCGATTCGGCGGCTCGTTACGCGGACGATCCGCCACCGTTTTACGGGTATCGGGGGCCAAGACCGAATCAGAAGATTGAATTGCCGATGCTCTATCTTCCGCGTGGAATCGACAATTCAAGCGGTGGGCAGGTGCAGGTGCACAGTTCGACGATCGGTCCGCTCGACGGCCAGATTGTCCATACGTCGTTTGGTACAGGAACGATGCATCTTTTGCTTCGGGACCGGGTTGGCACGCAGTGGCAAGGTGCATTTAGTCCATTGCCCGGAGACTTCCGTTCGGGGGTGCATCGAGCGCGGGTCCGCCCGCAAGACGGTTGGATTTACGCCACGGGCATGCATGGCTGGGGGACTTACACTCCTGCCGCAGGATGCTTCGAGCGGCTTCGGTACACGGGCAACCCTGAGGTTCTGCCAACGGGTTTCCATGTCCATGAGAACGGGGTGCGTGTCGATTTTTCGAGCGCTTTCGACGCGGCGACGGCCCACGATGCGAGCAAGCAATTTGCGCAGGCTTGGAACTACCGCTATTCCCCTGCTTATGGGTCTCGCGAGTACTCGGTCATGCATCAAGGGGCGATGGGGCACGACGTGCTCGATATCCGCTCGGTGATTGTTTCGGAGGATTCCAAGAGTCTGTTTCTTGAGATTCCCGATTTGCAGCTTTGCAGCCAACTGCACTTGCTTTTGCACATTGGTATGGCCCGTCCCTGCGAGCTCTTTGCAACCGTCAATGCGATGGATAGGGCATATGAGTCCCCCAAGCTGGTAGCTCGCGATGCGATCGCCAAAAAGTTGCCCCATCCGATGTTGCAGGATCTCGATTGGTTGACCAAGAGGGTGGCCAATCCATGGCAAAAGAAGCTCGACGGAGCCCGAGAGATAGAGGTTCAAGCGATGGACAACTTGCAATTTTCCGTCAAGAGAATGCAAGCCAAGCCTGGGGAGATCCTCAAATTGAAGTTCATCAATCCCGATGTGGTTCCGCACAACTGGGCATTGATTCAACCCGATACTCTCGATAGGGTAGGGGACCTTGCCAACCGGCTGATCGGTTCTCCGGACGCTTATCTCAAGCAGTATGTGCCGGAGTCCGATGCGGTGATCTGTTATACCGACATCATCGAGCCGGGTGCTGAGTCGGCAATTTACTTCCGGGTACCAGACAAGCCCGGCCGTTACCCTTACCTGTGCACGTTCCCTGGGCACTGGATGGTCATGAATGGAATCCTAGAGGTCGGGTTCTAGGGACGGCAAAAGAGTCGGGTTATAGAAAGGCTGTTGATTGAATCGATGAATGAGCAAACCCAGGCCCCGCAGGGCCTTAGCCCTTATGTTTCCGTCCGATGGCAAGGCGATACGCTTGGGCAACTCGAGCTCTTGGACCAAACGATTTTGCCCGACCGTGTAGAGATGGTACCGATTCGAAGCGTTCAGGAGGCCCACGAGGCGATCGTCGCGCTGAGGGTGCGAGGGGCTCCGGCCATCGGTATCGCAGCCGCTTATGCTGTCGTCACAGGGATGCAGTCCTTGGTTAGCCGTCGGGCTTCGATTGGCGAGTCTCTCGAGCATGCAAAATCGCTTTGCGATTACTTGGCGACGAGTCGTCCGACGGCGGTGAATTTATTCTGGGCGTTGGACCGCATGCGACGGATCATCGATCGCAACAGCAATCTGGCTTCGGCCCTTGAGCTTTCCAATCAGCTTTTGCGTGAAGCCCGCCAGATTCACGACGAGGATCGACGGATGTGCCATGCGATCGGCGAGTATGGAGCTTCGTTGTTTGAACCTGGCAGTGGGATTCTTACGCACTGCAATACTGGAGGATTGGCGACTTCGGAGTTTGGAACCGCCTTGGCGGCGATCTTGACGGCGCACTATCAGGGCAAAGAGATCGAGGTCTATGCCGATGAGACCAGGCCGTTGTTGCAAGGGGCTCGCTTGACGATGTGGGAATTGCAGCAACATGGTGTACCTAGCACGTTGATTTGCGATTCGATGGCCGCGCAGGTGATGCGTGAGGGCAAGATTCAATATGTGATTGTTGGGGCCGACCGGATTACGGCGCGAGGGGATACGGCCAATAAAATCGGAACTTATGGATTGGCTGTTTTGGCTAAGCATCATGGGGTTCCGTTTTTTGTCGCCGCGCCGTCGAGCACCTTCGATCTATCGATTCTCGACGGGGCGGACATTCCGATCGAACAGCGAAAACCCGAGGAAATCACCTTGGCCTTTGGAAAAAGGACCGCACCTGAGAATGTACGCGTCTACAATCCGGCCTTCGATGTCACACCGGCCGAGCTCATCAGTGCGATCATCACCGAGGTTGGGATCATTCATCCGGTCGACGAGCAACATGTCCGGGGGATTGTCAGGCAGTGAATAATAACCAGCGAGCCTGTCCCTTGAACCTCCTTCCTCGGCAAAGCCGAAACGAATCCCTCAGATCCAACTCACCATGACGAATCGACCATCTACACCGTTTTTTGCCTCCGATCGCCAAGCGATGCTGGTGGCCAATGGTTTGTCCATCGCGATCCCTTTGGTGGTTGCCCTATTGTTGGCCATACCGACAAAATTTGATTTAGGGAGTTGGACCAAGCAATTGCCTCATTGCATCGGCGCGATCAACATGGTCACGAGTGCGGTTTTGGTCATCGGTTGGATTTGCATTCGAGTGGGGAATGTGGCGATGCATCGAAGCGCAATGCTCACGGCCTTTGGCCTCGGGGCGGGTTTTTTGGTTTGCTATGTTCTGTACCATCTGACGAACCCATCGACGAGGTTTGGGGGCGAGGGTTGGATAAGGGCGGTTTATTACTTTGTCCTTCTGTCGCACATCCTATTGTCTTTGGTGGTTTTGCCCCTGGTACTTCGAGCCTTGTGGTTTGCCCTTCTGAAACGGTTTGATCAGCATCGTCGGATTGCCAAGTTCGCTTATCCGATCTGGCTATACGTCTCGATCACTGGCGTGATCGCTTATTGGATGATATCGCCTTACTATCAGCATTGATGGTCGGATGATTGGTAGAGCCATTGTCCCCAATGGCTCGGCCCGAGGCGCAAGCGGCGGCGACTTAGATTTTTCGGTTTGGAGTGTAGAGCCATTGTCCCCAATGGCTCGTCGCGACGCTCAAGCGGCGGCGTCTTATGGCTGTTTCGTCTTACAGGCTACGGTGGTTTGAGGCTCCGATCGATTGGGGACAATCGATCTACCATGGCGCGCAAGCGGCGGCGTCTTAGCGGTTTCTTTTTTTACAAGTCACATCGCAGCCGAACGTTGGAGACCGATGCAAAAAACACTATAATTGTCCTGTAGATTCCAGCCTAGAAATTCGGAGCGGAAGCCTTGAGTCCAAAGAAATCCAGTCGGTCGAAATCTCAGGCGGAAAGCTCCAAGGTATTCTTAAGTAAAGAAGAGCGGATAAGTCTCTACACCCAGTCGAATCAACTCCCTAAGTCCTTGAGGGAGAAGCTCAATTATCTGGAGCACCCCACCAGTTTTGATGATCCTTTTCTGCTGGATCCGATCTCAGAGGGGCGTTCGATCGACACCATCCGAGCCCCCTGGGAGCCCAACATGGCAGACGGACCGACGAGCTCTCGATTCGCAGTGGTCGATTACGACAACGATGCGGAAACCATCGAACCACCCGCGCAATGGCAGGATGAGCGCAGGCAATTCCAAGCCCAGAGCGATCTTCAGAGAGACCAAGTTAGCATTTGGGCATTGCTAGGGCGAGCTCTGGAGATGTTTCAACATGGCAATGCGCTCGGCCGAGTGATTCCGTGGGCCTTTGAGGGAAGCCGACTGATTCTCGTCCCCCACGCAGGTTATGATCAGAACGCTTACTATGATCGTCAGAGCAAGTCACTGCAGTTCTATTACTACGAGAATGCTCAGGGCCAGATCGAATACACTTGCCGATCGATTCATATTGTCGCGCATGAATTCGGTCATGCATTGCTCGATGGGATTCGCCCTCGACTCTATGCCAGTCCCTCTGTCGAATCGAACGCCTTCCACGAGTTTTTTGGCGACCTGAGCGCACTGATTGTTTGCCTGCAGGACAAGGAACTCCGGCAACAGTCTGCCAAGGCGAGCGAAGGTGAATTCCAGAACGCTACGGATTTTCAGCAATTGGCACAGAGGTTTGGGCAGGCGCTTGCCGGACGGCCTTATCTGCGTTCCTTTAAGAATCAGCAGACGATGAAAAGCATGGGTGGGACGACAAGCCATCACGATTTGTCCGAGGTTCTCTCCGGGGCGATCTTCGATATCCTCACCGGCATGGGTAAGAAATGGAATGGCAGTAAAAACACAAAGAGCCGAACGCCCCGTCAAGTTTTTTGGAACGCGACCAATACCCTGCGTCGACTCACTCTCCAATCGCTCGATTTGCTACCACCGGTCGACATCAGTTTTCGCGATTATGCTTTCGCCATCTGCCGATGGCACCAGCAGTGCGATCCTGCGGACAACAACCAATGGATATCGGTCATCTCCCAAGCTTTTCGAGATCGTGGGATTTTTGACGTGCTCGATGTTCAATCTCTCAAACACTCGGACCGTTTTATTCTAGAGGATCGCTACGGCGGTGAAGGCCCTGAGGCCCCGCATGAAGCCATCGAGCGAGCTAGGAATTTCGAACGCCTCATGTATCGACCACGTCGGCTAACTATCCGTCGCAGTATCGAGCAAATCATAGGGTCTCCCGAGTCGGCTTACCGACTCTTGGACGATAACCGCCAGGAGCTCCTGATTCCATTGAACTGCGATTTTACGGTGATCGATCTTTACGAAACGGACAAGCTCGATGAGAGCAATCGGCCCTTAGGTAAGCAGTTCGTCTTGCAGTACCTTTGGAGTGAAGATGTCGAACTCCTTGGCGAGCGTTTCGGACAATACCAGTCGATGCAAACGGCGATGCTTTGCGGTGGAACACTGGTGTTTGACCACTCAGGGAACATTCTCAGTTGGTCTGCCAAACCGGGCTCGCGCACTTATTCAGACCGGCCGCTCAGCAACAAGAGTAAAGCGAATTCGCCGAGCATAGAAAATTCGCCGAGCATAGAAAATTCGCCGAGCATAGAGAGCCCAACGAGCGAAGAGAGCAAACGGAGCATCGATCGACTCTGGCAAGCGGCGATCGAGTCGGGGCAAGTCCGACGCGAGAAGTTCCTTGAGGATCTTGCGATCCAAATCTCACAAGGGGAAATCGGAAGTATCGTCGGGACGGACTTTGGGATCCTCGGACGCGGTATTCCGCCATTGATCGCGCTGTCGATGCCCGATGGGTCGATCCGTTTTGAGCGCACCCCCCACGGTCACTTCGCGGGTCGGAATCTTGGAAATCTTGACCACGACACAGACTCCCTCGGAGAGCGTCCATGGAATCTAAGCTACTAGTACGTGCTTACAACGTCGGTTTTGGTGATTGCATCTATGTTCGGATCCCGAATCGAGATGGAGGCTTCCATATCCTGATCGATTGCGGGACCTTAGGTAGCATCAAGCTCTTGAGGCAGGCGATCGAGCACCTCAAGAGCGAGCTTCCCGATTCGGAGATACCTGGCAAAAAGAGGCTTGATCTGATCGTCGCGACCCATCGTCACGCTGACCATTTGAAGGGGTTCGAGGCCGCTTGGTTCGAGGACATCCAAGTCCGAAATATTTGGATCAGCGTTGGCATGGACCCAGCGCACCCGCAGGCCAAGAAAGTGCGGCAAGTTCGGTCATTGGCGCAAATGAGTATGGGTAAGCTATTAGCAAGCAGCAAGCGACTCCGAGGGGATGTTGCGCAGCTTGCATCCTTTTTCTCCGCAACGAACGAAAATGCTGAGAAGCTGATCCTCGAAACGCTGCCGAAGAAAAATCAGATTGAGCCCAAGTTTGTTCATAGTGGAATGAATGCCAAAGAGTTGGGGGTGGAAAACCTTCCCCCTGGAACATCGATCGATGTCTTGGGTCCCGAGAGGGACATCGACCATTATTATCTTGGCAAGCAGGCTGACGGGTTGCTCCAAAGGTTTTCGTCCGGGGTTGCCGAAGCTCGATCCAAAGGGTTCCAGGCGGATGCGGCTGACCCTAAAGCGCTCATCCCTAAGAACATCAGCCGCGGAGATTTCGAGAAACTGCGTTCGCGGATGGAGTCCAACGGATTGGAGTTTGCGAGATTGGAGTCTTCGATCCAGAACAATTTGAGCGTGGTCCTGATGATCACTTGGCGCAAACGCAGGCTGCTGTTTGTGGGGGATGCGGAGTGGAACGGCGAATACGCAGAGGGTAAGCGAAATGGGAGCTGGAATGTGATGTGGGAGATGCATTACAAAAAGCATTTGTCCGAGCCGATCGATTTTCTCAAGGTTGGGCATCACGGAAGCGCCAACTCGACCCCTTGGATCATGGACGAGGCGAAGCGAAAGAAGTCCCAAGCGAACGTCGGCATCGGGAGTCTTTTGGATACCTTGCTCCCTGTTCCCAAGCGAGGAAAGCCCAAGGCCAGCGCCATTCTCTCGACCGAACGGCGTCGCGAAGAGACGATTCCCGACGGAAGGCTGTTGCTCGAGCTCGGAAGACGCCTCGGTAGCGTTCGTAACTACGCCCAGAGCCTGCAGGACCAGGGGATCGATCCGAGCACAATTTGGGTGAGGAATGCGAAGTCATCCGAGGATCTTTATAGGGATCGGGAGAAGCCTTATCTGTCGAGTCCGCAGCCATTGCGAACCGATCTTGAAGCCGAATTATCGGAGATTGGGCAGCGGTACATCGAGGTGGAGTTTGAACCGGGCGACCGATAGGCTTCGTGTCGTATTGCAAGGCTTAGAGAAACGGAACAACAGACTATGAAGCGAATTGTCCTTTGTGCCGATGGGACTTGGAATAACCGAGACCATTTGATTGATACAAAGACGAACCGACGTCACCCAACCAACGTTACCAAGCTAGCCAGGGCCGTCTTGCCCACGGCCAGCGATGGAACCCATCAGGTCGTTTATTACTTGGAAGGGTTGGGGATCAAAGAACAGGACGAGGGTTTTTCGAGATACTATTTGAATGCGGCGACCGGGCAGGGGCTCAAGGCCAATGTGAGGAATTTGTACCGGTTCTTGTTGTACAACTATTCGCCTGGGGATGATCTCTATTTTTTTGGATTCAGTCGTGGCGCTTACTCTGTCAGAACTTTAGCCGGGTTCATGAACTATGCCGGCTTGGTGCCAAAGGACTCGGATTATTTTGTGCCGGAGTTGTACCGCTGTTACGACTTTCGAGTTCAGGAGGGGAGTTTGGAATGGAATCGGGTTTTCAGCAAAGTCGGCCAGCGCGGCACCTGCCCCGAGATCAAGCTCATCGGTGTATGGGATACGGTAGGAGCGTTGCAAGACGCTGCGCATCACGATGTTGGGCTTAACGATTCGATCAAACATGCCTATCAGGCCCTGGCCATCGATGAGCGTCGGGTGGCTTTCAAGCCCGAGCTATGGCAAAGACCCGAGGGTTGGACCGGGGATTTAGAGCAAGCTTGGTTTGCCGGCGCGCACGCGAATGTGGGTGGAAGTTACAACCCAGATGGATTAGCCAATGAGGCGTTGCATTGGATGTGCGAACGCGCCGAGGGGTTGGGATTGGAGTTGGACTGGGAATACCTGTCGCATTATCGACCTTGTTTTGATTCGTGGAGCAACGACGAGGCGAAAACTTGGGATTGGCTATGGGGTTATCACACGCGTTCCATTGCGCAAAGGAGTGATACCGGTGAGACGCTCCATCCCTCGGTCGTGGATCGGATGGGTTTAGCCCAGAGTGATTTTTGCCCAGACTCCAAATGCAACCGACTCGAGCAGAGAAAGTACGCTCCGAAAAACCTTCTAGAGGTGATCGATCGGCTCAAGCTTTCTCGGACGGAGCGACGCAAGAATGCTCAAGCATGCGGTCCATGGCGTTTGCGACAACGATGATCTGTGAGCCTTGCGCGTGCAACGTCCACCAGCCAGCATCCCATTGATCGCTGGGCATCTCGAAGGGTTCGTCGCTCCAGAGGTTTTTCCATGTGTCGGTGGACTTGTCCCTCAGCCATTCCGGGATGTGTATCCGACCTTGTGCCTCGTGCTCGGCTAGGTTCACCACACAAACGACGACTCGTCGGCTCTGGGGCTCGTGCCAGACCCAGGACAATAGGCAATCCGAACTCCAGTTTTCTTCCCAAGCGCGCTCGATATTGAGCAACTCCCAGTCCCCATGATGGAAGATTGGGTCATCGAGCAAGGCGACAATTTTGTTATAAAAAAGTTCGATCGACGGATCGACAATTTCGTCTGGGGCACGGATCAAGTGGGGCGAGATCTTGGTCCGATTCCCCTGCCACTGTCCATGATGAAAGAACCTCAAGCCTGGAGATAAATACGTGGCGATGGCTGCGGGTTGATGCAACGACCAATCCAGTGCGCTTGCGGCGCGAGGTTCATCGTGGTTTTCCAGAAACCTTGCAAGTTTCGATTGGTAAGCGATATCGGCTTTCAAGTGATTGCGAACCCCGACGAAGTCGCGATCTTTCAATCGGTCGTAAAGCCGTTTGTCGTAGCAGTAATCGAAGCCTTCTTCTTGCAGTTCCCATTCCATATCCCAGTAGACTTCGGCCAGGAATTCAAAGCCTGGGTAGCGAGCCTTGACCGCGCGGATCGCAGGTCCCCAAAACTCTCTCATCGACCGGCCCCAGGTGCGTTCGAAGACCCTCGGGGTCAATAGCATGGCCATGTCGCATCGGACCGCATCGCATTGGCCTGCTATGGCCAGCAGCGCAGACTGCATTTGCGAGCGCAGATCGCTGTTTGAATAATCCAGTTGCACCGTATCGGACCAACCGTCAAAGTATGGATCGCGACCGTGGGCAAAGATCTTGCCAGAGACTTCATCCTGAAAGTAATTTTGTGGCTGCTCGTCTAGCTGCTCTTGGGTCGCTTGGATCAAATACTCCGGATGGGAGTTCAGCCATGGATGGTCGAGTCCCATATGGTTCGGGACAAAGTCGAGCATCAAGCGAATACCTCGTTGGTTCAATCGATCTCGCAGTTGCGAGAGTTCCTTCGATCCACCGATGGGTTCGCTAACGCGATAGTCCGCGATGGCGAATCCAGAACCGCCGATGTCTTGGGGTTGTAGATCCTCGAGCATAAGCTCGAACTGACGCATCCATTGAGGGTTGCTCCGCGATTCTTTTTCAGAGCGAGGACCTGTCGTCCAGACACTCAGCAACCAGAGGATATGGACCCCCTTGTCGACCAGTTCGTTCAAGAACGACTCCGGGATGTCCGCTAAGGTTGCCTTGCGTCCGAGTCGATTAGACAGATGCGTTAAGAAAACTCGGGTGTTGAGTTGGTAGAGAAGTGGATGGCGGCGCATGCGATGGTCCCGGGGCGCAAGGGGTTGGCAGGAAAGGGCGTTGGTGGCATCCAGTTTAGTCCGCCGCATTGAGCATTGCGCACGGGACTCTAGGATCGATCGAGCAAATCCGAGCGTATTTCTCGGGTCCGTCGTTCGGATTGGGCTGCGCGCCAAGCGGCGATCTTGCCGTGATCTCCGCTCAGAAGAACCTCCGGGACGCTCGCGCCGCGGAATTCTGGAGGTCTTGTATATTGAGGGAATTCCAGGATGCGATTGCCTCGTGAGAAAGAGTCATCCCAACTGCTCTGTTCGTCCCCGAGAACACCTGGGATGAGTCGGATTGCAGCATCGATGACGATCATCGCGGCGACCTCGCCACCGTTGAGAACAAAGTCCCCGACGCTCAGTTCCGTCGGCTTGAGGATCTCGACGACGCGATGGTCGAAGCCTTCGTAGCGTCCGCATAGAAGAATCAATCTGCCTCGGGGCGCAAATTCTTCGACGATCGTTTGATCGAGCCGACGGCCCTGGGGTGTGAGCAACACCAATTCTGCAGGTCTAGGATCGATCGCTCGGAGGGACTCGACACACCGTACGACAGGCTCGACGCAAATGAGCATGCCAGGTCCTCCCCCATAGGGTCGGTCGTCGACTTTGTGGTGTTTTTCATCGGCCGACCAATCCCTGAGGTTGTGAATAGCGATCTCGATGAGCCCTTTGTCGATGGCTTTGGCCAAGAGGCTTTGGGTCAAGTACCCGGAGAAGATCTCAGGGAACAGGGTCACGACATCGATCCGCAGGGAAGCTTGCATAGAGCCAGGGTCAGGGTTCAGGGGTTTGGTGGTGAATTTGGCAAGGATCGCAAACGAGTGAACTTCGAGCCGCAAACGAAAAAAGCGGCCAAGACGATTGTCCTGCCGCTTGCTTGTTTTTCTTGCTTAAAGCTTACCGTCGAAAGCTCACGCCTGAGCCGGAACTTTAGCAGGTTTGCCACGCCCGAGGCGAGTGAGTGCTTCTTGTTGGGCGTTCAGGTGGGAGCCGTTTGTTCCGTACTTGGTGATCAGGATACGGACGTTGTCGCTAGGTTGAGCACCGACGCTCATCCAGTAATCGATTCGATCCCCTTTGAGGATCGCTCGAGCATCGGTCTCACGGCACATCGGATCGTAGTGACCGAGTTCTTCCAAGACCCGACCGTCGCGAGGGCTACGTTGATCGATGGCGCACAGGCGATAGAAAGGTCGACTTTTGCGGCCCAGCCGCTTCATACGAATACGTACCGACACAGAGAGTTCTCCAAACACGAAAGGGGGTTCTAAGGGGTGCTAATGATAACGCTAGGATCGTCTCCTGGGGAGAGAAAAATCGGTTCTAGGGCGAAAAAATCGGTCAAACTCGGTTCCCTCGGACGCTTACGGGTGGGTCAGTCGCCGCGTTTTTTCTTTCGAAGGAGTTTATCGCGTTCTTTTTGGAGTTTTTCGCGTTCCTTCGGGGTCAGGCGCTTGCCGGTATTTCCTTTGAGTTTCATTCCTCCTAGGGGGTTCATGGGGTTGTCGGCCATCATTCCCCGCATCTGTTGGAGCATTTTCATTTTGTCTCCGACCGAGCCTTGGGTGGCCATGAGCATCATGGGCTTGATCATCTCGAATTGTTTGATCAGGTCGGAGATTTGACTTGGGTTTGCTCCGCAGCCTTTGGCGATTCGGTTTCGCCGAGAGCCATCGATGAGTTTTGGGTCTTTGCGTTCTGCGGCGGTCATGGAGTCGACGATACCGGCCAGTCGTGACATTTCCCGTTCGCTGTCGGTATTTGCCAGCATTTTGGACATTTCGCCCATTCCTGGCATCAGGCTGAGCATTTTGGTCATCAGCCCTGGTTTTCGCATTTTTTGCATCATGTCGCGGAAGTCGGCCAGGGTAAAGATCCCTTTGGACATCCGTTCTTCGAGGCTTTTGCGTTCTTTTTCGTCGATCAGTCGGTGGGCTTCGCGGGCCACCTCGACGATATCGCCCATCGAGAGGATACGGCTTGCCATGCCTTCGGGGCGAAACGGTTCGAGGGCATCGAGGTGTTCGCCTGTTCCGATGAATTTGATGGGGACGGAGGTCACGGCCTTGACGCTGATCAGGGCGCCGCCGCGTGCATCGCCGTCGAGTTTGGTCATGATCACGCCGTCGAGGCTCAGCGCATCGTTGAAGGCCTTGGCGCTGTTAACGGCGTCTTGTCCGGTCATTCCGTCGACGACCAGGAGGACTTGGGTCGGCTGGATGGCTCGGTCGATTTGTTTGAGTTGCTCCATCAATTCCGCATCGATGGCCAGTCGACCTGCGGTGTCGAGGATGACGACATTGGCCCCCGCGGCGCGGGCGGCTTCGAGACCTTCTCGACAGACTTTGACGGGGTCATTTTCTCCGGGTTTGCTGAAAACGCCGACTCCGACCTGTTTCCCCAGGACGTGGAGTTGTTCGATCGCCGCGGGGCGTTGGAGGTCGGCTGCGATCAAAAACGGCTTGAGTTTTTGTTCTTTGATCAGGACCGAGAGTTTTCCGCAGGTGGTGGTTTTTCCTGAGCCTTGCAGGCCGCACATCATGATCGTGGTCAATTCGCCCCGTTTGAGCGGCAGGCTGCTGTCGACGGGACCGAGGAGCTTGACGAGCTCTTCGTAGACGATTTTGACGAATTCTTCGTCGGGTTTAAGGCTCAGCAGGACCCGGCGGCCTTCTGCAGCGGTTGCGACGTCTTTAACGAAAGAACGGACGACATCGATGCTGACGTCGGCCTCGACCAAGGATCGCTCGACCATGGCGATCCCCTCCCGCATATTCGCTTCGGTCAGCTTACCTTTACCTTGGAGGGTCTTAAAGGCGCTCAGTAGGCCATCTTGTAGGGACTGAAACATCGAAATTCCGCAATTTAATGGAAGAAAAGGATTGCTTGGACTCGGTTATAACCCGAATTAGGGATGATACGTAGAGTGGGGTTTTGGGCCTCGGCGGAGAAAATCCGCAGATTGCCCCTGACCGCTAAACTCATCCTGGAGGTCTCAAATTACCCTAGTTCGCGGTTTTGCCAACGGCGATCCGTGGAACTTTTGCAAATTGGGAATCTCCAAGGAATCGCCTGTCATTGTAGCACCAACGCCGGCCTACGCTTCCGCAAATCGACTAAGTCTAGCAACGACTTCGATTTAGGACAGCTAAAGCTTCAGGATGCCCGGTTTGCAATGGCCAGCGACGCAATTAGACTCAGGCACGGTTCGCAGGACCGATTTTTCGTTTTTTCCCAAGCTCAGGCTCTGTACGAGGTTTCTCGATGAAAACCTTTGGTTTTGGAAGTGGATCTACTTCAGGCAATGGCTCGCATCGCGACAAGTTGCGCAAGAAGCAGTTGGTGCGTCGTTCCGTTTTGGAGTCTCTCGAGACTCGAAACTTGATGACCACCGGCCCGCAACTCATTGGGGTCCAGCCCAACGAAGGCTCCTTGATCGCCCTGGGCGCAAGCTCGACACCGACGGTTCTGCACACGAGTCCCCGGGAGTTGGTCCTTCGGTTCAACGACGGTGCCGAACTCGATGCGAACTCCTTAGGCGGCATCCAGATCAAGCGTGCCGGTGCCGATGGTGTGCTCAGTGCCGCTTACCTGACTACCGACCTTGGGACCAACGGCCAAGCCGTCGTCGACTTCAGCGCCTCGCTGCCTGGCCAACAGGGCAACGGAACGGAGATTTTCTTTACGCAGTCCTCGCGGACCGTCGGGCCTGTGGGCAAGCCGGTGAGCTATCCGATCCTGAGCGTCCAGGGCCAGCGCATCAACATCGATGTGAACATCGCGCCTGCCTTTAAAACCACCGCCAACGATTTGGTCAAGGCGATGAACGAGGACCCTGCGGTCTCGTCGTTGATCGTCACGACCTTGCTCCGAGGATTCGGCACGACGGTCATCGCCGATACCGTCACGACCGGTCAAGTCCTCCCGCTCCTGGGCGCAGGCTCGGCCCGAGCTTCGACGAATTTCAATTCGGGTCTCTCGAATCTTCAAGCTGAGTTCGTCTCGACCGGCTCGGCGGCTGCTGCCAACGGCGTGCGCGTCGAATTTACCTCTCGCAGTTTCGACTCTCCGGCCCCTCCGAACGTCATCGTCAACGGTTCGACCGTCCGGATCGAACTCAATAGCAACCCCAGGGCTTTGACAACCGTCGGTGAAGTGATCGATGCGGTCAACGCTTCTGCCGAAGCCCAACGCTTGCTCGTCGCACGGCTCGTCAGCGGAGATCGCCTAACGCGAATCGGTGGCAACCCTACGACCTACTCCCCTCTGAATCTCGTCGGCGGTGACGATCAGTTGATCACCCCTGCCTACATCGCCTTGGGCGATACCAAGCGAGAAGTCATCATTCGGTTTGCCGAAGCGCTCCCAGACGATGCCTACTTGATCGATATCTTCGGCACCGGTCCGTTTGCCCTTCGCAATGTCGCAGGTTTTGCATTCAACGGCGGGGTCTCTCGAAGCGTTCGCTTCGACTTGGATCTCGGTCCGACGATCCAAGCCGTTGTGCCACAGCCGGTGATCACCACCGGGACGACCAAGCAGCAACTGCGGAACGTCGTTTATGTTTACTTCAATGGCGATAAGCTCAATTCGGCCGAGGCGGTCAAGCCGATTTATTACCAATTGGTCTACACCAACAACACGCTCAACGGCGGCGATGACATCACGTTCCGACCCATCGGCGTGAATTACGATGCGAATCTCAACCGTGTCGCACTGACCTTCGAACGCAACCTCGACGCTTTGGTCGATCCTGCCAATCCCGGTGCTGGGCCTTTGGCCTTGGCCTCGTTGCGGCTGCGGATTGGAAACGACAATTCGGTCAACAACACTTCGGTCACGAGCATCACTCCGTCGAGCGATCCAGGAAGCCGCTTTAGCTCGGCGATGGACCTCGGTGGGGGCTGGCTCGCAGGTCCTGGAGCCAAGGCGGCGATCGTCAGCTCCGAGATCAAGAACGCGACTCCTTATACGCTCGATTTCCCCGGATCCAACAGCGAGTCGGGCAACCGCGATAATCGCTACCAACACCACGTGACCCGTTCGGATTCCGATGGCATCGAGGTGATCTATTACAACTTCGCCTCCCAATTGGGAACGGCCAACTCGAGCGTACAGCTCAACGCGATTACCGAAATTCAAAGGACCATGGCTCGGCAAGTCGTCAGCCTCTATGAGAAGTATATCGGGGTTCGATTCGTCGAGAGCGATAACCAAGGGTTCACCATCGGCGTCGGGGACATGCAAGTCATCAATCCTTTGACGGCTTTGACCCCAGTGGCTGCCAACCAACCGGGCGATAACATCACCTATGCGGCAGGCCCCTTGTTGGCCAATGCGAGCCAATCGGCCGTTGTCATCGATAGCCAAGAGTTCAACACCGCCGACGATAACCTGTTCGGCTCGGAACTGTTCCGTTCGTTCATGCGCGGCATCGGGGTTCTGCTCGGCTTGGGCAACGCCGACGAATTGCCTCAGTCGACGGTCCAAAACAGCAATCCGATCACCGATCCGAATGTCGAAAATGTCTTCCCTGGGAATGCGGATGTGACCCATGGCCAGTACATCTTCCGCCCAGAAGGCAAAGACATCGATCTGTACCGTTTCGTGGTTCCGGATTCCGGAGGTTCGATCTCGGTTCAGGTGATCGCCGAGCGTCAATCGAACTCGAGTTTGCTCGACGCGAGCCTTCGACTCTACCGAAATGAGGGAAGCTCCAGCCAACCGAAGTGGGTTGAACTGGCGGCCAACGAAGATTACTTCAGCCAAGACCCCCGCGTCAGCTTGGACTTTGTCAAGCCCGGCGAGTACGTCATCGGCGTCAGTGCCAAGGGGAATGCCAACTACGATCCGACCATCGATGATTCGGGATTAGGCGGGCGTTCGGAAGGCAGGTACGATTTGCGGATCGACTTTGCGCCACCGGCTGCATCGACTCTGACCGACGCGGATTCCGATCCTACCCAGATCGATGGAGATGGCGACGGCAAACCCGGCGGCGTATTCAACTATTGGTTTGTTCCCACTCGGCCAGATCGTTCGACGACGGCGACGACCGACCGAAGTTCGTACACCATTTGGGTCGATAAGACCGCGCTGGCCAACGGGAACGGAACCCTCGCGCAGCCTTACAACACCATTTCGCGAGCTTTGACCGAAGCGACCACGGTGAGCAATGCCGATGCCTCGGGCACTCGCGCCATTACGATCCGCATCCTGGGCAACGCTGCGAATCGAGCTTATGAAATCGGCTTCAACCGACTCGGCCAAGCCTTGGCCGACGGCACAACATTCGATGTTCCAAGGAACGTCAATGTGATGATCGATGCCGGGGCGATCATCAAGATGGGGCGATCGAGAGTCAGCGTTGGAAGTTCGACCGTCTCGGTCAATCGCAGCGGCGGTACATTGCAGTTGTTGGGTATTCCCGACAGCAAAGTCATCGTCACCTCGATCCACGATACGACAGGCATCGGAGTGAATCCCGATCGCACGCCACCGGCACCATCCCCTGGTGATTGGGGTGGTTTGGATTTCCGCAACCGCATCGATGGAAGCGACGCGACCCGCACCGACAAAGAGCGAGCCGGTTTGTTCCTTAACGCCCTCTACCACGCCGATGTTCGATTTGGCGGCGGCCAAGTCATCGTCGATGGTTTGTCACAAGTCATCACGCCGATCAATATCATCGATTCGCGGCCGACGATCGCCAACAGCCTTATCACACGCAGTGCCGACGCGGCCATCAGCGCCACGCCGAACAGTTTCCGTGAGGACGACTTCCGCGATCCCAAGAGCCAGGCTGCCGGTCTGTTCATCCCCGATTACGATCGGGTTGGCCCAGATATTCACGGCAACCGAGTCGTCAACAACACGATCAACGGGATGTTCATCAAGACCCGCACAGGGGCCTCGCAGACTCTCGAGACGATCACCACTGCGGCCCGCTTCGATGACATCGATATGCCGCATGTTCTAGGTGAGAATTTGGTTATTGCCGGAACCCCAGGGGGCGGAGTCTTGGATGTCGCCTCTCCTCCGACGACCGTCGTTACTGTGGTTCGCTCGGGTTCGGGCAGCTTGGCCGTCGGTACTTACAATTACAAGCTCGTGTATGTCGATGCCAGCGGCAACGAGAGCCTCGCATCGATACCCACCGCATCGGTGAGTGTGGTTGCAAACAGTTCGATCACCCTCTCGAATCTCCCACCCGTCGGTGGGGACTTGCCCTACGTCGGGCGTCGGATCTATCGCAGCGACGCAAACGGCGGGGGAACTTACCGCTTCGTATCGCAGATCAATGCGATCACCACGACGTTTGTCGACAACGGGTCGGTATCGGGCAACGCGCTCGTGGAGCTGCCCGCCAAGATCCGCTCGCGTCTCGATGGAAGCTTGGTCATGGATCCGGGGATGATCGTCAAGAACCGTGGATCTCGGATCGAGGTCCGCGACGGCGCGAATTTGGTGGCCGAAGGAACCATCGGCTTGCCGGTGATCATGACCAGTATCAACGATATTCGTTATGGATTTGGCGGGACGTTCGACACAGCGAGCAACAGGGGAGCCACGGCCGCCACACCGGGCGATTGGGGCGGAGTCTTCGTCGGCCATGGCAGCGAAGCCTCGATGGACTACAACCGTATTTCCTACGGGGGTGGGACAACCCGTATCGAGGGGAACTTTGCGTCGTTCAACGCGATTGAAGTTCATCAGGCCGATTTCCGTCTTGCGAATTCGCTTGTCGAGTTCAATGCCGCAGGGAACGAAGCCAACACGAGCGATCCGGATCGACTCGGCCGCGGAACGAACGACGCGTCGGCAATTTTTGTGCGAGGTGCTCAGCCTCAGATCCTCAACAACCGAATCAGCGACAATGCGGGTTCTGCGATCAGCATCGATGTCAATTCGTTGACTGAACAGAACTTGGATGATTCGGGGCGCCAAACCGGCGAGTTGGGAACCACCGGGGAGTACTTAGCCAACCAAGGAGCCTTGGTCCGAGGCAATCGCCTATCTCGCAACGGGATCAACGGCATGTTGGTCCGTGGACAAGAGCTTACCTCGCAAGCGGTTTTTGATGACACCGACATCGTGCATGTCGTCTCGAGCACGATCACCTCGGATAACTTGCACACCTATGGTGGATTGCAACTCAAGAGCGATGCAAATCAAAGTCTGGTCGTCAAGTTCGGCGGCGGCTCGACGCTCGCCGGACTCAATGCGACTGGAACGCCCCTAGATCATGCCAACCGCATCGGCGGTAGCATTCAAATCCTCGGGCAACCCGGTTTCCCGGTGATCCTCACATCCATCGGCGATGATACCGTCGGTGCAGGGTTCGGGGTCGATGGCCGACCTGCTTTCGACACCGATAACAACGGAAGCAATTCAACCTCGGGTGAAATTGTCTTGCCGTTTGGACCGGAAGTCGATCGTGGCACCCTCATCGACAACGATGTCGATGTCAACCGTCCAGGCTTTTTCTCCTTCGAGCCAAACGCCGGTGGAGAAGGTAGCTTTGCGACGCGGGGCGGGATTACGGCCCAAGGCAACACACAGTTGTTCATCGACGAAGCGGTCATCTTTGCGTTCAACAACTACATCGATGTCGGTGGCGATGGAAATGCGATTCGCCTCTCTGCAACCACGATCACCCAACCGCCGACGCTCGTTTCGCCCGACGTGGTCATCAGTCGCGGTACCTTCACAGGCAACAACAATGCTGAGGTCCGCTGGACCGTCGAGTCGAGATTCAAAAACGGCGTTGCGAAACTTTTCAACACGCTGACGCTCGATAGCGATTCGCCACTTGGGAACATCAGGTTTATCAACTACCTCGATGAAGATATCCTCTTCCCGAGCGATGACTTCCTCTACTTGACCGGCACCCCGGGCAATCCTGATTTCCGAGCCTACACGATCGACAACTCGGAACGCGTCGGATTTTCCCACGGTGGGGTCTACAGCCCGGGCATCGATCTGGTCAATGCGACTTACCTCGGGTTTGCCGCTGACGAATTCCGAGATTTGGCGAATATAATCGAAGGAGCTGGCACCACCTACACGCCCGCTGGAAACATCGACCTTACCGATTTGCCACCGATCACCGATCCGATTCTCGGACAGATTTACGGTCTTGCCGATGTGACAACGGCTCTTGCTTGGCAAGTCGCGCCGACGTCCAACACATCCCGCATGACCAGTTTCCTGGAGTTGGTTCCGACGACCATCACCTCGATCGCTTCTCCCGGATCGTGGGCTGGCGTTTCGATGCAGACGTATTCGAACGATCGTAACGTCGGCGTACTTCCCGAGAGGGAATCGTCGCTTGCCAACGCGCCCGGCGCCAACGACGATCCGACCAAGGCCCAGTATTTGGGTCAATTAGCCGGTTCGATCAACAGCGGAGACGAGAACACTCGACTCGGGTTCGAGATCCAAGGTGTGATCAACAAGCCCTCGGATGTGGACGTCTACAGCTTCAATGCCTTTGGTGGCACGGAAGTTTGGCTCGATATCGACAAGACCGATGCGAACCTCGACACGGTCGTCGAGCTGATCTCCGCCGACGGAGAGATTCTGGCCCTTTCGGACAATTCGTACCTCGAAGAGATCGATGCGGCGAACAACCCGCTCTACAGCAACTTGCCCGGTAACGCAGTCCGGTCGTTGCGAAAAAGTGCACCTACGATTTATCCTCAATCTTCCCGAGGTGAGCCTCGCGACGACTACAGCACCAATGCTAAAGATGCGGGTCTTCGAGTCGTTCTACCCGGGCAAAGCGGCCAAGCCTCGCTTTACCACATTCGGGTTCGCTCGAGCAATCAAGTCGCCGGACAAGCCGTCGGCACACCGGCATTGAGCGATTCGGATTCGGTCGGCCAAGGACTCTCGCGGGGTGCTTATCAATTGCAAGTCCGATTGGGCGAAAACCAAGAGTTCCCTGGAACCTCGGTCGCTTATGCGGACATTCGATTTGCCTCGACAGGCTTGACCCTCAGAGGGGTACCACGTCACTCACCGTTGGTCGGAGAGACCGCAGAGATCAACAGCGGCAACAACAACACGTTTGTGACCGCCCAAGAACTTGGCAATATCCTGACGACCGACCGCAAGACGATCTCGTTGGCCGGCAACATCGATTCGGCTACGGATGTCGATTGGTTTACCTTTACGATTGATTACACCCAGTTGGTCACACCGCTGGCGGAATACCTCTCGACGATTTTTGATCTGGATTATGCCGATGGGATTGGGCGAGCGGATCTTTCGATGTACCTGTTTGCTCCGACAGCCGACGGTTCGAACGCCTCGTTGGTTCGAGTTGGGCTCAACAGCAACATCCTGGACGATCGCCACTCGCCAGTTTCCCAAGCGACCAACGCGGACTTAGGGCGCGGTTCGACCGGAACTCTAGATCCTTACATCGGACCGGTCGAATTGCCCGCTGGCCGATACTACTTGGCGGTGACCAATCGCACCCAAGTGCCGACGGTCTTGGCGAACCGATTGAGCAACTCGCTCGGCGCGTCGAACCTGCGAATCTTGCCGGTTTCGAGTGGCAGGTTCATTGTCGAAGACCGAGTCGGTGGCGATCAGCTCAGTTCGACCGTTCCGCCGATGACTCCGACCTTCCTGGACATGCAATCGAGGATCGAATACAGCTTGGGCGATGTGCCGCTGTATGTCAGCGCCGCGTCTGCATTGGGGACTCAGTACTTTATCGCCAACTCCTTTACCGGTCAGCTTCCAAACGATGTGGGAGTTGCTCCCCAGTCCATGAAGGACACCTTCATTCGACCCAACGGGGATTTGCGTGGGTTCCAAACCCCGAGCAACGATTTGTTCAACTACGTACTGGTCAATCCCGGGACCGCCGCGACGCGTGTTCAAGGAGCGTTCAACTTCACGGTTCGAGGGCTCGATACGGCAGGGGAATTGTCGGACACGGGAGCTCCGTTCGATTCGGAAGCCTACACGGTCATGGATATCCGAGATCAGACAGGCACCGAGGCCGAATTCGGATTCTTGGTCGCCAACCGGAACCGGACTGCTAACTTTGCCGCAGCCAACCGTGGCGTGAGCTACTTTGATAACGTACTGTATCGATTCGATCCGAACACCGGGGCAGGTATCAGCGCTCCGGCACTGGACAATTCATTCAACATTCCGATCACCGGGGCTCCCGACTTGATCCTCGGAGCCGGTACGGATATCACCGAACGCGGTTTTATCCAAACCAATGCGGCCGCAGGCACGACATCGACGGCTTTTGCCGTGACCGAAGCGACCGAGACGATCGCCAACTCGGTCCGATCGTTGATCAACGACGGAGATACCGTGACGCTCCGCTTGTCGACCAACCAAAATGTGATCATCGAGTTCAACGCTGGACCTGAACTGCAACTGAATCTCGATCCGGTCAATTTCCCGAACCGAGTTCTTCGCGATGGGGATCAATTCACGATCGACGGTGTGATTTATCAAATCACCACCGGGGTCACGCCTGTTCCGACTCCAGGTGTTCGAACCGTCTTTTACCAGACCAGCATGAACAATGCCCAGTTCGCTAGTGCAGTGGCCGATGCGGTTCCCCTGGGAATCGAAGTTGGCTTTGAAGGCAACCGGCTGAATTTCGCTGGAGCGTTGGTAGGCAGCTTCGCTACGTTGGTCAATCGTGGAGTCGCGGTCGATCAGCAAACCAACGGCACGATCGGTAGCGGGCGCATCGGCGTGAACTTTTTGGCCAGCGATACGTCGGCGGTCATCGCAACGCGAGTCGTTCAAGCGATCAACACCTCGGGCTTCCCAGGACTCTCGGCCGTCGAGAGCGGGATCAATCGCAACGAAGTGACGGTCCTTGGTGCGACGGTGACCTCAACAACCGGATCCACGCGACGCATCGGTATCGCCCCTGGCGGTTTTGTTCGGGGTGTCGCAGGGATCGATGGGAATCTGTATGCAGTCAGCGACGCTGGCGGATTGTTCCGTGTCTCTCGCGGTGAGCTCTTTAGCAATCGCCCTGGCGCGATCGGAACCTATGTCGCTTCGTCCTACCAGTTGACTGGCTTGCAATTCACGGGACTGACCGCAGGACCTCGCAACGTAGCCAACGGTGCCTATTCGAACTTGCTGTTTGGTTCGACCGTCGGCGGTCGGATCTACGCGTTTGACACCAACGGGATCCTGCAACCGGTCTTCGCCAACGGATCGACCTTTGTCGATACAGGTAGTTCCGGTTTCGATGGATTGGCCTTCTCAAACCTCGATTACAACCTGTGGCACCAAACCACTCGGCGATCGGCCAACGCGGGCCATGGTATCTCCGCGGATATCGAGGGGAATACCTCCGGACTCGGTGGAACGAGTTGGTACTTCGGGTACGAAGATCTCGGGCACAGCAACGCGAACTTCAACACCGGTACGAATCCGCTGGCCCAACCGCGAGCCTTTGGTGAGGCTCTAGAGAATACGTACAACTTCCCTGGTGGAGCCACTGGGGTCATGGAGAGCAAGACGTTCTCGCTCGAGAACCTCACGGCAGCCGACTTGCCGACCCTCTACTTCAGCTACTTCTTGGCCTCCGAAGATGCAGCCTCGAGCTTGGTCAATAACACCTTCAATCCGATGCGGGACTCGTTCCGTGTCTACGCTGCCGGCGACGATAACAACTGGGTCCAAATGGCGACGAACAACGCCTCGGAAACAGCGATCGAAACGTTGGTCGATAATGTGCCCAGCCCGGTAGGTCCAAACTCCTTGCCCGGACAAGCCGTGGCACCTCCGGGGACCTCGTGGCGACAAGCCCGAGTCTCTCTGGCTCAGTTTGCTGGCGACCGTCAAGTGCGATTGCGATTTGAGTTCAGCACCGCCGGTGGCCTAGGCTTCAACAGCTTCGGTAGCCGAGGTCCTGAATTGCGAACCGTATCGGCGAGCGAACTGCGGGATGGACAGACGTTCAGCATCGGTGGCAGAACCTTTGAAATTGAAATGGGAGCGACGTTGGTCTTCCCGTCCGGCGTCGGGATCCGCTCCGGCGAGACCATCTCGCTACGAGGAACGACCTTTGTGTTCTGGGATGGTACCGGCACGAGTCCTAGCGGAAACGTGATCCGTTATTCGACGAGCGACTCTCCATCGCAAGTCGCCCAGAAGGTGCTCGCGTCTCTAAACGCTGCGACCTATGTGCCCAAGGCGTTGACGGCAAACGTTTTGGAACCGCAAGCCCGTTCGGAAGTCTTCCGCACGGCCCTTAAGACTTCCATTGCGGCTGGAGAGCTGACCCAATGGACTGCGACCGGAGCGATCGGTGATTTCGTTCTGCAACCGGGCGAACAACCCGATGCGGTGCGTGCCGACGTGGATATGATTGAATTCGAAGCCGACGAAGGGACCACGATCGACCTTGCGGTCTCAGCAAGCCTCGTCGGCTCGCCTCTGAATCCTCGCGTCCGACTTTTTGATTCCTTAGGAAACGAACTGGCCCGTGCATCGACTGCCACTCAGTTTGACGTGGCGCTAACGCACACGTTCGCCAAGTCCGGAACTTACTACTTCGGCATCAGCAATTCGGGCATCAACGAGTACAGCCCGCTGATCGCAACCGGCAGGACTTCCTCTGGTCCCACAGGCCAGTACCAAGTGACCTTAGATATTTCGCCACGGTTCAATCCAAGCCTCAATGGAAACCGATTGCAACTCGACGGCATCAGCGATTTGGTCGTCGGTCCAAACTCGAACATTCGAACCGATGGAGAGTATCAATCCGCCAACGCCTCGAACGTGTCGGTAAACATTCTGCAGAACATGACGGCCGACGAAGTCGCAGCGGCCGTTGCAAGAGCCTTTGAGGAGAACCTAGCTCCTGGACTCGATACATATACCACGTTCCGTCGAAACACCAACGCGATCGATCTGACCGGAGTAACCGTAGGCGATGCCGGTCCGTTTAGCGTCAATGGTCTTCGCGATGGAGATGAGTTCTCCGAGTATGTTCTCGGTCGATTGCACCCTGCGACCCGATCGCAGAACAACAACTTCGAGGGACTCTATCTCGATGACTTCATCATCGGTCTTGCTGAAAGAGGAGAGTCGGTTTCCAACGCTCCACCCGATACGACCTTTACGACTGTCCCGGGCAGCGGAAGCGAGATCCTCGTTGGTCCTTATCAAGTCGAGATTCGCGGAGGTTCCGAATATGGTCAGCCGCTTTCGACCCGCACGACCAACAACGGTGGCAATAACAATCCGAACAACTTGAGCGTCAACGAGCGCATTCGCTTGACCCAAGCTTTCGATCCGAATCAAGCCCTCAGCGGAGCGGTCGAACTGCGATTCAACGACGCTTCGAGTATCACCGACGGAGAGACGATCACCGTCAGCGATGGAAACAACTCGATCACTTTTGAATTCGACGATATCTCGATCCCCAGCGGTCAACCAGGTAGTGGAGTGCGTCCGGGCAACTTCCCGATCCCTTACGATCCTGTCGCTGGTGAATCCGCACAAACCATTGCGGCCCGTTTCCGAGACGCTGTGAATTCCCCAGGCGTGCAAAGCGTCCTGGAGACCAGTGCTCTGGGCGTCGATGGCAGCTCCAGTGGATCGAACACCCGCGACCTGTTCTTGCTCGGATCGGTTACCGTAAGCGTTGGACCATCGGTAGGTTACCTCGTCACACGTAGCCCTCAGGTTCGATTCAAGGATTCCTCTAGCCTATCGGATGGGCTGTCCTTCACGATCACCGACGGCAACAATACGGTCCGGCTGGAGTTCGATGATTCGACCCTTTTGCCGCTCGATCCTGGATTTGGGGTAACCCAAGGGAGCGTGGCGATACCTTTCGACCCGAACGTATCGCTCACGAGCGTCCAAGTTGCAGCGTTGGTTCTGAGTGTTATCAACTCGCCAGCCGTACAATCCCAAATCCGCGTGGTGGCATTCCCTGTTTCAGGGCTAGGTGGGCAACCTTCGGATGCGATCTTGATCTCGGGTGCGACTGGGGTTTCGATTCCATCGGCCGTTGGAAATGTATTGACGACGAACCTCGAAGGGGACCGCAATACATCGCGTGATCAAGGCCAAGTGCTCATCGAAAACTCACGCATCTCGTTCTCCTCGGGTTTCGGGGTCGTCATGACTGCCGACGTCCGCGATCCGGTTTCGGGGGCACCGAACCCAGGCTCGGTGCGAAATACGCTGACGATCAACAACCAGCGATTGATCCCCGGAGCGGTGATGGTCAACAATGAGCTCATCAGCAACATCGGTGGGGGTATCGATCTCGGGGGCGACCCGCTAAACGGACCAAACGATGTTCCCGCATCGGTTCCGTTCGCACGGATCGTCAACAACACGATCTTCGGTGGATCGGTCACGCGTGTGGACGCTCCGATCGCGGGCCTGCAAGTTCCAGGCAACGCCGTCGGAGCTCCAGATTACAGCGGTATCGGTGAGCCGATTCCAGGCCAAGGTGCCGTGTCGCTCGGTCGCGGTGGTGTGCTGGTCGTCCAGTTCACCGACAACTTCTTGACCGGTTCGAACGACGTTCGACCTGACTTGGCTGTCTACGAAGTCGGCCTGCCTGAACTCGTCCGAGTCGAGGTGTCGGCAGACGGTGTCAATTACACTTCCGTAGGATCCGCTTCGTTTAGCAATCGTTACATCGATCTGGATCAGTTCGGATTCAACTCGCTGAGCCAACTGCAGTTCGTTCGATTGACCGATGAACCGGGCGATGGACCAACCAGCGGTGACTCTGTCGGTGCGGACATCGACGCCGTGGGGGCTCTATCGAGCCGCCCTGGCTTGCGATTCGGTACCTCGGGAACCGGGATCCGTGTCGGTGCCAACGCTAGCCCGACGTTGCTCAACAACATCATCTCCAACAGCACGACCGGAATTTCGGTCGCCAACACCAGTACCTCGACAGTCATCGGCGGAACCCTTTACCAGCGAAACACGACGAACGCCACCGGGGTTACCGTAGGTCAATTCCCGATCCAAGTCGGACCGTCCGTACCGCTCTTTACCGATGCGGTCGACGGAAACCTTTATCCTGTTCCCGGATCGGCAGCCATCGATTCATCGATCGACTCTTTGGTCGACCGAGCCGCACTGTTGGCCGTCAAGCAACCGCTCGGATTGGCTCCATCGCCGATCATCGCTCCTGCGATCGACATCACCGGTGCATTGCGGACCGATGATCCCAACGTGGTCGCTCCTCCGGGACTCGGCGAGTCGGTCTTCAAGGACCGAGGTGCATCCGACCGCTCCGACTTCACCGGTCCTGCGGTTCTGTCCCTCTTCCCACGCGACAATGACACACTGGGTGCCGATTCAAACCCAACCCCGGGGATCATCGAATTGGTCAGCGATTCGCTGGCTTACTTCGACCTGCAAGTTTTGGACACCTCGGCATTGGATTTCAACGCCCAAGGCACCGGGGTCGACAGCAAGACCGTCACTCGCAACTCGTTGATCATCGCCAAGAACGGCACGACCTTGATCGAAGGTCAAGACTACCGTTTCGGATACGATTCGACGAGCAACATTATTCGCTTGACCCCACTTTCGGGTCTCTGGGAAAGCGGTGCGGCTTACACGATCCGGTTTGTAAACACCAACGAGAATTTGATCCAAGCGATCGAGCCTCGTTCGCTCATCGATGGAACGACCTACACGATCATCGATGCGGAACTTCAACCGCATTACTTCGAGGTCGAGACGGGCATCGTACTGCGTGTTCCCTCGAGCGCTGATAACTTCTCGAACACCGCCATCGACGGAACGACCTTCCAAGTCGACGACGGATTCCGCAGAGTGACGTTCGAGTTCGACAACAACGACGCGTTTGTCACAGGCAACACTCCGATCCGATTCCTGAATTCCGATCTGCCAGAGATCCTCGCTCAGAATATCGTCACGGCGATCAACTCGGCGAATTTGAACCTTACGGTCAAATCGATCGGCAACGGCGAAATGCAGATCCTCGGCAGCAACTTGATCCAGTTCATTCCAGCAACGAGCCGGATCACCGCGACGGGCAGGACCGGAACGACTCCGATTTACGGATTGAAGATTCCGACCAACAATGGTGCCCCTGAAGGAATTTTCGACGGACAAACCTTCTCGATCCAGTCAGGCGCTCGCTCGGTCGTCTTCGAACTCGATGGGAACGGAACGGTTGGGCTCAACAACGTCGCCGTACCGCTCAATACCGCATCGGCCGATCAGCAAGCAGCATTGATTGTCGCAGCGATCAACGCTTCGGGATTAGGTCTTAACGCAACGTTCTCCGCTGGTGGAATGATCGCCGTAGGAACCCAAAGCGATTTGCGAATTATCACCAGTGGTGGTCTGCAAGTCGTGGGTGTTCCAGGCCGCGAGGTGACCACACCGATCGTCGTTGACCTCAGCGAAGTAAAAGCTGCCTCGCAAGTCGCGACGATCATCGCCGATGTACTTGAGCAAGCCAACATGGCTGGAGTCGAAATCACCGTTCTAGGTGATCAGATCTTCATCGAAGGTAGCCTTGGTGTCGGTGGATTGGGAACCCAGGTCGTCTCGGGAATTCGAGATAAGGCCGGCAACCCAATGCGAGCGACCGAACTCAACGGCGATACACTCGTGACGATCTTCCTAGGAGAGGGCTTCGATTACGGGGATGCACCCGATCCGAACTACTCGAGCTTGCGTGAAAGCAATGGTCCAAGGCACAAGGTCGTCGAAGGCTTCTCGCTCGGGTTGACCAACACGGCCGATCCCGACGCCAAGGTGCCCGATCAAGATCAAGACGACGGATTGATCTTCAATGCAATCGTTTCAGGATTCAGCGGATCGTTCCAGTTCAGCGTCCAAGGAGTCTCGATCGCACGGCCGGCCTTCGTCGGTGCTTGGATCGACTTCAATGGAAACGGTGCCTTCGATTCGAGCGAAAGGATCAATATCCCAGGTCGGATCGTCAACGGACTGAACACTGCGGTGAACTTCACTGTTCCTTCCGGATCTATCACCGACCGGCCCGTCGCAGCACGGTTCCGATTGAGCAGCGATCAAGCGGCCGTCGGCTCGCCTTTGGGTGAAGCGATCGATGGTGAAGTTGAGGATTGGATGATCACCATCGGTGCGAATCCTTACACCAACCCCGCCAATCGCTTCGATGTCACCGGGGATGGGTTTGTATCGCCGATCGACGTGTTGCAAATCGTCAACTACATCAATGCTGGGCTTCCGACCCGACCGCCCTTGCCGCCTGTCGCCGTGCCTCCCTACTTGGACGTCAATGGCGATGGGTTCATCAACTCCCTGGACGTGCTGAACGTGATCGACTTCATCAACTCGAACCTTAACGGAGGTCGATCTGGTGAGGGCGAAGCGGGGGATACGGCGGATCTATGGATCCCAGCAGAAGCCTTGGATGCACGAGCAGCAGCTCCAGCCGTCTCGACGATCAGCTCAAGCAGCCTTTCGATCGGTGGATCTTCGGGCACTGGATCTTCGGGGTCCGTCGCTTGGACGAAGTCGACGGTTCGCAGCAGCGATCTTGCGATGGCCAGCTACTTCAGCTCAAGCCTCCTGAGCAACCCCAGCGATGATTCGGACGATCTGTTCGATTCGACCGCACGCTCAGTCACGACAGAAGACTCGATCGACGATCGTCTCGATTCGGCCTTGAGCCAAGATCTCGACGAAATCCTCGGCCTGTAAATCTAGGCTTAAGCTGCCCTTGGGAATATCACCCTGCTGCCGGAATCGATCCGGTGGCAGGTTTCCCGCTATAGGCTCCGTAACCCCTGTTTTAGCGAATCGGTTTGGCACCACGGAACACACGGAACACACGGAAGTAAGAGAAGGCTCCGCAGACCCTATGAAGCGAATCGTTTTGGCACCACGGAACACACGGAACACACGGAAGTAAGAGAAGGCTCCGCAGACCCTATGAAGCGAATCGTTTTGGCCTATCCTTTGAGGACGCCTTCGAGCCGATCGATGTTCGCCTCGATGCAGAATTTGCTTTCGACCAAGGCCCTGCCGGCCTTGCCCATCTGCTGACGTAGATCCGCATCGAGCAGCAGTGACCTTAAGGATTCGAACCATTGGTCCTCATGGCTGGCGGCAAACCCCACGGAGTTGTCTCGGAGGATCGTCGCATTGACCCCGATAGGGCTAGCGACTGCAGGGATCCCGATCGACATGTACTGAACGAGCTTCGTTGCGGCTTTGAAGCGCATCCAATCTTGGTCGGCAGGCAAGGGCATGAGCCCGATGTCCATTTCGTGCAATCGCTGGATTTCGATATCAGGGCTCCAGGTCTCGAAGCGCAGGTCGATTCCCTCCAGGTCGATCGTTCGGAGCGGATCGGAGGTGTTCGAGACGATCAGCAGCGTGAATGCATGTTCTCGTGCTAAGCGACGCAGGGCAGGGGCGCAGTGGGCGAGAAACGGGAGGTTCGAGGGGGTTCCCATCCAGCCGATGATCGGATTTTTCGTCGGATTCGCAGGCTGTTCTCGCAAGCGATACCGTTCGAGCGAGACACAGGTCGGGATTTCGGTGATTTTGGAATGGAACTGCGAGACATAGTCGTACAAAGGTTGGTTGCTCACGACGACATGATCGCTCATTTCGATCAACTGGCGTGTCTTCTCGGGGAACTGAAGAAAGATCGCATCATCAACATCGAGAACGAGCCGAGGCGTGAGCTCTCGGAACCATCGATCGAGCCAGAGGCTCGGGTCGTGAAAACAACCTCGCTCGAGGTAGATCGTCTCGGGGCGAAACCATCGCGCCTGAGAGTATTGCAACAATCGATTCGCCCGTTTGATCTGATAGCTCAGCCGCCATCCGATCGCCGGAATGTAATCGTAGACGCTTGGGGAACTGGTCCAGATTCGACAGCGGTGACCTCGCTTCGTGAGAGGAGTTTCGTAGGGGTAAAAGCGAAAGCGGGTCGACGGGACATTGGCTCCTAGGGTGACAAAACCGAATCGCATCTTAACTGTGCATTCTTGGGAGCGGGTGGCCTGTCTCGATGATCGCCGCCTCTGCGAGAGCCAACTCCTCAAGGCGGGCTTTTACCCGCTCAAGGTCTTGGAATCGCCTTGCGAGCCGAACATAGCTCGAATGATGCCTTGCCTCAGATTCGAACAAGGATCCGTAGAAATCCGCAAGTTCGACGTCTTGGATGTGGTCTTTCAATAGCTTGAATCTTTCGCAGGATCGAGCTTCAATGAGTCCGGCGATCAACAGCCGATCTACGGCCCGATCCGGTTCGTTGGAACGCACGAGCATGTTCAAGCGACGGCCATAATCGCCCGGCCGAATCTTGCGAAATGCGATCCCTCGACGTTTGAGAAGATCCAGCACCATTTGGAAGTGTTCGAGCTCTTCGGCGATGATGACGGCCATCTCACGGGTGAGTTCTTCGCAGTCGACGTAGGCGCCCAGTAAGCTCATCGCTGTAGCCGCGGCCTTGTGCTCGCAGTGGGCATGATCGATCAGGATCTCGTCGAGATTCTCGTCGACTTGTCGAAGCCATCTGGCTTGCGATTCGCTCTTGAGGTGGAGCATGGGGCTACTCCGGCTTGGGCTGCTTGGGAGATTTCTCTTGAGATTCAGCTCCCATGAACATCAAGTGCTGCCAAGGCAGACGGTCGTACTCTTTGACCAAGCCCATCTTATTGGCTTGATACTCTTTGAGGATTTGTTTCTTGGTCATTTTGTGTTCGGGTTTGATGGGGACCTGTGGGTCCTCGCCTCGAAATTCGACCAGAGCGATGCGGCCGTTGGGTTTAAGGCTTTCTCGCATGGAGGTGAGCATTTCGACGGGGTTCGAAAACTCATGATAGACGTCGACCATCAAGATCAGATCGATCTTGCCGGTCGGTAGTTTTGGGTCGTGTGGCAACCCCAGAATCATCTCGACGTTTTTGAGGTTGTTGCGCTCGCAACGGCGAGAGAGCTCCTGGAGCATTTCCGGTTGGATGTCGACGGCGATGACCTTGCCAGTCGGTCC
Source organism: Pirellula sp. (assembly GCA_021300015.1). Taxonomy (GTDB): domain Bacteria; phylum Planctomycetota; class Planctomycetia; order Pirellulales; family Pirellulaceae; genus JBKCUI01. The sequence continues at coordinate 17,459 of JAJTFB010000012.1, read as the reverse complement.
GACGCGTTTGGCCAATTCCATGGTGTAGTAGCCATCCCCACAACCCATGTCGCAGACGGTCATACCCGGTTGAACCTCGAGTTGCTCGAGCATCTCCTCGGGGTTCTCTTCTTGGATTCGCTCGGGTCGATTGAGCCAAGGGATCCCGTGATAGCTCATCGGAATCGCGATACGGCGTCCGAGGTATTTGGTCAGCGGCTTGGGCTCCTCGGTGGTCTTGACCGAACTGTCTTGGGCCGAGCAGACGCTCGGCGGATCGGTGACAAAGAGCGTACCGAGAAATGCAATTGAGCCGAAGGCCAAGAGCCGCTGAGGGCTGAGTCTGTTCGGGAGGCTTTTAAGCATCCAAAGCATCGTCGAGCGAGATTTGAGCATCGTCGATATTCTCCAAAGTGATAGGTTGAAAACTGGAATGTTTGGATGATTCGAGGTAAGCATCGAGAATGATGTGGGCTGCTATTTTATCGAGTTGTTTTTTGCGCTGTTTGTGGGTCAGGTTCAATTCTCGAAGCAATCGGGTCGCGAGAGCCGTCGTAAAGCGTTCATCGATGAAGCGTACGGGGCGAGCCGTCGTGCTGATAAGCCATTTGGAAAAATCCCGGACCTCGCGCGCTTTGGAACTATCGCGTCCGTCGCAGTGCAAAGGCAAACCGACGACCCAGCCGGCGATTTGGTTTTCCCGGGTGAGCTGTTGGAAGTGCTTGACTTCGATGGCTTGGGCTTTGCGTTGGAAGGTCTCCAGGGGGCTTGTCCAGGTCCGGCTCGGATCGCATAACGAGACCCCGATCCGGACGGTCCCAAAGTCGATTCCGGCAAGCCGCCCTGAGTCAGGCCAAGGCAAATCGTAGGGGTTAATCTCTCCCAAAATGGCTACTTTCCGCAGTTTGACTTGATTCGATTGTCGAACTTCTGCTAACTCTAGCTTACCGAGATCGGCAAAGATTGTCGATTAAACGGGTTAGGACGCTTCAGTATAGCGACCCGAATAGCCAGAATCCGCCGACCAACGGTGGGACGAACGCCGCCAAGGAGTTGAGCAAGACCATGCTAAACGACATGCCAAGCGACATGCCGAACGAATCGACCAGTAAATATTGGGGGCCGTTGCGAGCGTCGCGATGGGTGCTCCTCGGAGCGTTGGCTTGGAGCGGCCTGGGAACAAGCCAAGCCTTGGCGCAGACTCAGGATTCCTATGGATACAACGAAGCCGAACAGATGCTCACGCTCAACACGGTCGAGCTTCGCGACCAGTTGATGTTTGGACTCCGCGTCGGCTTCCCTGAGCAAGAGGCGTTTGTTGACCAAGTCATCGCGAGGGTCGACCGGGGTGAAATCTCTCGGGCGATGGTCAATGTCGTGTACGTTTGGTCCAAAAAACGCAGGCCGAAGATCCCTTTTCCCTACTTCGAATATGTGATGCGAATCTTGGCTGAACAGCGCGGCGTGTTTTTCGAGTAAGCTCCGCCTGGGACTTTGGCAGAGACGCAAGCACCCTGGACCGATCGAGCGTAGAATAGGTACCAAGACCTAGTCGTCGTGTTGTTTTCTCCAGAAGGCCTAGCTCGAATGGCCCTAGCAAGATCGGTGCGCGCGGTGATGTTCTCAATGAGACCAGTTCGGTCGGGCCTTGCCATAGGTTCGGTCCTTTCAATCGGCTTAGTCCAGTTCACCCTGCTTGCTCTCTTGGGAGCCCAAGCGACCTCGATGCAAAGGGCCCAGGCACAGGAGGCGTCGCAGGAAACTCAGGGCAGAACTAGGCCCGGCTCCTCATCAGGCAATGGACCGATCGCGGACTTGACCGATGGAGTGATCGACAACCGTCGTATCTACAATACCTTCGTCAATCGCGGTCGACGGCTTCTATCGAGCGATTTCCCGAGCGAAGGCTTGCCGGAGAATACCGATTCGACAGCCGGCGAGCAGATCCGGCAGATGCTCAAGCGTGCTCCAAACCGCACTCCAAACCGGACGGAGTTCCGTTTGCCAGAGACCTCCGAGGTAAAGCCGCAGGATCTCCACGATCGGCTCCGAAGAGCATCGGTGATGATTGGCACCTTGTACGACTGTGGGCGGTGCAAGAACTTGCACGGCAATATCTCCGGAGGGGTGATCATAGGCGAGGATGGACTGGTTTTGACCAACTACCACGTTCTGGACCGCAAGCCCGACGAGAAGGTCCAAGGGTTCGTCGCGATGGATTTCCAGGGGCGTTGTTTTGCGATCGCCGAGGTCCTAGCCGCTTGGGAATCGGCCGATGTGGTTCTGATTCGACTCGAGAACACCGCGACGAAGTTCGAGCCTGTTGGCTTGGCTTCATCGAATCCTAAACCCCTGACCGATGTGGTGGTCATGAGCCATCCGCACAACGAGTTCTATGTGGTAACGACCGGGCTTGCGAGCCGATTGACCAAGCCGACGATGGAGGGGGATTCGAACACTTGGTTGGAGATCACAGCGGAGTTTTCCGGAGGTTCGAGCGGTTCGGGGGTTTTCAACACCCAAGGGGATTTGGTCGGTTTGGTCTCTCGCATCCATCCGATGTTTCGCGAGCAGGAGAAATCCTCAGCGGCGCGCCCCGCCGGGGAAGATCGCTCGGCGGGAGTTGGCCAGGGCCGAGACTCCGGCGCAGGCCGCCAGTACTATCCCGAACAGATCCTTCGACGGTGTGTCCCGATCGAATCGATCCACAAGCTTCTTTCGACCCGATAAGCACCTGGCGATCTATCCATTTTTTAGGGCCATTTTTAGTGGCCAGTCGAGCAGTCCATGAGCGTGACGATCCAGCAGATTCATCAGGCCCAGCAAATACTCGCCGAGCACATGACCCCGGCGCCGCTGGTGCGATCCTACGCGCTTGAGCGAGCGCTGAAACTTCAGGGCGATCGGCGTGTCTGGATCAAGGACTATGGGTGGACCCCAGTCGGTTCGTTCAAGCTCATGGGGGCGTTGTACTGGATGTCGCAGCATGCACAGGGGCTCAATGGTCGCCCCGTCGCGGCGCACTCCTCGGGCAATTTTGCCTCAGGACTCTCGTATGCGGGGAGTCGATTCGCAGCCAGAGTGATCATTGTCATGCCCGAATCGGCTCCGAGGATCAAGTTCGAGAATACAAGGCGTTACGGTGCTGAGGTCAGGACTTATGACATCACCACCGACCATAAGACTGGGGTTCGCGATCGGCTGGCCAAGGAGATTTCTGAGCAAGAGCGAGCCTTGCAAGCATCCCCCTACGATGATCCTTACGTCATCGCGGGCAACGGGGTAGGGGGGCTTGAGATTGTCCAAGCATTGAAGAGTCAGGGGCGCAAGCTTTCGCATTTCGTGTGCGCTGTCAGTGGAGGCGGATTGATGGCAGGTCATGCGTTGGCCATTGCAGATGGTTTTCCTGAGGCGAGAATCCTAGGGGTCGAGCCCGACCAAGCGGATGATTTCCGCCAGTCGCGAATCGAGGGACAAAGAGTCCGATTGCCCAAGCCGACGAGTATTTGCGATGGGCTACTATCCTACGATGTAGGCGAGCACAATTGGCCAATTTTAAAGCGGCTTGTGAGCGACTCGGTCGTCTGTAGCGACGAACAGACCAAGCGCGCGATGGCTTGGTTGTACCAGTCCCATGGGCTCAGGACCGAACCCTCGGGAGCAATTACCACCGCGGCACTCTTGGAAGGAAAAATCTCGCTCGATGTGCAGAACCCAAGCGATTCATCAGGTTCAGGCCAAGAAGGAGACATTGTTGTCGTGCTAAGTGGCCGGAATATCGACGAAGAGGTTTTTACCAAATACCTCAAGGATGTTGCTTAGCGATTTTTCTTCCTCAGCGTTCTGAGGGCTCGTTTGACGATGTACTTGGTCTGCTCGGTCGGGGATTCTCTTTCCCATCGATGCGTGATGTCGATGACCCAATCCGGTGAGTACTTGCTCGCGTCGTTGAGCCAATTGGCCACAGAGTTTCGCACGTAAAGCGATTCGTCAGAACGAAGAGGTTCGAGCAATTCGATCCCGAGTTGGGGATCGTGTTTGAGCCGATCGATATGGGTGCACCATACTCCACAAGGTCGAGTGATTTCGCTCGCATAGCGACGGATTCGTTCGTTGCGACTACCGGTCCATGGAATCAGTTTGGAAATGGTTTTTTCGGGGTCCTGAGCGACGAATGCCCGCAGAGCCATCCAAGCGATTTCTCGCGTGCCAGGATTGGGGTTGATCGCAAAGGGCTTGATCCAAGCAAGCCTGCGGGCAAAGGACATCGAATCCCAATGGCCTACCATCAACGCTCCCCACTCCCGGGCGACATCGCTCGTGTGTTGCTCTAGGGACTTGAAACGCTCGTCGCTCGGCGGGATGAGTGCGGCAAGTTCGATTGCAATGCGTTTGGAGAGTTGAAGCGGGGAGACCGATTCGCGATCCTCGATCAAGGTACGCAGGGTCGGACTCAGATCGATGTTCAATTCGACGCTCAGTATCCCTAAAAGCGTCCTTCGATCGACCGAGAGCCATTCGACGAGGTTTTTCGATTCGATCCAACCGCGGGAAAGAGCGTCGAGCACATCAGCGGGGATCTCCCGCTGACGAGGTGCGGGTGAGCGCTGTGCGAGCCCATCGATCGTCGCTTGGGTTTTAGGATCCACCGAAGGCTTTGACAAGCATGGAGGTCAGGCCCGTCGAATAGTCGGTCTGTCCATCCCAAGCCCACAGGTTTCGGATGATGTCGGTCGTCAGGATACCGCATAATCCCATGAGAACCAGAACCAACGCGAGCATACCGACCCAGAAACCTGAATAGGGGGCTTCGGCAGGTCCTCGCATGCTGTATGCCGCTCCGGCTCCGACGGCTGCGGCAGCAGCACCGCCAAGGTCATCGGCACCAAAGCCGCCGTCGAGGCCTTCTTCTTGGATCGCCCCATCGATGCCCGCCCCATCGGGAAGGCCGATGCCATCGCCGAAACTCTCAGAGTCGACCAGCTCGATGACCTGGGAACCGCTGTCATCGTCGGCCTCGACGCTCGAGGGGGTAAGTTGGAATTCCTCGTTTTGGTCGACCAAAGCTCCGCCGATTCCGCTCGCGTTGCTAAGGGAACTGATCTTGGAACTCGACGGATCGGCCGCCAGTTCAGCACCCAGGTCCAAGCCCGAGATTCCGGTGCCCGCAAGGTCCAAAGGTTCATCTTCGAGCGACAGGCCACTGTCTGATGGGCTCATCAGATTGATCCCGCTTTCGCTGCCGATTCCGATGGCCGAATCGGAACCCAAGACCAGATCGTCTTCGTCATCGCCCGTAAGCTCCAAGTCGCTTCCGATACCTTTGGAGCCTTTGGCACCCGAGGTGACTCCCAAGTCCGAGCCAAGCACATTCGAGCCGCGAGCTTTCTCTTTGGTTGTCAGATCCAAGCCGCTTGCGCCCGAGGGCTCCGAGAGTTTCAGGTCGTCGTCACCGAGTTCGATGTCGCTACCTTCCCCTAAGAGTTTCAGGTCCGAAGAGGCGGCCTCTTGGTTCGTTGGCTTGCCTTTGCCCGTGTTCGATCGGTTGACGAGTTTCACGCCGCTATCGCTTCGAGGGTCTGGGATCAGTGCCACGTCGCTAGGCTCAGCGTCCTCACCCGCGAGTCGCAAATCGGACCCCAAGGCGACATCAGAGCCCAACGAGAGTTCGTCTTCCCCGCCGGCGACGTCGTCGCGTTCATCAACGACGCGATCGATTTCCTCCTGCTTGAACTTCCAGCTCGCACCGTCTCGGTACCCAAATATTTGACCTTTGGAACGCATCTCCACCAACGCATCGGTGGAAACTCCAAGGATTTTTGCTGCTTCTTCCAGGGATACGTAGTTGGCCATTCCCGAACCTATTCCAGAGCAGATGAACGATGAACCGACAAAAGCGTCGTTGAGGTCGACGCAATCGTTAAGATTTTAACTAACAATCCGCGGCAAGCCGAAGAAAAACTGTAGAAGATTTTCGAGTTGTTGGAGGGTATTTCGTTTCAAAAAAAACCGTCATCCTAGCGGATTGACCAAGATTCCCGGAATTGGCCGTGGTCAATCGGAATCGCCGTAGCGATCGGAACCCCAACGGACCCCAATGGACTCGGATTTGGCCTCAAAGTTGGGGATACCAGGGTGTCCTAAGGAATCGAGGAGCAAGTAGAGACGTATTTCGACAAAAAGGACTGGACAAAATCGTTGGGTCTGGCAATCATTTGGGGTTTAGCTAGGCCGAGAGGGCCGGTGGTGTCTTTCCAGTCAGGAGTTTGAAACGTGCCGAATATTCAGAGTGCCAAGAAGCGTCTGCGTCAATCGCTAGTTCGACGGGGTCGCAACCGATCGGCAAAATCGACAATCAAGACAGCGATCAAGAGGTTGCAGGCGAGTGTCCAGGCCAAGGAATTCGACGCAGCACGCGCCCAACTGACCTCTCTGTCGAAACTTTTGGACCAAACAGCCTCCAAGGGGATCATCCATTCGAACAAAGCTTCGCGGACCAAGAGTCGGTTGAGTCACTTTGTGAAGAAAGCGGCAGCCGCCTAGTTTTCAACGGAAAACCGACGGCTTTTGCCCGCCTTGCGTCACGACAGACCCAGCGATTGCTGGGTTTTTTCGTTGGTAGTCGCATGCGAGTTTTTCTGAATGTGCACACAGGTCCGCTTCTTCCGGCGCGACGGCGATTCAAACGGAGCGACTTGAGGATTTGATTGCTGCGAAGAGGGGGTATCGGGTCGAAGAAGATAGACCGGATGGTCTGTTTTGTTTCCCCGAAGGTCCCAGATAAATCATGAAAATGGATCGCAATCGCTACTTCATGTTGGGGGTGATTTTGCTCCTTTTAGGCCTGCAATTTCGGCTCGTCGACAGTTTCGTATTGAATGAGACAAGCACTCGAGCTTTGCACAAGATCACGAAGACCAAGGCCGTCGATGCCAACTCGGTAGCCAGGGATGTCTTCATGCAAACCGCTCCCTCGCCCAAGAAGGCCCTCAAACCCCCGAGGTGGCTAGGATTTGTGCTCCTGACCGCAGGTGGGATCATGGCACTGCATGCATTGGTGCTTCCAAGAAATGGCTGATCGCTAGTCTTCCAAAGCGACCTCTCCTGGCGCCTTAGCCAGCTATTTCCGATATCCGAGTCTTGATATCCGGGTGCCAAACACCTTATTGTCGTAGGCATCCGCTGCCAAGTCGAAGCAATCCACTGCCAAGGTAGCCACCTGTCGCCAGACGGTGGAGGCGTTACTCGCACCGCACCACCGCTTGGCAGCGGATGGCTACGATTTGGCCACCAAAATTTGGTGCCAGGCACAAGACGAACGTATCGCACTTTTGCTAGCATCCGCCCCCAGGCACTGCCGAGTGCCTGTCCCCAGGTTGCCTTATAAGTGCTGTGTGACGCTTAGGACATCGCTGGCATTCCAGGTTTGGTTGAAGAGAGTACTTCCGCCGTTATCCATGGCAATGACAATCTTAACTTGGTCGCCGAAAGAAACATTATCGACATAGTTAGCCCCACCTCCTTCCGAATTGTCAGCGGTGGACAGAAAAGTCGCTGATACTACCGCTGCCTGACTCTGTCCCGCCATGACGGCCGTCACCGCCTGCAGGCCTCCGTGGGTTTTCTTGCTTTGAGGGCTTTGCCAAAAATACACTTCCATCGAGCACCAACTTACCTAGCCCCATACACCAAGATCTCGGCAATCTTGGGCCGCGCTTGATGATCCTTTAAATCAGGATGCGGCAATGTCGTCAATCGAATGTACCTTGCCAGCCGCTTGGGGATCGTATGCCCATATACTTCACGAAACTCTCGGTTCTCCGACCCATCCGCAATCGGCTCCCAAGTCGTCTTGTCCAGCGAACTATCGATTCGATATCGATAAGCGATCTTGGCTTCCAAATCCTCTTTAGCCGCTGAACGCATTTTTGGGGACAGTCCCCGCGTCTTTGGCCAAGAATCGGATTGTCGATTATCATATAAATCTTGTGAATCCATATTCACTTCTACGACAGTCGCTGTATCACTACCCGCCCACTGGCGGTTCCTTCCTAATGACCCATCATCCAGAAAACGATCCGGCGGACACTCCCGAAGTTCGAGAGCTCTTTGGGGTCATCGCCAGTTGCTATCCATCCGCATCTGGCTTTTCCGGCGTGGTCGTACGGTCGGTCAACACGAAGTACGCAACCGCGTCCGATTTCTTTTCTGGAGTCGGCGCGTCGAAGTCAGGCGGGCGATGGAATCGGAAAGGCTTGGAAGCGACGTACACTTCGCTCGATATCGAAACCGCGATCAAAGAGGCGTACCAAAACCTACTCCATTACGGATTCCCTATCTCGAACATCCGTCCACGCACAACTGCGGGCGCGAAGGTCAAACTGAAGAAGGTGTTCGATATCCTGGACGCAATCGATCGGTCGCGCCTGCTTCTTTGCCGGCTTCGAGGGCCTCATCGTCCCATCGGCCCGTAACCCTAGAGGCAAAAACCTTGTCATGTTCCCCTCGAATTTCACGAAATCCAGCGTTTTGGAGATACTTGGCAAAGAAGACCTCAAGTAAGCCTCGTGCATTATTGCAGGAAAAAATGCTTGCCTCAGCCGATTCCGTCCCATATATTAAAGTGACGTCGCAACCAGTGCACCAAGCGAAAGTGAGTCGCACCCATGACAACCAAAACGCAATTCCGAAACCAAGCAAAATCGAAATCCTCGACGAGCGATAAGAAGCCAACGAAGCGCATCGGTACAAAATCGCCGCCAATTCAATCGACATCGATTCCTGGTCTCAAGGGGAAAGGTCTACTGCGGCTCGGCGACGAAGCAAGACTCGAGCTTCGGGATCGGCTGAATATGGCTAGACCCATCTTTAGTCGAGTCGTGAACGTCTCCGAGCGAACGATTGCCAAAGTAGAGGCCGACTCACAGACCGCGACGAAACTACAGCGCCCCTACAACGAAGTCTACCGACTACTCGAGGCCCTCGACGATGTCATTGATGCCAACTCGCTAGGAAGCTGGTTCCAGAGTCCAAACGAAGCCTTCGAAGGCCTGAAGCCACTCGAAGTCATCGAGCGAGGCGAAATCGACCGCCTCTGGGCCATGGTCTTCGAACTCCAAAGCGGTATGCCTGGCTAATTGGAGTCAGCAGTAACGCATACTTACCCCAAAGCCGAATTTGGAACAAAAATCGGTGCCAGGCACATGACGAAGACACCGCACTTTGCTAGCTTCCGCCCCGTTTGGATCTATAAACTCTTGTAGTTGAGAACCGTTTTTAGAGTATCTCTGGTTGCTACCAAATCGCACTGGGCCTGCATGACTTCGCTTAGCCTTCGGTAGGCCGCAGGGGATTCGTCCAACAGTCGATCGGCATGCTCTTTGCAAAAAACAATCGAACCCATCCTCGCCTTGAAATCCTTGACCTGGAGGTTTTCGAAAGATTCAGACCGACTCATCTTTCTGCCAGCTCCGTGCGACGAGGAATTCAAGGACTCAAGGTTGCCACGCCCGATTACAATCCGACTACCTGCGGACATAGATCCCGGAATGATCCCAACTTCCCCCAAACGAGCGGAATTCGTACTCTTGCGATGCACGATCAACTGCCGTCCAAAATGACCCTCTATTCTTGCGAAATTGTGCGGTGAGTCGATATAGCTCGACTCGATCACTCCAGCCTTTAAGCCTTCTTCGACTAGGTCGGCGGTGCGATTAAGCATGAGCAAACGATTTTCACTCGCATAGCGTATCGCCCACTGCATGTCGGCTAGATAAACTTGCCCACCGTCGCTGGCACGTTCCAAGTAGTCGATCGCACTTCTCTTGCTATTTCTCAGGTGCCAGTCGGTGATCGCCTGACCCATGCTGCGTGAACCTGAGTGGACAAGAACCCACAAATAGCCGCTTTGATCCAGTTCGAGTTCGATGAAGTGGTTTCCGCGTCCAAGGGTCCCGAGTTGCAACAATCCATTTCGATTGGCCTGTCGCACCAGACTCGGGTCGCTTAGTTGCTCGGCACGGCAAGAGTCCGGCAACGTCCTCGCGGCTAAGTGTTTTGGTTGCTTCAGGCTTGGTACCAAGCGTTCCAGTTTAGCGAGTATGGAGACTAGAACCGATTGCGGGATTGTGTCGCTTTGGATGTCGAAGCAGATCGCCGAGAGCCCGCAACCGATATCCCTGCCGATCGCCTCGGGGTAGATCCGCTCGCATGTGGCAAGCACACATCCATTTGGTACCTGTTGGCCTAGGTGTACATCCGGCATCAAAGCAACTCGGAAGGTGTCTTCGAGCCGAGCCAGTCGCTGAGCTTGTTGGATCACTGGCTTCGAGAGTCGATCGCAAGTCCACGCGTAGATTTTTTCGTCGATGATCTCAATAAGATAGTTCTCTCTTAGCGGCTTGACTCTCGTTGATTAGGCGGGCATGTGCAAGGCAGTACGCGAAAGATCAAGTTCGGAACCTGCTTGCGAGTGATCGAACTTGCGATTTCGCTCCGCAGTTGGCCGCGCCGATCGTTGGCTGCCTGAAGAACCTCGGATTCCTCGTAGGCAATGTCTGGCAGAATCGGTCCGAGGGTGACGAGAAAGTGATTTCCTTTGGCAGGTTCTACTCCGACGACATCGAAGTTGGCCAAAGGGCCATCGCCGAGGTTTCCTCGGATGCATTTGGCGATTTGACCAGCAAGCCGCAGGGCGGCGTGATTGGGTTTGCTCTTGCGGTGTGCGTGTTGGTTTTTTCGATGTTCCAAACGAGGGTCGATCCCGTCACCTTCGCGCAGTTGGGTGACTAGGGCCTCGGGGTTTTTGATCCGTCGAAACGGCGGATTCTCGGAGCCTTGGGGCATTCGTTGATCCAAATCGGGGGCCTTGATCGTAGAAAGGGTACAGCTCCATCGAGCTCGGTACTTGCTAGAGACTCCCAACGGCTATTCGGTTCGGGGTGTGTTGTAGGCTGTCGTGTGTTTTCTTGCTTCGAGGTCTTTGCCAGAAATACACTTCAATCGAGCACAGACTTAATTCGCCCCATACACCAGGATCTCGGCAATCTTGGGCCGCGCTTGATGATCCTTTAAATCAGGATGCGGCAATGTCGTCAATCGAATGTACCTTGCCAGCCGCTTGGATATCCTATGCTCATATACCTCTCGAAACTCTCGGTTCTCCGACCCATCCGCAATCGGCTCCCAAGTCGTCTTGTCCAGCGAACTATCGATTCGATATCGATAAGCGATCTTGGCTTCCAAATCCTCTTTAGCCGCTAACCACTGAACTTTCGATACGGATTCGTCCTGCTCCAAATCGACGATGATCCACTGGGGCGAAAGCCCATTGGGGAACCATTTCACATACCAATCGTCCGCTCCCCCGTAATTCCCATCCACCGCTTTGGCCGACCGCATAAACGCTTCCAAATTGCTCCCGACCGGCTCCGGTGTCGAACACTCGGTGGGTTTGCCCAACGCTAAATTTCGCTCTTTGATATTATCCTGCCCGGTAATATCCTGCCCGGTAATATCTTGATGTGGGCGTTTCCCAAGCTGCCAATATCCGGTAAAAAATGCATCGGAACCTACTTGGTAGTAAGGCCGAAAAAGTATCTTGCGACCGGCAGCATCCTCGGCCTCGAAATCAAGCGTCGAGCCTTCCGCAAATCCGGGGGTTTTGGGCTGAAACCAACCTTGCAACGCCTTGGTGTCCTGACGATCAAACGGCAGCTCAAGCCACCCTCGGGAGTCGTTGGCTCCCAAACCTACCATCACCAATGGACCATGCACGAAGGCGACTTGGTTCTCATCGTCTGGCATCGCAACGATCTGTGTACCGAACGGATACTCATACTCGATCACATCTTGCGACTTCCACTCTCGATCGATCGCATAAAACTCACCCGCGACGAGCTTGCCGTCTATCGCCTCGCCGTTGACCGTAAGACTCCCGCCAGCTCCAGTCCAACTCGGTACCCTCACCGAAATCGTAAACCGCTTGGGCGTCTTGCACTCGACGAGCAACTTGCCCCGAGGCTGCATCGGAAACTCGGTAGTCTGTAGGATGCTCACCCCCCAATCCGCATGCCGCAGAATCGAGGGGACGAACAACTGCACCCGCAACTCGTCGTTTTTCATCGCATAAATCATAGCCGTGGACCTTGGGGGATTCTCCAGGCCCGTCCCATTGCAGCAGTAGCAGCCGACTTCGTTGGATCGAAAGTCCTTGACCGAGTTCGAGCCCAATGGCTGGTAGTACGTCTTTTCACCCGTCTGCGGATCCTGGCTCCCCAGAATCGCATTCCAAAGCGATCGCTCGTAGTACTCGAGGTACTTGGTCTGCCCGGTCAAGCGATACAGGCTACGGGTGACTTTCATCAAGTTGTACGAGACGCATGTTTCTTGGGGCATACGCAGGGCCGTATTGGCGATCCGACGCATGCCGGGCATCCCTTCATGCACGCTGGTTCCACCCGTCGCATACGTCTTGGCACCAGCCCCACAGACATTCTCCCAGAAGTTCTCGGTGGCCTTACGATGAAGCTCTGAGCCCGTGAGCTCCGCGATCCGCGCCGCTCCGACCATCTTGGCCAACAACGTATTGGCATGCTCGTTGAAATCCTCTCCGTCGGCAAACGTCTTGAGAATCCGATCGGGATCCTCCCACTTCAGCGCGGATTGATGGAAGGATTCCCGTCCAGTGAGTTCATACAGGTTGGCTAGTGCCTCGGTCATTCCACCGTACTCGATGCGTTTGACTTTGGCGAAATCCTCGCCGTAGGCTTCGACCCGCTGCTCGGTCCATTCGGCAAGTCCAGTAGCGACCTGCAGAGCCAGTGGACTCTTGGCGTACCTGTGCGCAGCGATGAGCCCTTCGAGCAGCTTGTGCATCCGGTACCAAACCACACCATCGAGCCGATCGGCGTTGAACTCGACTTCAGGGGACGCAAAAAGATACTTGCCACCAAGCTCCCTCTGGCACTGCGCAAGGCCCTCGATCATTCGATGCACCAGAGGCAAGAGCGTCGGATCGTTGACCGATTGGATCGAGATTGCCGAAAGAAAATGGGACTCGAAGAAGCCAGGAAAAGGCCCATAGGGTTCTGGCCCGGCCCAACCGCCGAGCGGTTTAGCGTCGTTGGTCGGCAACTTTGCTTGGATGCGAAAAGCCAACAACGCTCGATCGACTCCGATGGTCTCGAGCACTTTGCGGTTGACCAGGAGGCTCTCGGCGATCGGCCCTTGGTCCAATAGACTCACCGAGCCCATGGGTGGATCTTGCCAGTGTTCTTGGCCCGAGCAAGTCCTCTGAATCGCTCCGGTCCACAAGGCCAAAAGAAAGCAGGCCATCATGGCAGTTTTTTGAGGTGGTTTCATGCGCGCATTATCGCACAAAACCCGTGGCTCTCGGATAGACGGATCGCTTCATGGCCGCTCAAAAAAACAAAAAGGGCAGGGGGGTATCCCTGCCCTTGAACTTTTCGTGTGCAATTGCAGCCGTTGCACTAGCAGCCAGCCAAGCTCGGCTTAGAGCAAACCGTGGAGTGCAGCCAGCGCCGCTTCGTAGTTCGGTTCGCTGGTCACTTCGGGAACGATCTCGGCGTAAACGACCTTGCCATGGGCGTCGGCAACCACGACGGCTCGCGTCAGGAGCTTGAGCTCGTCGATCGTCATTCCAAACTTGGATCCGAAATCGCCGGATTGGTAATCGCTACCGACGCGCATGCTCTTGATCGATTCAGCACCGCAGAAGCGATTCATCGCAAAAGGCAGATCGCGACTGACGGTCACCGCGTTGATCTTGCCCTCGAGGGCCGCAAGTTCGCCGTTGAATTTGCGTGTTTGGATCGCGCACACTCCGGTGTCGAGCGATGGGACCATCGAGAAAATCGTCGGCTTGCCCAGCACGTCGCTTCGGGTGATCGTCTTGAGACCACCTTCGAAATAGTGCAGTGTGAACTCGGGCAAGCTACTGCCAACTCGGAGTTCTTCTCCTGCAAGCGTCATTGGGGCACCCTTGAACGTAATCACTCCAGACCGAGCCATATGCAAACTCCTCATTGAGATTGGATCAACAAAAACAGCAGACGCGATACTTTTTTGCCTTCCGGGCTTTTTAGCCTTCCGGCGAAACTGAACAAGAATGTAGGCTTCCGGGGCCAAAGGTCAATCCTTCCGGACTGTAGGGATTTTGCGTATACTGACGCCTTGGTAAAGCCTGCTGACTTTCGGAGGGCTTTGGGATTTTGGATTTTGCTCCAAACGTCCAGAGTCAGAATCCCAGGGGAAGGGCAGGGGGGGTCCTGTGTTTTTGCCGGCAATTACTTGCCGGTAGGTTTTTCCCATCGAGGGGATTATGGTCAAAGTTCGCGATTTTCTCGGGCCCTACCGCCTAGCACGCCTCATTCGCTTGGGGAGCACTTGCCAGGTCTGGGAAGCGATCCTCGAGCAGGATCAGAAGCGTTACGCGCTGAAGGTCCTACGGCCAGACCAGCGAGGAAACAAAGAGGAAATCGCTTTTCTCAAACACGAGTTCGAAGTAGCCAAGGAACTCAACCACAAGAACATCATCAAGCTGATCGAATACCGCACCAACGCCGAGACTCCGTTTATCGTCATGGAGCTCTTTAGCGAATTGAATCTCAAAATGGCGCTTCGCCGTGGACCAGAACCGATCGCTTACCAACTGGCCTCGATCGTCGATCAAGCCTGCGAGTCGCTCTATTACTTGCACTCCAAAGGCTATGTCCATTGCGACATCAAGCCCGACAATCTTTTGCTCAGCCGCAACTGGGAAGTCAAACTCATCGACTTTACGATCGCCAAGAAGATCAAGACCGGTTTTGGGAAGCTTTTTGGAGGGAAAAACAAAATCGAAGGCACCCGTTCCTACATGTCGCCCGAACAGATCAAGGGAGATCACCTCGATCCTCGAAGCGACATCTACTCGATGGGCTGCATGATCTTCGAACTCATCAGCGGCAAAGCCCCTTACACGGCCAATACCCCGAACGAACTTCTCAATAAGCACGTTTCGGCTTCGATCCCATCGCTGCTGGTCAACAACGAAAACGTATCCTTGGAATTCAATAGCATCGTCCGAAAAATGCTTGCCAAAAAACCTGAAGATCGTCCACAGAACATGTGGGACGTTCTGAAAATGGTCCGAACCACACCGATTTTCAAAAAGCCGCCGCGCATCCCGACGACCAACCCCTTCGACGACTACCAAGGTGGCGGCCGAATCGAACCGGCTAGCTAAGCACCTGTCGAGGATCGCAACCCAAATCGCAATACAGACCCCTAAAGGAAATAATGACCACCGCACCAAAAGGATTTGAATTCGAACAGCCCATCCTCGATATCGAAGCTCGATTGCGCGAGCTCGATGCGATGACCCAGCCCAGCGAGGACCAGCAAGAAGAGGCCAAGCAATTGCGGCGTCGATGGACCGAATCGACCCGAGAAATCTACGCCAAGCTCTCGCCATGGGAGGTTGTCCAAGTTTCACGGCACAAGGATCGGCCTTACACCAAGGACTACCTGAACCTAGCCTTCGACGAATTCATCGAGCTTCATGGCGATAAATTCTACGGGGATGATCGCGCCATGCTCACCGGGTTTGCCAAGCTT
The DNA here is from genome assembly GCA_021300015.1 of Pirellula sp. GTDB lineage: Bacteria > Planctomycetota > Planctomycetia > Pirellulales > Pirellulaceae > JBKCUI01. The sequence goes on along the minus strand of JAJTFB010000012.1, from coordinate 1,862 downwards.
GGACGCCGCAAAGTCATGGTCATCGGACACCAGAAAGGCCGGACCTTCAAAGAGCGAGCCGCTTGCCATTTCGGATGCGCGCATCCCGAAGGATACCGAAAAGCGATGGCCAAAATGAAGATGGCCGAAAAATACAACCTCCCCATCATCGCCTTCATCGACACCCCGGGCGCTTACCCAGGCATCGGCGCCGAGGAACGAGGCCAGGCTCAGGTGATCGCCGAGAGCATGTTCATGATGAGTCAGCTCAAGACCCCGATCGTCTGCGTCGTCATCGGCGAAGGAGGCTCAGGCGGCGCGCTGGGTATCGGCGTCGGGGATCGAATCGCCATGCTCCAGTACGCTTATTATTCCGTGATCAGCCCCGAAGGCTGCGCAGGTATTCTGTGGAAGAGTCATCAGCACGCGCCCAAGGCGGCCGATGTGCTGCGGTTTACCTCCGAGCATCTACCCAAACTCGGAGTCGTCGACGATGTGATCGAAGAACCTTTAGGCGGCGCGCATAGAGACCATCACCAAATGGCATCGCGACTCAAAAGCTATCTCTCCAAGACCATCGATCAGTTGAGCAAACTTCCAGTCGACGAGTTGATCGAAAATCGTTATTCGAAGTTTCGCAAGATGGGTTCGTACCTCGAGCGTCTCGAGGACGGCACCATGCAGCCCTTCGGATACTCGTTTGTCACTTAGAGATCACCGTAGAAAGTATCACCGTAGAAACCTACGCGCAGTCCAAGGCGATTGAGCCCTAGGATCGCAAGGGTCACAAGGCAGGTCTGAACGAGACCTCGAACGCAGTAAAACCAAAATTGCTTTTGCTCCGCACCAACAGAGCCTCCGGAGCCCAGGCCGTAGCGTGGGATATTGTAAGGAATACCGATCGAGTACTCGACCCATCTAGCCCCGGACCAGCCATTCCCGGACCAATTAGCCCAGAACCCCTTGGGGATCCACGAAGGACTCATCGAGTGGAAATAAAGACTGCTGCATCCGGCTTGAAGGCATGCGGCCACGAGGCACCAAGCCCCCAGGAGCACGACGCACAACGGAATATTTCGGTGGCGATTGCGCCCGAGCAGTTGGAGGATCGAGGCGATTGCAAACCAGTGGACCGGCAGGAGAAGGCCTCCGAGGAGTCCGGCCACCCAAGGTCTTGAGCCCACCGGAAAGAATTGGTACCAAGTTAACTTCGATTCGGTACCGATCAGATCCGGTAGCCAGGCCAGGATCCAGCGTTGATAAGCCGCGATGAGTCCAGCACACAGAAGCGTCAGAGCAAGGAGTTTGGCCAAGGACAAAGAACCAGGCGCGGTGTCGGGCGAAACGCTTCGGATCGACCAAATACCGATGCCAGTGCTCCATTGCAGGACCTTGGCGACCAGTGCCCCTGCGGCCAAGAACACCAGCCAATGGGCCGCTTGCATCGCGATCCAAAACGATTGGCTCGAGCAGTAGCCCGGGACATCCGGTCCTGAGATCGAGTTTGCACCTGCGTTGGCGCCTAGCGCGATTTGGTATCGGGCCAAAAAGCACAGGAGCAGTCCGATTGCGATAAGGGGCATACCGAGCCAGGAGGGTTTGCAGGTCGCTTGGGTTCTCCAGGCGATCCAGATGGTTGCCAGGGAGCAAGGAGCAAAGAGGATCGCGTTGGAGAGTTCGGCGGCGATCGGGGATTGCAGGAGGACAGCCAGTTGTCGCAAGGCGGCACCTGAGAGGATGCAGAATCCTGCCACGATGCAGCTTGCCAGAAGGATTTTGCGGATTGGATCGGACTTTTGCGGATCGGTCACGGAAGGATCTGCTCTTGGTCGGCTCTCTGAGGGTTCTTGTTCGGCGATGCGATACGGGTCTTAGCGATGATA
>JAJTFB010000011.1 GCA_021300015.1 Pirellula sp. | reverse complement strand
CCTCGTTGTTATACACATCTTAAGTGATGATGTGGTCGCCGCTCCGATTGTGTAAGTTGTTCATGGCATGGATGTTATGAACGACAAAATCGCGAAGGAGCGTGCAATGTTTGGTGAATGGGCTGCGAGGGAGATGCAAACGGTGGATCTGGGCGATAAGAGACGCAACGAGGGACTCACGCGATTGTTGTCGTCAATGGCTGCGATGCCAAGCAAAAGCATCCCTGCGGCTGTCAATGGAGGACACAACGAAACCACCGCCGCCTATCGGCTGTTTGACAATGATGCATTGGACTTTGTCAACATTCTACAGCCTCACATTGATGCAACCTACAAGCGTGTCGCTGAGCAGGATGTTGTGGTGCTCGCCCAGGACACAACCGAGTTGGACCTGACGCGACCCAAGCAACAGGTTGAGGGAGCCGGGCCACTGGACGGCCAATCTCGGTTTGGTGAATTCCTTCACCCGCTTGTTGCTTTCACGGCAGGTGGAACGCCACTTGGTACTCTCTGCGCTGAAATATGGACTCGCCAACCCGGTCCTTCCAAAGCCAATGATCGTAAGAAGCTGCCTATTGAAGAAAAAGAGTCATTGCGATGGCTTGATACCCACAAGCATGCTCAAGAGATTGCGGGAGACCAACCCAAGACGCAGTTTATTTGCGTTGCCGACAGCGAGGCGGACATCTTTGAAGTAATCGAATGCGACAAGGATTCACCGGACAATTTTGGTTGGATCATCCGCAGCTGTTACGATAGAAGCCTGGTCGACGATAACTCGGATGCACCCAGCCATCTTCATCAGCAACTGCTTGAAAGTTGTGTACTTTACAACAAGCAGCTCTTCATTCGTGGGCGCGAGCCAAAGCTCGCATGTGACAAACGGGCTCGCAATCAGCCTCGCGTCTCCCGCGAGTGTGAAGTCGAAGTACGAGCAACAACAGTTACACTCAGGGGGACCTATCGCAGTGATCGCAAATTGAGGCCTACGACAGTCAATGCGATCCTCGCACATGAAGTGAATGCGCCCAAAGATGACGTTCCCGTGAGTTGGTTGTTACTTACGAACCTACCTATCTCGACGGAGGCCGAGATAGAGTTAGTTATCCAGTACTACTGCATCCGTTGGATGATTGAGGTCTTCTTTCGAACGCTCAAGTCGGGAAGTCGGATCGAAAAGCGTCGCTTTGAAACGATCGAGCGATTTGAACGTTGTCTTGCGGTTTCGATGATTGTTGCTTGGCGAACTTTTTATACCACGAAGATTGGCCGCGAGCTTCCAGATGTAAGCTGTGAAGCAGTCTTTACCGAAGATGAATGGCAGCCTGTTTACAAACTTGTAACCGATGAAGATCCGCCATCGGAACCACCAAAGCTTTGGCAAGCACGGATACCGTAATGCGAGGCATGGAGCGTCTGTACGACATCAGCGTTTGTTGGCGAAGTTTCGGACCAAAATCCAAATTGATGAGTCGCTGACTTGTGTATAACAACGAGGCCTTCGACCCCGGCAGAGGATGTACCAGCCCTCCGGGCTTGGAACCAATCGACCCAGGCGCAAGCACCACGCTCATATTCTCAGAATAACAGTCCGCCATCATATGCCCTTGGTATCCACCGAGGATCTCATCTGGCCCATCGAAGCTCTTGCGCATATCGATGGGCTCGATTTCTGTGGATACCGCCCGAATCCTGATGCTTCTCTGGGAGGATCCATCAAAGCTCCGTGCCCTCTACCGCCTCTGTGTTTCAAAGCGATTTCGTCGGTAATCTTGGACGTATGGGTATCGCCCCGTTGAGGGGCTATTTCAATTGCTGGAGGACTTGGCCGTTATCCAATTGCCAGATCCATAGCACACCGTCTTGGCCCCCTGCCATGGCAACGACTTGACCCTTGCCCGCGACGAGCGAACAGTAAACCGCTTCGGCAGGACCGCCTATGGCTCGCACCTGCCCACCGTTGCTCACATCGTGAACCCGGACTTGTTTGTCCGCCGAGGACGAGACCACTTGGTTGGTCCGCCCCACAAAGGACAACGCCGTGACTTCTTTTCCAAAGCCTGGAATGGTTCGAGTGGCCGACCCTGTCTCGACATCCCAAACCTTGATCGTGTTGTCCGCCGAAGCGCTCGCAATCCAATGGCTATCGTCATGCCATGCGAGACCAAGGACATCCTCGAAAGTCCTCGTGGGTGCGTCGACATCGACCCGATGGAGACGCAGCAACTTATCGGCCGCTCCGGTGGCTACCGTCAACCCATCGGGTGAGAGTTTGGCAACCAAAATCGAATCGCTGTGAACTTGCCCCCAATCCTTGACCACTGCACCATCTGCGATTCGTATCATTTTCAACTCACCAAAGCGGCTCGGTGCTCCGCTCCCGACGACCAAGTGTTGGCCATCGAGACTCCAGTCCATCGCCGTGACCCGATCGCTAAATGGGGAATCGTTGATATCGCCGATCGTGCGTTCCAAAATCCATCGATTGCCCCAGTCCCAGGCAAGGGCTCTGCCGTCGTCGACGTTTTCGCAGATCCAGCCGTTGGCCGTTGCGATCAGGCTGTTGATATTCGCAGCGCCACCGACCAAGACGGTTTGTTGTAGACCTTTGTCTCCACGGAGAATCGAGACCGATCCGTCATTGCGTGCCGTGACAATGCTCCGATGGTCCGCGGTGAACGTACCTCGGACCACAGGCAAAGGAACCGCACCGGCTTGCACCTGGGTCAATGCCTGTTCCATTTGAGGGGTCTTTTGTTTTTCTTGTTCGAGCGTGGCTTGGAACTGCGCCAAAATCGCGGTGGCTTTCTCGATCGCTTGGGCTGCTGTCGCGATCGTCTTGTCCATCGTCGTCAGTTTGGTTTCCACTTCGGTTTTTGCTTTGGTCGCCGCAAGCTGCGTTTGCTTCTTGGCCTCGACATCTTTTCCTGCTGCCTCCATCTTCTTCATCGCCTCTTCGACGGCTGCTTTCGCGGCGAGCATGGCCGCTTCGCTGTCTGCGACCGCCTTGGTCTGAGCGTCGAGTTCCGCCTGTTTCTTGCCCAGTTCTTCCATGATCTGCGTGCGCGATGTTTGCAGTTTCCCGTGCGCTTCGGTTTCGGCTTGTTTGGCCTTCTCGAGTTCGGGGACTTTAGCTGTCGCTCGATCGACCCTGGACTTGTGTCTAGCCAACGCCAATTCCGCTTGCTCGATCCTGCTCTGACCCAACGAGTCGACTTTCTGCTCCCAGAGCATCGCTCCGTCGGCAGACTTCCAAGTCTTGATCAAGCCATCTGCACCGATGGTGGCAAACTTGCTCGAATCCCCGGCGGCAATGACATGATGAATGGCCGCTCCGTGCCCGATGGTTCGCAAGACAGCTCCATCGGTTCCCTGGACCACTCTGACGTTCCCATCGCCGGAAGCGACCAGGATTCTCGATACGCCGGCTTCCTCGTAGCGAGCCAATCCGACGACATCGGCGACATCTCCCAGACGATCTACTTTCTGGAGTGCCGCGGGAACCTCGGCGGTCGCGACCGTCATTCCCCACCACTGGGTTTTCTTATCGGGGGTGATTCCGACGAACGACTGAGGATCGTTGCTGACCAAGGATTTCAGAGGCTGCTCGACCTTGGAGATCAACAAAGGTTTGACGGCAATCGCCGTAGGAGTTTCGTTGGCTTCGATCGCGAATTGATAGACCGCCGAATCCTCGCCGACGACCCACAATCGAGTCGCATCGTTGCTCCAAGCCATCGAGGAGACGACGCTGGGGCATTCCAACGTGTGCGAGACGATGGACTTATCGGCCCGGACGATTTCTAGCGTCGGGGTCCGCGTCGCCTTGGCGATCCCAATTCCGTTGCTTGCTATCGATACCGCATGGGCTCCTTTGAGCAGCCCACCTAGTCCCTCTTCGGAAACTCCGGTGTTGCGTTTCCAGATTTTCACATCGCGGAATCCGCCGGTCGCCAGTCGGGTCGTATCGGGACTGATCGCGATCGATTGGACCATGTCCAAATGAGCGACAGGCAAGGTGGTTTTGAGCTGGGATTGGGACGCGGGATCGACCAAGTAAGCGACATCGGCGGCACCATCGAGCGACGGCCAGCGATAGACCAACGTTTGGTTGCTTCGTCCCGTAGCTACCCATTGCCCATCTGGGCTCGCCGTCATGGCATACATCGGCCGCACCGAATCGGGAACTTGTTTCCACTGCGCGGCGTTGGCAGGTTTGAGCACCCCTGCTGGAGCCCCGGCATCGACCCAGGCCTGTAGCAATTGGACTTCTTCGGGACTGAGTCGCTTGGCACCGACGGCATTCTTCTCCGGTGGCATGGCCGACTCGTCGGTGGCCAGGACACGGCGCACCAGTTCGCTTTCGCTCCCCTTGCCTGCGATAAACGTAGCTCCGCTATCGCCCCCCTTGGAAAGCTTGTCGTAGGACTCGAGGTTCAAGCCCCCTTCGGCTTTCTGCGTATTATGGCACGCCAAGCAATTGGTTCTGAGGATCGGTAGGATATGGTTCGCATAGTCTTTGACCTCCGCAGGTGCTTGGGAGTGTGCCACAGGGTTGCACAATCCCAGGGTGCATGAGAGCAACGTCGCGATCGAGAAGAGTTGGGTGGGTCGCATGGTAAGGAACATCCAAAGGCCTCGCGGCTTTTAAAAGGACTTCGTCGGTTGATTATTTAGGGGCTTCTGGTGCCGGGACGATCCGTAGCTTAAACGGAGCGCAGGACAGGAATGTCGGAAAATCCCGTGGTGCGATTTCCTTGGCTAGTGCATCGATCTTCGGGTTGGTCTCGGCGATGATCTTCTCGGCCATAGGCCGATCGCCGGCCCAATTCGGATCGGCAAGCTTGGCCTGAATCCGGTCGCGATACGCGACGAGTCGAGCATGGGATTCTGGGTGCAAGGATTGCTTGAGGATGATCTCGGTTTGGAACCAGACGGTGTATTCACCTGGAGCCGCATCGGCTGCAACCTTGATCTCCGGAGTTGCTTCGGCGGCATTGGGTGGAAGCTCAAATTCGCCAAACGCTACTTTTGCGGGCAGGTTCTGAGGTCGCATGACCCCTTTCTGATCGCCACCGGCCCTTCGCACTGCCTTGATCGGCAACTTCCCACTTCCGCCCAAAGGAATTTCCAAAACCCAATCGGGCCCATCCCCGGCTCGGATCTGAATCGGTGCAACTTCTTGTTCGATCACTTTCAATTGCCATTGGCTCGATAGACGCGATTGAGGCAATCCGCGGTCCCCCGAGGCGCTCAGCGCGATGGTCCCGGCTCGAATGGGAACGGAAATCTCTTGGGGAGCATTGTTCGGATCCGTCGAAGTCCCTTTGGCAACCGGTTGGATGGTACCGACCCATGACGTTGCATTTTCTTCGGCATAAAAAATCAATTGTGTCTCGGTTTGGCCTGGAGCGATGATCGCCGGGACCACGGATACACCCGGGGGCAAGTTTTCGCAGGTGACTCGGATGGGCCCGGCAAATCCACCCGCGCGCCGTACGCTGACTTGCATGGCGCATTGGCCCCCTTTGCTCAGTGAGACTCCGGTCGTCTTGGCTTGGACGGCGTTGTTGGTATCGGGAACCCAATGCCCGACGGCGTGGAAACGGGGAATGGCCGGTCCGACCCGAAGGGTCAATCGCGTCGGCCATTTTCCCGAGGGAGTCATCTGCAGATCGGTGATCGAGAGCCGCACGTTTTTCGTGACCGGTCCAGCCGGGATCGTCGCGATGGGATCCGCCGAGCTCAATCGCACGGCACGCGTACCGGCTCCTGGCCCATCTTCGGCGATCGCGATCACCTCGCGTCCTGCCGTTTGGATTCGAGGTCGATAGTCTTTCACGCGTTGCTCCAAGGCTGGGTCCAACGCGGTGCCTGACGGGGCATCCATCGCAGCTTGTATTTCAATCAACTGCTCGGGCGTCGGCGCTGGAGCGATGCGATCGGCCACGATGCGTATATCGGACAGTTGACCTTGCGAAGCCGAAAAAACCTCGCACTCATAAGCCTGCCCTTCTGCCACAGGAAACTCGATCTGAGCCTTGGGATTTTGCGACGTCAATTCGATCGTGGTTTGCCAAGCTGGGGCTGGAAAAAGACCATTTGCGGGTATCGTTCCCGGATCGACCGTCGGCCAACTGGCGAGCGATTCCTCAAAGACGCTGAAGGGTGGCTTCCAAGCCGCCGTGGTCAAAAGGGGATGGTTCTCAGGAGGGTCGATCACCAGTGCAAACGACGCGGTCTCGGCCCCACGGTAGAGGAAGTCGTAGATCTTCAAGTAGATCTCGTCGACCGGTTGGCGAGGTAGGACCGTCGGCGTTTCGAAGAGGATCGGTCGTTTGCCCTGGGCTCGCAACTGGCTCAGCACGGTTTGCTTGCCATCGGTCACTGTAAGCGTGGGCAAGGTGGCCGCATCGAGGACCTGCGCTGCGATCAAGCACTTTGGCCAATGGTCTGTCTTTTTCGTCTTTACGATCACCGTATCGCTGCGCTTGGTCGTCCCGACGTAGCATATCCCCGGTTTGACTTCGATGGGATTTTTTGGATCGATATTTCCCGGTAGCTGTTCGACGGGTGTAGGGACGACGGCGATGGTGCGAGGATTGGAAATTCCGTAACGACCAGAAGCCCAGACTTCGTAGAAGCCCGGTGGGGTCGCCGGATCGACCGTGACGGTAAAGCTCCCGAAGTTTTTCTGTGGGACATCGTCGAGAGCCAAATTGGGAGCCGGTTCCAGGACGGCGCTGATGCGCGGGTCGGAAAAGACCAAGGCATCGATGTCCTGAGTGAATCTTCCTGCCGAGATCTTCAAAGGGTTTGGATGGGCCGTCGAAAGGACAGGCGGATAGACCGCATCGATCGCCAGGATGGGGACTTCACCACGCGTTATCTCGCAGAGCAAGCCTACGAGCAGCAATGCGATTGCCGATCTGATCGAACGAAACGAGCTCATGGAATCAGTCGGCTTAGTGATTGAACAGAAATTCTTTGCTATTGACGATGCCCCAGACGAGATCCTCGTAGGCCTCCTTGAGTCGATCCGCACGTTGCATCAGGTACTCAAGCGCAATGGCTTGTTCGGACTCGCTCGGTGCTCGGCCCAGACTGCGGAGGTACAATTCGCGGATTCGCTCAGGAGCGGTCTTGCGAATATTCTCCACAGGGCTCAATGCCGCATCGGCGATCGCGGTACTTGCCCATTTTGCCGCGCGGCTTGCGTCTGAGGATAGTTTGCCTTGCATTTCTTTCGAGTTGAGCAGATGCAAACTTTGAGCCAGCGTTGAGGAATTTGTCCGCTCGCATTCGCAGGCGGTCGAGGAATCAGGACGCCCGAAAACGGTCAGGAAATACGAAGCAAAAGACGTATCGGGCAGTTCGATCGCCCGGGTTCCGACGGGCAACCCATCGAATTGCGAGATGCTCCCGGTGACCGTGTCGATGCAATCTAGCAGAACCTCAGCCGAAAGACGCTTGGGGTAATACCGCGAGTAGCAATTCGTGTCCTTGATATTCCATTCGTTGGCAACGGAACTGAGTTGGTAGGTCGTCGAGGTGCAAATCGAACGGATCAGGGATTTCAGATCGTATCCGGAGTCGACGAGTTGCTTGGCCAGTGCATCGAGCAACTGAGGATTCGATGGGGGATTGGTGATCCGCATGTCGTCCTCGGGTTCGACGAGCCCTTTGCCCAGGAAGTGCTTCCAGTAGCGGTTGGCGATCGATTTGGCGAAGAATGGATTGCTCGGGGCGGTCATCCATTCGGCCAACGCCCCTCGGGGATCTTCGTAATTGGCCAACTCCACCTTGGCCGAATCCAATCCGGTAGCCGCAAGAGCTTGGCCGGTCTTGGGGTGATTGGCCGTTGCGGCGGCGACTCTGGAGCCGAATTTGGGTTCGTTGGGCAACGCCCCTTCGCGACGGTCGAGGGTTGAGAAGAAGGCGGCCATTTGGTAGTAATCCTGTTGGGCCCATTTTTCATAGGGGTGGTGATGGCACCGGGCGCATTGGAGTCGTTGCCCCATGAACAATTGGGCGATGTCCTCGGTCCGGGATTCGGTGTTGCTCACCTGCCGATACCAGATCACGGCGGGATTGGACTCGGCGTCCCCGGTCGCGGTGAGAAGTTCCCTGACCAAAACGCTGATCGGCTTGTTTTCAAAGAAGCTCTGTCGAAGCCAATCGTGGAAGGCATACGAACCGTAGCGAGTGTCCTCACCGGATCGGTTGTTCCGAAGGATGGCAGACCATTTCGAAGCAAAGTTCGACGCATAGTCGGCCGATTCCAAGAGCCGATTGACCAACTCGATCCGACGAAGCTGGATCGCTTCCGGGGAATCGCCGCCGGCGATGACCAGAGCGCTGTAGGCATCGACCTCCTCGACGCTTGGCAAACGGCCTGCGATATCCAAGGTGACTCGTCGCAAATAGGTCGCTTCATCGCAGGGACCCGAGGCGGGAATCCCGAGCGCTTTGAGCTTATCGAAGACCGCTTCGTCGATCGGACCCTGAGCGATCGGGAGCGCCTGGGTCAGAGTACCGAGCGGGACACTTGCGCGGAAAACGGTCACCTGACCTTGGTAGCGTGCCATGATCGATACCTCGCCGCCGAGATCCCGGACGCTTACTAGGCCCGAGGCGTTGACATCTGCCATGTCGAGGTTGTTCGATTCGTACTGGACGGTTCGCGTGACGTCTTGGCTCGATCCATCGCTGAACTTGGCAAGGACGCTCAATTGCTGTTGGGTATTGCGGGCCATCTGACGGGCCGAGGGGGTCACGACGATCGAGGTGATCTTGCGTGCGTTCGGGTCGCCATAGGGCATGGCTTGGGAAATCCAGCGGCGAAGGACGCGGTATTCATGGCTATCGAGTTCCATGCGTTGTCCACCGCCGTGAGGAACCGTGCCGATCGATTTGGTCAGCAACAGACTCGTGTCGGGAGCGGCTGGGAATAAGCGTCGGCCTCGTGATTCGCGGACCAGATGCTCGAAGTCTTCGGCGGGTTCGGAGCCCAAGAGCGATAGGCGAAATCCATTTTGCCCTGCGATTTTCCCATGGCATCCGCCCCCATTGCAACCGAACTTGGTGAAGATCGGGACGATTTGGTTGGGGAAATTCACGGGTTCTTCCACACCCGAGAGTTCGACTCGGATGGGGATGATCGCCGGCGCATACCCCTCGGCATGAGCCGTCAGGTTCAGTGCACCGGTGGCCAACGGGGTGATCAGTCCGGCCGCATCGATGGCGATCAAATTCGGTGCCGAGGGCTCGAGCCGGACGTTTCGGGTCAGGTCGATGACCGCCCCGTCGGTGCTCGCGGGGGTATGAACAAGCAGTTGCGCCCGAGCATCCTCGCCGACCAAGGTGATCTCAGGGTTATCGAAAACCAGAGGTTTAAGCTCCTGCGAGAATGCCGATGGCGACAAGGCCATGGTTCCGAAGAGCAGGGCTATAAAATACCGAAAGCCAAAACCCAAAACGCTATCTTTCACGGTAGCCCCTAGATCAGTTCGCGGATAGGTTCGTGGTCGACCAAAAATTGGGGTCGTCCTGTCGGGTCGACGATGGTGTTCGTCGCGGTGTTGATGCCCAAGTTATGGTAGAGCGTCGAGATGATCTCTTGCATATGAACCGGTCTTTCCTTGGCGTATTCACCGAGCCGATTCGTCGCGCCGATCGCCTGCCCGACTCTCATCCCTCCGCCAGCCATCCATGCGCTGCTGACTTGGGCCCAGTGATCGCGGCCTGCACCGTTGTTGATCTTGGGGGTCCGACCGAATTCGCCCCAGACGATGATGGTCACGTCGTCGAGCATGCCACGTGCTGTCAGGTCGTCCATCAGGGCGCTTAGGCATTGATCGAGTTTGCCGCCGTGGTCTCGGACGAGGTCGAAATTCGCGCCGTGCGAATCCCATCGTCCATAGCTAAGGCTCACGACGCGAACCCCCGCTTCGATCAAGCGTCGAGCGATCAGGAGGTGGTCGTTGCACGTCGGTGCACCGTCGTATTGGTATTTGTAAGGTTTTCCGTCACCGTAGCGTTCGACCAATTTCGGATCCTCTTTGCTCAGATCCAAGGCGTCTAGGAGTTTGCTGCTGGTCAGTACATCCAGGGCCCGTTGTTCGAATGCGTCCATTCCGGCCATGACACCGGAGTTATCGATATCGCGGCGCATTGTATCGAGACTGGTGAGCAAACGGCGTCGATCCTTGAGCCGATCGAGGCCGATGGATTGGAGTTTCATGTTTTCCATCCCAGGTCCGTCGGGTTTGAAGGCCGAGTAAGCGGCCCCCAAGAAACCGGCCTCTCCGGAATTCGACCAGGGACCATGCTGGGTTTTCGAAGCGAGCCCGACAAACGGCGGGACAGCAGGGTCGACCGATCCTTGGAGTTTGGTCACCGCCGAGCCGATCGAGGGTCTGCCGCCGAGCGCTTTGAGATCGTCGGGGAACCAACCGCTCATGCACTGATGGGATTCGTGTCGGTCTTTGCAACCGACAACGGATCGAATCACCACGGACTTATCCATCCTCTGAGCGAGTTGCGGGAAGACCTCGCAGATTTGGATACCAGGAACGTTCGTTGCGATTGGACTGAATTCGCCTCGGATTTCCGAGGGAGCCTCCGTTTTGATTTCCCACATGTCTTGGTGAGGGGGACCGCCACCGAGGAAAATGTTGATCAGACCCTTGTGCGTGCTCTTTTTACCGGATTGCTCTTCGGCACGGAGCAAGTCGGCGAGGGAAAACCCGCCAAGCCCAAAGCATAGGGATCCAGCCGACAGAAAGCTGCGTCGCGAAAGCCCACTGCACATCCGATGCGAACCGCCAAAAAAGTTTAGCATGGCACGATTCCGTGTTGAAGGGTTTGGGGAAGGGAGGGGATCAGCCCGGGGGCCGATGGCGGGGACCCCAGCAAAGGGGTTTGGTTTATTATGGATCCTTCGTACAGTCTCTCGCAAGTCCAGGAGGATAGGATTCCATCATTTAGAGGGGTTGGAGAAAATGTTGCCACTCTTCCGGATTATAACGGTTTTCACGATGGTTTGGACGGTTGGCCGGGGGATTGCGGACGAAAAGAATCGGCGGGAAGGCCCGAATCGTAGCCATCGGCTGCCAAGCGGTGGACAGCGGCGCGAGTAACGCCTCCACCGTCTGGCGACAGTTGGCTACGTGCCACTTGAGTCCGCCGAAGGCGCAATTTCGTTTAACCCGCAGCCAACGGCGAGGAACTTGACCAAGCCCGCCAGGATGCTGCGTTTGGGGCAAAACGCAGGAGGCGACACCACCACCTTCGCCACGCCGGGCGCTTTCGCAAAATCATCTTCGGTCACGAGCAGGTAACTCTGCTGAGCGATGCGAGGCGAGTACTTCCAACCCATCGCCGTGTTGGCGGCCGCACGGTACAGTGGAGCCGCGACCACGTATTCGCTCTTGTCGCCGAATATCTCGAACGCTTCGTCGAGGATAGGTCGAAGCTCAGGAAAGATCGGGCAACTGCGAACGCCACGACCTTCGTGATGCTCGACCTTCGGCTCTGGGATGCTCATCCGATTCTCATCCCAATCGATGATTGTTCTCAACATGACTTTCTCGGCCACAATGGCTATTTCAAATTAGTTATGAGCCTATTTCAACACATCGAAGCATGTTTTTTGGATAAAATGGATTTTGACTGGTAGAGGTTTTTGGAAACGCTAGAACAAGCTGGCATGCGGTTGAGTGAGGGACCGGTACCATGGCAATCTATTACGTGGAGACGACAATTCCTAGTTTCTACCATGAGGTACGAACTGAACCTGAGATGGTTGCCAGAAAGGAATGGACGCGAAGGTGGTTTGATGCGGTGATCCATACAGACCGCGTGGTAACAAGCGCCGCGGTAATCGCCGAATTAGAAAGTGGAGACTTTCCCGGACGCGATTCGGCGCTAATGTTGCTTGCAAACCTTGAGTTGTTGAGAATCGACACCGCTGTCGCTGAGATCGTTGCCGCCTATGACAAGCACAAAATAATGCCAAAAGATCCTTTCGGAGATGCCCTCCATTTGGCACTAGCTTCGTATCATCGGTGTGACTTTTTGGTGACCTGGAATTGTCAACATCTTGCTAATGCGAGAAAATTCGGGCACATACGACGAGTCAATGGTATGCTTGGATTGTTTGTTCCGGAACTGGTTACCCCGATGGAATTACTGGGAGAGGATTGGGATTTATGACACCACCCATTTTGGATGAAATCCGTCGTGTTCGGCACGCGATGTCGGATGAGATCCAGCACGATCCACAACGAATTGTGGAATATTTTTCTGCGATACAGAGGAATTTGGCCGACCGGGTTATCAATTTAGCCGACCAGGGACCACTGGGGCGTACAAAACCATCCCGAAATTGGTTCATCGCCATCGCTCCGATAATCGTTGCTTGATCGTCAACTGAACCGAATTTCGGTCTCGCGGAATCTTGTCTGAGTACCTCTCGAACTCCTCAAAAACGAAGGGAAAACATCGAAAAGTTCGACCCCTGTCCTCTTTGCTAGCTTTTGATGCCCGTGCTGCGAAACCAAAGGTTGCCCAAGGTTTTTCGCATTTCTGGCCAATTGCTTTGTTGGCCGTCTGGTGCGCCCATGCTGGCTCGGTGCATGGCGTCGTGCGGCGCTTGCATTTCGAGTCTCGCACTAAAATGCGAGTCGTTTTTCGCCTGACTCAAACTTGACCTTCTCCGTTCGGTCGGAGAAACTCCAAGCGGAATTTTTCCGGTTTATGTAGAAATCACCAATTGGTACGGTTCTGCACGATTGATATTCAACGGGACACTCACCGCCAATGAAGTCCAACGATCTGGCCATTCCAATCCTTCCAAGTAGGTCCCTACCTAGCACCTTGGCGTTTTTCGCGAGGCTTGGGTTCGAAGGCGAAATTCTTGGTGAAGGGGATGCTTATGCAATCCTCACCCGGGGCGATCTAGAGCTTCACTTCGTTCTGCATGCCGCACTGGTGCCAGCAGAATCCTGGGCGGGCTGTTACTTGAGAGTCGCCGACGTCGAGTCGTTGTACAAGGCCTTCTTGGAAGCCGGTCTGCCCAGGCGAGGTATTCCTCGTATGGACGCCATTGAGAACAAACCCTGGGGCATGAGGGAGTTCGCTATCGTTGACGAAGACGGCAATCTACTTCGTGTTGGCCAAGTCCTTTGAGCAACCAATGCAAGATCGTACTTTCCACCCAGCCATCGAACTAGAGGCAGCACAAGACACGTATGGCAGATTAAAAAACTAGTTGAATACGAAGACACTTGGCCCTCCGTGTGTTCGATGTGTTCTGTGGTTGAAAAACGGGATAGCGACTCAACCCCAAATTACTGTATTTGCCCAGCCAAGTGATACCCGTTACAATCAGGACGGAGGAAGAATTCAAAGATCGCATGCGGGTTGCACGTGGGAAATGATCGCACGACTTACCGCAGATACGCAAAGGGATCTTTTGCGAGGCATCTTTTGGTTTGAGAAGATATCAACAGGTCTTGGCGACCAATTCGAGTTGGAATTCTATCGTGCACTGGAACGTCGATGCGAGGTAACGACAGGAAGTGGTTCCACTGCGGTGCGGCGACCACATATTCGCTCTTGTCGGCAAAGATCAGGGAACCACGGAACACACCGAACACACGGAAAGATAACATAACCGCGGGAGGATTTATTTCCGTGTGTTCGGTGTGTTCCGTGGTTAAAAAACGGGATAGGGACTTTCGTGGCTGTGAGGCGTCTCCAAGGAGTAGGCATCGCCCTTTGTTCCAATTCCTCGGCCACACGATCGGCTCGCGAATGATTGCACCGACTCCCAGTTGGTCGATGCACTGGCTTATCTGTGAATCTCGGTGATCCTATATCCCGGATGGTTCGGATCGAAGAGGTCCTCGTTCCACCGAGCCCCCAGGCCAGGTCTCTCTGGCAAGCTCAAGTGGCCTTGTTCGACGCACACCTCGACATCGATCAACTGCGGATAAAGCGTTGCAAGATGCGCACGGACGGTCTCTTGGTAAGCCACTCCGCTGTTCGAGCCGGCGATATGCAAGCCGGACAAGAGAGTCATCGGCCCGGTGCAATCGTGCATCAAGGTCGGAACGTTGTAGGCTTGTGCCAGCTCGGCAATTCGACGGGTTCCGGAGATCCCCCCGACCCAGGTCGGATCGATCATGATCATGTCGGCCGCTCCGGCTTCCAAGACCCTTCGGTAGCCATCGATCGTCACGAGCATTTCGCTCACGGCGACAGGGATATCGATGCTCTTTCGAAACTCGGCCATCGTCTCGACGCAGTCGGGCCGCAGGATGTCTTCGAGCCACAAGGGTTTGACCTCTTGCATCGCTCGAGCGATCTGTCGGGCTGCTGCCAAAGAAAAAAAGCCGTGCCCGTCGAGCATCAGGTCGATCTTGTCTCCGACCTTGTCGCGAATCGCTCGAAAGGGCGCAAGTCCTTCGTCGATGTCCTTCGGAGTAAGCAATTGGCCACCCTGCCGACGATACACCGCATCGAACGACCAGAGCTTCATGCCTCGGTAGCCGAGTTCGATCAGTTCCTGAGCCAATTCCTCTGGTCGGTTCATGCTGGCCCAGTTGTCCTCGAGCGGCCCGGGCTTGCCGGGATCCCCGTGTCCGGGCCATCCGGATGATGCCGGCAACTGCTGATTGCTTCTGCCGTAGCTCGGTCCACCGCTGCTGTTGTAGACAGGGACCGAGTCGCGGACCGGCCCACCGAGCAACCGCCAGACCGGTTCCTGATGGATCTGGCCCGAGAGATCCCACAAGGCTAGGTCGACTGCCGATAGGGCTCGCAGTTCGGCTCCCGTGCCAGCGAAGGCGATCATCCGTTCATACAGAAATCGCCAATGGCTCTCGATGGCCAACGCGTCGGCACCTAGAAGCCTCGGAGCAAAAAAATCATGAATCACTGCGGCAACCGACGTTGGAATATAGTAGGTCTCGCCATGCCCGATCCATGAGGTTCCGCTGGCATCCCGGACGTGCAAACGCAGCGCAAGGAGTCCGGGCATGATGTCATGAGGCACTAGCGTTTCGATCCCTACGATCTGCGGCCAACGTCGGTAAGCGTGCTGCTGGGTGAGACTCGACGCTCTATCGAGTGGCGGATCGTTTCGTTTTTCAAAAGTTCTCATCGCAGGTGCTGTCTCTTGGCTCGGATTGAAGTTTGCTCGTCCATCATTTCGCTCGGTAGACCTGTTTCCCTCCGACATAGGTTTCCAATACCTTCGTCGACGCGATCTGATCGACTGGGCACTCGATCAGATCCCGATCGATCACGATGAAGTCGGCAAGCTTCCCTGTTTCGATGGAACCTTTTTGGGTTTCCTCGAAGGTCAGATACGCATTGTTCCAGGTGTACAGGCGGATGGCTTCTTGCCGTGAGATAGCTTGTTCGGCATGCAGTGGGCTATCCATTCCTCGGGGCATTCTCGCCACGGCGCTGCTCATTCCAAGGAACGGATTGTAGGGGTTAACGCTCCGGAGCGACCCTATTTTTTGCATATGGTCCGAACCGCCACCGACGACCACTCCCGATTCGTTCAAGCTACGGTAGGGTTGGAAGTAGGCGGTACGCTCCTGACCGAACTGTTTCAACAGCGTCTTGCCATCGAGCAGCAACCAAGCTGGTTGCAAGTCGGCCACAATTCCCACTTTGGACATCCGCTCGATGGCTTCGGCGCTCATGAAGTTGCAGTGGGTGATGCAAGGCCGCTTGTCACGGACCTGAAAGTCCTTATCCGAGATCCGCTCGTAAGCGTCGATCAGGGCATGCACCGCACCATCGCCGACAGAGTGCGCCGTGAATTGTAGATCGTTTTCCAAAGCGAGCTTGGCCATGCGATAAAGCTTGCTAGGCTCGACGTAGAGCAAGCCTTTGTAGTTCGGGTCACGGATCGAGTAGACGGAACTCAGACCCCAGGGCTCGCGCATGTAGGCGCTGCCGGTAAGCATTCCACCGTCTAGAAAGATCTTCACTCCGCGGAGCCACAAACGATTGTCGTAACTGTGCCTAGGATGCGAAGCGGCCTTGAGGATCGTCTTTTCGATCTCCTCCATCGACGCTTGGGCGTTGACCGAATACGAGAGAAAAACGCGGCAACTGAGCGCATCGCGCGCGAGCAACGATTCGTAGAGGCTTATCCCCTCGTCGCTGGCCAATCGATCGCAGATGCTCGTCAAGCCGACGCTGTTGTAATCGCGCAGAAGGAGTTCCAGTCGCTCGCTGCGCTGCTGTTGATTGGGTTTGGTGCCCGGATCCTGCCATTGGACCAAACGGGTGCAACTGCGAAGGATCCCGTTGGGTTCGTCGCTGGTCGGATCTCGCTCGATGTACCCTGGCTGGCCGTCGGCGATCTGAAAGTCTTTATCGATACCACAGAGTTTCAACGCGAGGGAATTCAGGGCACCATCGGGTCCGGTCCTAAAGAAGACCGGGTGCTCGGGAGCTACTTGATCCAACTCGACTCGGGTTGGAAACCGCTGGTCGACTAGGCGCGTCACGAAAACTTGACTGACGAAAATCCATTTGCCCGGCTCGAGCACCTCGGCCCGCGATCGAATGTAGGCTAGCACATCCTCAATCGTCTCCATTTCGGGGATGGGATGATCCCACTCGAAGATAGCTGCATCGGGAGCATGCACGTGCGAATCGATCAGTCCGGGCAGGACCATGCGACCTTCAAGGTCCTTTTGAATCGTTTCGCGATTGGCGAGTTTTCGCACGACTGAATTCTCGCCGACAGCCACAATTCGGTCCTTGTGGACCGCGAAAGCTTGGGCAATCTCAGAGCGCGAATTGACGGTGACCACTTTGCCGTTGTAATAGATCGCGTCGACAAGCGGCGGCTCCTGAGCTTCATCGCTCTTCGGTGCGGCTTGACGTTGCAAATAGTACATGCGACCGTCCTCGGCTCCGCCTAAGAAATCCCTTAGGCCATCGGAATTCAAATCGATCGTCGTGGGAGAGACGTCGTGTCCTTCGATGTTTTTATCGGCCAAGGATCCGCTGTTTTGGAAAACCCAGTGCGGGGGACTATCGCTGGTCTGTTTTGGGGTTTGGGTCATCAGATCGGCGTTTTTGGAGTTCAGCAGCCAATCGAAGTGACCATCGCCGTTCCAATCGCAAACGGCAAGCTTGCGTCTGCCAGAACCGCCGGCGGTTCTGGAGTTGAGTCTCAACGGGCTTCCTTGGGCATCGAGGAACGCTTTGCGCGGGGGCTTGAGCCGCAATCCATCCTGATGAGAGAACCGTTCGAAGTACACCAGATAGCCCTCGGTGTCGAGCATCGCCAAGTCCATCAGGCCATCTTGGTTGAAATCGTAAACGACTGGAGTGGTCCTCCATTGGGTCAAAAGCTCGTTGGCTTTTGGCTTGAGCCATCCCCAGGCCAATTCGGGTTGGGGAGTCTGCCAATCGACTTCGATCGGCTCAGGAGGGGCAAGCACCGGCGCGCCCGGCTGACCGATATTCTTGAGCCAGATAACCTTCCCGAGAATGCTATTGAGCACGATGTCCTTGAGGCCGTCGCGATCCCAATCGGCAACGCTCAGGGTGGTATAACCCCACTTGGCCTCAGCCGGGCCTTGGATGCTACCATTAGGTCCGGCCATTACACGAAAAACAGTGCCGTCGACCAGAAGTTTTTTGGGGCGGTCCCATTTGGGGAGTGCGACTCCAGGTCCGCTGAGGTTTTCGAAGAACTCGATAGTTCCGGCGGTGTTCCCCGAGAGGATATCTTCGTCTCCATCGTCATCCCAGTCGACGCCCACGGGGGTGGCAAGCGCCCCGCACTTGAGCGTATCGGCGAGCTGCTGAAAGTACCTTGGTTCCTCGAAAATCGGAGTTTGATCGGCCGAACGTTTGCCGGTGTTTCTGATCAAGGCAACGCGTCCGTCTTCGTCGCCGACGATCAAGTCGTGGAATTGGTCGCGGTCCCAATCGAAGGCCACCGGGACGATCATTTGAAGATCCATCCGAAGGGGTTGGCCGTTGGAGCTTTGGACCCGGACCGCGTCTTTGTAGATGGGGTTTTCGCGAGTGCCGACGTTTTGGAAATAAGTGAACCCGTCGAGGAATTCACCGCAGAGCAGGTCCAGATCGCCGTCCTGGTCCCAGTCCAAGACGTTCGGAGAGGGGCAACCGAAGGTTTCGAGCGGAGTGCCTGAGGCGTTTTTCAAAGCGATCGGTTCGGCAAATTGGCCGTCTTGCAATCCTCTTAGGAAATAGACGAAACCGCGTAAGGGACCTGCTACCCATCGGCCTTGGGGATCCCAGGCATCATCCCATCCGTAGAAACTCCAATCCTCAACTCCGACCACTAGATCGAGTGTCCCGTCGAAATCGAAATCGACATAGCGCCATTGGTTGTGGCGAATTTTCGGTCCTTTGGTTTGGGTTCCTTGCGGCTTGTAAAAGTTCGCAGGGACACTCAGTTCGATCGAATCCTTAGTCCCTGTTTTGGTGAATTGAAGGTATTCCTTTCCTGGGCTCAGGACCCGCATGCCCTGGGGCGTGTAACTAGGCATGACATAGTGTACGGTGCTGCTGAGTCGTACCGGTGGCTGAAAAACCGGAAGCTCGGAGGGAGTCGTTGGGGCCGTTGCGGGATTGTCCTGTCGATTTTCAAAGAACCAAACGCCATTTGAGGGTTTGTCGGGACACGAGACGATCAAGTCGTAGTCGCCATCGGAATCGGCGTCGCAGGGGATCGGCCAAGCCCACAGACCGACTCCGAGATCGACGACGAGTCCCGGGTGGTTGTAGGGGAGCTGAACCAGGCCCGGGGATTGAGCCGATGCCCAGAGGGCCGTTAATGCCTGGAACATCAGGCCTACGAGCGAGAATCGAATTCTATTGTTCATCCGAGAAATAGAGGTTTCATGTGTCGAGTGTAGAGGTTGTCGAAGACATTTTGACCGATGACATCCGAGTGTTTTTTAAGAAGATCGGTGTAGCGTGTTCCTTTTTTGGCAGCGAGTTTGAACGAGACATGGAGCAACTGCCGGACGTTGGAATTGTACTGCGGATGCGAGGGGATATGTCGCAAGGTGTTTGCCCAGCGCGGGCCGTCCCAAGATGCCACTTCTGTCGCATCGGGAAGTTCCGACATACGGATATCGATCACGCTGGCGTAGGGTTCCGTCAGTGCGCCGATTTGTTCCAAGGCCAATGCGTAGATCTCTCGAACGAATGCGACCCCCTCGTCACCCGATTCGGATAGTCCGATGAGTTCTTCGAGCCAAGTCGTTCCGGCCGTTTTGATATGCAAGCCTGCTCCGCTTTTGGCCAAGGCTTGGCGGATAATCGGATAGATCGAAAATTTGTCGCTCCCGCTATGGACGCTGAGTTTGAGGTTGCTCGGTAGGCCGTAGCGTGCGACTCCATGGGCAAGGACGCATAGGTCATCATGGAACTCTTTGGCGAACCGATCGAGGTCTCCGACATAGTCGACCCCTTTGTTGAAGCGGCCGGTAAACTTCGGGGCGATCGTCTGCAGGGCGACCCTTTCGTCGGCCAAGGCGACCAGGATCACCAAGAGCTCTTGAGGGGTTTGTGGAAGGTCGGTCTCATCCATCGAGACCTCGGCGATGAAGTTCCCTGAACCGAGTTTGTGCTCGATGTAGCGGAAGATTCGACCGGCCTCTTGGACCGCCATCAGGTACTTCGAAGCGATCTCTTCGAGCGCATCGCCGGAGAGAAAAATCGATTCTCCGATTCCCTTGATGTGAAGCGTACCGAAGAGTTCCGGATGGTGCTTGAGAAAACGATGGACGTCGTCCGACGGGGCTTGTTTGCCGATCGAGTCGGCCACATCGATCGTAAAGAAGTCCGAACTGCCCAGGAAGCGATCGACGGTTTCGAGGCGGATATGGTCCGCATCGGTGTGCCAGGGAAGGGACCAACCCGATTCCCGAACAGCATGCTCGGCTGCGGCTCGAACGCTCGAAGGTTCGGATCCGATGAAGGAGTGTTCGCGGTTCGATTTATTCCAGACCGGCACCACCTCGATTCCTTGGGCTAGAATCTTCTCAAAAGCCCGCAACTGCGAGGAAGCTTGGTGGGCAAAGCGATCGCCAACACCGAACGAGAACCGGGAGAGTCGAAGCATCAGAGGCCTTCTTGGGGGACAGGGAAAAGGGAATTCGTTCCCGAGATACTAACGTTTTTTTGCATTTTTTCCAGTTTGGGACGATTTCGTCCAAGCCCCGTGACCAGACGTGTCACACCCCCAGGCGATATTCCATGGGTAGAGCAAGTTCAACCATTGGAAAAACGAGGAATGATCATGGGAAGCAGCGAGTATACGATTTTGCAACAAGCGATGGTCTGTCCAGACGATTATGCGGTTCGGTTGCGATACCGCAGCAAAAGTGGCGAGTTGACCGAGCGGGTCGTCAGTCCGATCAAGATGACCGACTCGCGGTCCCTCTTGGCATTATGTTTGTGCAGGGAGAATCCCCGGCGATTCGAACTTGAGCGATGCTCTCATCTCGAATTGGTCCCCGCCCATGAGGTCCTCATGCCGATGGAGATGCGGGTCCTCGAAGCGGCCCCGATCCGAGCTTCTAAGCCCAAGAAAGCTCCTGCAGAGCAAGTACCCGCTTAGCCAATTTGGCCCAAGGATGTTTGAGTCCCGTGCTACTCGGATTTTATCGGAGTTTTACCTCAGCAAGTTCCGTCTGGCCTTCGACGGCTCGGTATCGGCTGTTGACGGCGATATTCTCCCATCGGGAAATTAGACCGCTTGGCCATGCGATCTCCAAGGAGTCGATGTTCGAGGCGACTCCGAGTCCCAGGTGGATGAAGTCCTCATTCGAGCACTCGAATCCGTTTCCTGCCAATCGCTGATGCACCCAAGTTTCCTGGCCGACGCGGACCGTAACCATCGCTCCTATCGCATCGCGTTCCGATTGCGTTCCGGTCAGCTCGATCGAGAACCAAGCTCCATCGGTGATGGTCTGGTTTTTCAGGATCGACATCGGATGGTCCAAGTGCGTTATGTAGCAATCGACAAGCCCATCGCAATTGAAGTCCCACAACCCCAAGCTTCGCGATAGGTACTCCTTGGTGAAAAACTCCCCAAGAGATTCGTTAGGCTGTTGGGCGAAAACCGCATCGCGCTGCAGGAAAACCTCAGGACGCATCGTGTAGGGTTGGCCCTTGGCCCGATAATCATCGACGTGACCGTTGACGACCATGAGGTCCTGCCAACCATCGCAATCGAGGTCCAGGCATTGAGCACCAAAACCAAGCGTTTTCTTTTTGGGGTCGATCAGTCGGTAACGCCGCGAGGCATCGGAAAAAAAACCCGTCGCGTTCTGTAGGTAGAGCGCGTTGTATTCATCGATGAAATTCGTCATGAATAGATCGAGCGTACCGTTGCGATCGATGTCTGCGCACCCGACTCCCATGCTCGCCTGCGGCTTGCCTTGGTTATCGACCGCACATCCCCTGCGTACGGCTTCGTCTGCCACCAAAAACCTACCAGGGCGTTTGGGGTCCTGGGCGCTAAGGTACAGATTGTTTGCGGACATGTCGTTGGCGATGTAGATATCGTTGCCGTGCTTTCGATCCAGGTTACCGACGATGAGTCCGAGCCCTCGTCCGTCTTGCATCGGCAGGTTCCAATCTTGATTGGCTAAACTGAAGCCACCTTGGCCATCGCTCAAGTAAATGAAGTCCTCGGAGGCTGGAAACTCCGTCGGACGGCAAACCTGAGGTACTTTTTCTTTGGAGATGCAAAGGTGGGTAATGACGTCGATGCCCGAGGCGTAGTTGACCTCGACCAGATCGGGCAATCCATCGCCGTTGATATCGGCAATCGCGCCGCTGACACTCCAGACCGGGTGGTTGGCGATATCCCTTTTCATCAACTCGATCGCGATGGCTTCAAAGGTCCCATCCCCTTGGTTTCGCAGAAGTTGATTTTGTCCAAAGTTCAAAACAAACAGGTCTGCCAATCCATCTTGGTCCCAATCGCCGACGGCAACGCCTTGGCCGTACCCGCGTTGATCGAGCCTTGCGGCATTGGTTACATTTCGAAAATCGGATCCAGCGAAGTTTCGCAAGAGGACATTTGGATCATTCGATGCAGGGACTCTCGGGTCCGAGCCACCTTGCAAGACGAACAAATCGGGCCATCCGTCGCGATCGTAATCGATGACTCCGGCACCGGCACCGTTGCTTTGGTAGGTCTGCATGCCGAGCGTTTTTGGATCGTCACCGTTTCGATAGAGGATGTCCGCATGGAGCTCTTTTGCCACATCGGTCCATCCAAGCTTGGCTTGGACCCTCCCGGACTTTCCAAGCGACTCGGACGAGCTGTTGGTAGGGCTATTGGCAGAGTTGAGCGAAAGGCTCAATGATTTCCAATCGATTTCAGGGTAAGACTCCGAGGGTCGCTCGAGTCGGGTTTGGAGCAATGCGGGTCCGGATTGACTCAGGCGGCTTCGGAGGGACTCTAATTCTTTGATTTGGGTCGAGTTTGGATTGATGGATCGTTCGTTGAATTCCCGCCATAGGGTCGCTTCGAGGACCCTGCCACGGCTCTCTAGGGTATCGGCGATTTGAAGCATCCATTCGGAGCGTCGATTGCCATCGCGGCAGTAATTGAGATTCCGATTGGCAAGCTGGGTTTCTTGGAAGGCGCGCTCGGCGATCGCCGCGCCGGAGGTATCGCCGAGAATGGCAAGTGTCTGAGCTAGGTGCCCGGCGGCAAGATGGTTCATCGGATCGAGTTCAAGGCTCTTGGTAAAGCACTTTGCAGCGTCCTGATGCTTGTTTTGGTGGAGGAACCAAAGCCCCATGGCACGCCAGTAGTCCGGGAACGGTTCCATACCTGTTTTGGGAGCTTGTTGGAACCAATCGCTCAATTCACTCCATTTTTCTTGGTCGATCAGCGAGAGCCCAAGTCCGATCCAAAGTGCTGGGACCGATCGATCGACTTGCAAGATTTCGCCGAAGAGCGTTTGCGCTAATTCGGGTTTTTTTTCGTACAACGCGCCGAAGGCCAAGGAGCTTTTGAGTCGGATCTCCGTGGGATTTTGCTCGAGCTTTTTGAGACTCATTTCGTCTCCAGCGACGGGTTTGACCGTGTCGATCGCAAGCACGAGGTTGGTCATGTCTAGGGGGCTGAATCGAACCAGTTTTTGCATGATCAACGAGGATTCGAAACGTCGTCCCTGAAGATCCAGCAGGGCGGCTAGAAACCTGTTGGTTTCGTAGTCATCGGGTTTTCGCTCGAGGAGTTTCAAGGCGCGGTCCTCGGCTGCAACCACCCTCGATCGATCGTAGCACCAATTCATGGCCGAACGATGCGCAAGTAGCCCATACTCCGGATCGCCGATGGCGATTCGATCGACCATTGCCAAGGCTTGGTCGATCTTCTTGCGATGGATCAGGACCTCGGCCGAGACGTACAGGGCTCGGGCGTCGTTGGGCGCGTTGAACAAGACCTTTTGGCATTCTTCCCATGCATCATCGAATCGGCTAGCTTCGAGCAATTTCAGGGCCTTCAGAGAACTGGCTCGGGCCGTCTCTGGCCGTCCGGTAGAACTCGACGGCGGCGAACTCGAAGGTTTCGAACAAGGAGGATTCGAAGTCTATTCGAATTGGATTTCATGATGCGAACGCCTTCAATGTGCATTGAAAGATGCGAATTTCTCTCTGACCATCCTTGAGGTCGATCAAGCACGAATCGCATTGCCAGCCAGCCTGCCTTATCCAGGTTTCGAAGCGGTCGCCGGTATGTCTTTGGGGTTCGCTGAGCAAGACCACGCCGTTGGGTTCCAAGACTTGTCGCATGCAAGGTTCCAGGATCGGATAGAGCGATGGGTTGTAAACGATGTCGGAGCCTAGAACGATGGGGAAACGTTCATCGAAGCCTGCGAGGTTTGCCCAGTCGAGTTTGCGGACCGTCACTCGATCCGAAACGAACCGAGCGTTAAAGCGGCACATGATCAGTGCCATCCTCGAAGCGTCGGTGATGCAGACGCTCGCACCTCGGAGGGCTGCTGAGATTCCAGCGCGACCGCTGCCGCCGCCGAGTTCCAAGATGCGTGACCCAGTCGGCAATCGGAGCGTTCCGAGGAAGCGATCGAGTCCTTGGGCAGCTCTCCAGGTAGCGGCCCAAAACGGATCGATCGATGCGGATTCGGGTTGGTCGTTGCGGAGCGTCTGTTCGAGCAGTTGGTCTGGATTGACGACGCGAGCCCAGGGGTACGAGGTTCCAGCGATCTCGGTATGAACGTGTTCGAGTTCGACCATGCGTTCTAGGCGCTTGAGCAACTTCAGCGCGTATCTCGGGTCGGACTGACTTTGCATTTCAAGTTTTCTCTTCCATCTCCCGGATGTAGGCTCGCAGTCGTTCGAGTTCATCCTCGGTCCCTTTGAGTTTGAGCATGTTGCGAACTCGTTTCTGGAATTCCAGAGAATTGACCGGTTTGGAAAGAAAGTCGTCGGTGCCGGCTTCGACCGCCCGTTCGACATCCCCAAGTTCGCTCAGGGCGGTGACCATGAGGATCATAATTCGCGACGTGGCAGGATCGCTCTTGAGTGCGCGGCAGACTTCGAAACCGTTCTTTTTGGGCATCATGACATCGAGCAAGATCAAGTCGGGTTGAAAACTCTTGACCTTATCGAGCGTGTCTTGGCCATCGACGGCGATTTGCGTATCGCAATCGACTTTGGCCAAAAGAGCTTCGAGCAGTTCGCGGTTCGCGGAATTGTCGTCGGCGATGAGGATGCGGGGGGTTGGCATGGGCTTGTGGTTTTCAGAGGAGGCTTAGGATGCACAGGCCGTCGGTTCGGCTCCGCTGGCGGAGTGCTCGGCCGGAACGGGAAACGAGGTGGCCATGGATTGGACCTCGGCATGGATCCTTGCAAGTGCATCGGGGTTGTCGTGCGAGTGGAGCGCGGTGGCGATCCAATGGCCGATTTTTTTGAATTCGTCGACCCCCATTCCGCGGGTCGTCAGCGCTGGGCTGCCGATCCGAACACCGCTTGGATCCATCGGCTTGCGGGTATCGAAGGGGATCATGTTCATGTTGACAGTGATACCGCAATGCTCGAGGGTTTTTTCGGCGATTTTGCCGCCGATACCAAAGACGGTGACGTCGACGAGAACCAAGTGGTTGTCGGTCCCTCCGCTGATGAGTCGCAGGCCGTGCGAGAGGAGGACCTCGGCCAAAGCTTGACTGTTGGCGACGACTTGGCGACCGTACTGCTTAAAGGAGGGATCTAGCGCCTCTCCGAAGCAGACGGCTTTGCCGGCTACGACGTGCATCAATGGCCCACCCTGAGTTCCAGGAAACACAGCGCTGTTGATGGCTTTTGCATATTCGGCTTTGCATAGGATCAATCCGCTGCGTGGTCCACGAAGGGTCTTGTGGGTCGTGGTGGTCACAAAATCGGCATGAGGGACTGGCGAATTGTGGATACCTGCTGCCACCAGACCTGCGTAGTGCGCCATGTCGACCATGAGTTTCGCGCCGAACTCTTTGGCGATTTCGGCAAACTTTTGGTGGTGGATTTCGCGGGGATAGGCGCTCGCCCCGGCGATGATCATCTTGGGCTTGTGTTCCTTGGCCAACGCTGCGACTTGATCGAAGTCGATGCGATGGTTTTTCGGATCGACCCCGTAGGAGTAGAACTTGTAGAGCTTGCCACTGATGTTCAGCGACATCCCGTGCGTCAAGTGACCCCCTTGGGCAAGATCCAGTCCGAGGACGACGTCGCCGGGTTGGAGTTGGGAGAGGTAGACGGCCATGTTGGCCTGAGAGCCCGAGTGCGGTTGTACGTTGGCGTGTTCGGCCCCGAAAAGCTCTTTGGCCCTGTCGATGGCGATCGTCTCGACGACATCGACGTGTTCACATCCGCCGTAGTATCGTTTCCCCGGATAGCCTTCCGCATATTTGTTGGTCAGAACACTCCCGACGGCTTGCATCACTGGAAAACTGGTGTAGTTCTCGCTAGCGATCATCTCGAGCCCTTGTTTTTGGCGTCTGGCCTCGTCTTCGATGACTTGCCAAACGCTTGGGTCTTGTGTTCGTAGGTCCGACATAGGCGGCTTTCGCGATTAGAAAAGGTGATCCGTGGTGTTGGTTTGGTGTTTTTACTGCCCGCATCCTTCGAGCATTGTTCACCATTCGATTTGGTCCGTCAACAAGTCGGATTATGCAGGCCGGAGCGTTTGGGTGGAAGTGGAAAAATAAACGCGGAATTGGCACTTGGGGGTGTCGATAGGACTAAAGCATGGAGGTTTGGCAAGCGGCACTGAAGGTTTTTACGCCGTCACAGAGCCAGTCGCCCTGGAGGGCAGTTTTCAACCATCCAACGTTGGGATAAAGCAAATGCTTGATCGAATATTCAAAAGCGACGCAGGACCCGGACCGGTCGAGTATGTTGTGATGCTCATGGTCCTGACGGCCATGGGTTTGGTTGTCATGAGCAGCGCTCCGCGGATCGCGGGAGTTCCGATGACCCAAAAGCCCGTTGCGGTCGATTCGAAGGGATAGACCGGCCAGTCGGCTACAGGCCGGAGTTTATCGCTGAGAATTTGGATCGCGATCGATGTTGGCGATCAGACCTGCGACATAGCCTCCTTTGAAGCCTGCGTCGATGTTGACGACGGTGACGTTTGCAGCACAGCTATTGAGCATGCTTAGCAAAGCGGCCAGGCCGCCAAGATTTGCTCCGTATCCGACGCTCGTAGGGACCGCGATGACGGGGCATCCGACGTGTCCGGCCAAGGCGCTAGGTAGTGCTGCCTCCATCCCGGCCACGCAGATCAAAGCCGCGCAGCGGCGCAGATCTGGGACTCGGGAAAGGAGTCGATACGGTCCTGCGACCCCGACGTCTTGGATCAACTCTGAGGCCACACCCATCCAAGCCAGTGTTTCTCGGGCCTCGAGGGCGACGGATTCGTCGGTCGTTCCTGCCGTGACGACTCCAACGCGCCGAGCGCTTTGTACGGAGTCGGGGTCTAGAGGGACCTGCGAGCAGGAGACTCGGAGCGTTTTGGCAAGATGGTTCCAGCGGGTCGATGGGAACACATCGGCGAGCACCCGGACTTGTTCGGGCACGATGCGTGTAATGAGGATTTCGTCGGTGGTTTCAAGGAGCCGCTCGGTGACTCGTCGGATCGCTTCGGTCGATTTGCCTTGCCCAAAAACGACTTCGGGGTATCCGGTTCGTTTCAAGCGATCGAGGTCCGGGGTTAGATTTCCCTCTGAAGGGATCGACACAGCGAGTACCTTTTGTCCGAATTCCAGAGCCGAAAATTGGCCGGATTGGAATCGACGAAAGAGCTCTTCGATCGCGGGATCGCCACTGTGATCGCTTGCAGTGAGATTGCTTGCGGTGAGATCTTCGGTGGTAGGTTTTTCCATCGTGGTTTTTTTGGGGGGGCGAAATGGGCTAGTTCAGAATTGGGCTAGTTCCTACAGCAGTCAACAGCGTGGCATGGCCCGCATTAGCATGTATCGTGCCGATTGTGGGATTGTGGGATTAAGCGATCAGCGAGTCTTTAGGATCGAGGCTTTGGTTGCGAACCGTGCCGATCATCCTAGCGATTGCCTTGGCCAATTCCAGCTTGGTTAGCGAGGGCATCTCGCGGCCCTTTTCGACGACTTGTTCGGTGATCAGGGGGAAATGGGCGAAACCGATTTTGCAGGCGCGTCCTTGCTGGGCGTGCCAGTGATGGCTCAGGTAGAAAATCGCGTTGCACAAGTAAGTTCCGGCGTGGTAGGTGATCGAGGCCGGGATTTTTTCGCTCAGGAGTTCGTCGCGTATTTGGTTTAAGGGTAGGCTGCTTTGGTAGGCTGTAGGAGCCCCTGGGATCAAGGGTCCCCAGAGCCGACCCGAGTTGTAGGTCACTCCGGCGATGTTCACGGCGATCGTTTCAAGATGGATCGAAGATGCCCCTGGGGATTGCCCCAGGTGCAAGACTGCATCGTAGCCCGCTTCGAGGTCTTTATACAAACGGGCTTCGAGGCGTTGCAGATCGACCGGATAGCGGCGAGTGGTGAGTCCTTCGGGCAAGCCGTAGAGTTTGAGCATTTCCGAGAGGGCTTCCCAACTGGAATTTTCGCTCCACTGGTCGTAGGGTTCAAAGGCGGTTACCAGGATTTTCAAAGCTTGTCTCGCGCGTTATGAGGATCTTGCCTACAGCTTAGTTGGATCCAGAACCACATGTTTGATTTTTTTGCGGTTCCACGTGTAGGTGATGTGGACCAGACCATCGCTCGATTGGATAACGGCCGGGTAGCTGAATTCCCCGGGTGTGTTTTCGAGGACGACCGATGGGGTCCAGGAGACGGAGTCTGCCGAGAGCGCGACGTTCAAGGGGGTCCGTTTGCCTCCCCATTGACCAGGTGTGCCGCCGATGTGGTTGTAGACGACCAGGTGCCGTCGATCTTGTAGCGTCAATGCATCGAGACCGGAATTGTTGTTGGGAAGGTTCCCGAGACTCAGCGGTTTCCAGGTCAATCCATCATCGTCGGAGGTGGTTTCAAAAATCTTGTTTTGGCGGCTCCGGCCGATGGCCTTCCATTTGCTTTGGCCACCTGCATTGCCCGGATTTCCCGGCGTGATTTTGAGCAACGTCGGCTGGATGGCTTGGATCTCGACTCCATCGTTGAGCGAAGGTGTCCTGCTCCAAGAATTATCTGCATAGCTACGTCTCTCGAAGTGGACTTGCCATTTGCTCGGTTCCTCTTCGGTCTCGGTGCTCGATGGGCAGAGCCAATCGCCATTTTCAAGCTCGATAAGTTTGTTTTTGATCGGACCGAGAATTCCCTTGGGCAAAGGAACCGGCTTGGTCCAGGTTTTCCCTCCGTCGTAGCTTAGGGTCTCCATGCCCCACCATGTTTCGGGAGTCGGTCCGAGCTTGTAGAGCAGTACCAGGGGCGCTGGTTTTCCATCGCGATTTTTCTTCGGTTGGAACAGCACAGGATTCCAGGTTGGCAGTTGGGTTCCATTGGGGCCTGCACCCTTGCCGTTGGCGGCTTCGATCGGTTCGGTCCATTTCCCGTCTTTCAAGCAGGAGACCCAGATACCTACATCGGGATGTTTTTCATGAGTCCCACCGAACCACGCAGCGACGATCCCAGAGGGTGTATCCTCGATGGTTGACGCATGGCAACTTGGAAACGGAGCCGTTTCGTAGATAAAGCCTGAGGACTTGATTGCCGGGTGGGGTTGGTTCTCTTGGGCTCGGAGCGTCAGAGGGGCAAAGGCGAGGTTGAGCAAGGAGGCAAGTCCCAGCGAGCCGGCCAACAGGCGGGCGATTAGGGGCCGGTTGCGTAATGGGTGTCGCGTTGGACGAGTGGTATTCATGATTTTCCTGAGGGCAAAGCAGGGGGAGGAGCAAGGAGTTTTTGGTTCCATACGTTCGTATGATAAACCAGATAGGTATCAAGGTGCCAATCTGCGGGACGGTTTTTTGCAAGGGTTTCGATTTGGGGATCGACAAGCCCTCTGCGGGCTGCTTGTTCGAGCGTATGGATCGACGAGCAATCGGGTTTTTTCAGAAGGTGCAATTCATCTGCACCGAGCCGAAGCGCAAGGAGCCATGCGAGGGTATCGGAAGTGGTGTCCCAGTTTTCTAGAGGCCGCAATGGGGCCGGTATCCAGTTTAATGTCTCTGAGTGGTAATAGGTGGATACTTGGACCAAGTAGCATCTCGGATTCGGATCGAGGATTGCTTGTGCGAATTCTTGGGTGTGGCTCGCAGTAGATCGACACATCGCCAATGCATGCGTTGGGAATCGAGCTGTGGGTGATGTCGATGGAGAGTCCGCATCGATTCGACGGTATCGCCACCTCCGACGATAACGAACCATCGGCGCAAGTTGTCTTTCCGGATTCCAAGGAGGAATTGGTGCAAGGGATCCGATGCGGTCGGGCTTGAGAAGACAGAGGCTCCGCCGATTTTCAGAACGCCGGTTCGCATGTCTCGTGAGCTTAAGGCTTCAGAAGCACCAAAGCGGCGATGAATCCGCCGAGGGCTAGCAATGCAACAAGAAGGATGGTGGCCCAAACCCACCGAGATAAACCTTCGGAGCCTTGGTCGCTATCCTCTTGGGCATCCTGGGCTTGTGGCTGTTTTTTGGGAGGGCTTGGAAGTTTCGTTTGCGATCCGGTGGTTTTGGCCGTTGGACTGGTTGCGGGTTTTGGTGACGCTTTGCCATCGGTGGTTTTCCGCTCGATGGGTCGGGTCAGGGGAGAAGGATCCGAGGAACTCGGGTGGGATTTGCCAGACGCCTGTTGGATGGCTTGGGATTTGGATTTGGTTTGGTTCGGTTGGCTCGAATCGTGGATCAGGTCGATACGGCTATCGACTGAGGAGGCCTCGCTTTTGACGATCGCACGCAGGACACCGCTATCGGAGCTCGAGAGGACTTGGCCTGCCAGCGCGGATTTGCGATTCGTTTCGATGTTGGTGTCATCGAGTTGGTTGTTGACGGTTTCCGAGCTGTAAATATCTTTGGATTTGGCTCCTTCGAGCAGGTCATCGAGGGTCATGCCACGGGGGGGCTTGGTCGCGACATCGGGATTTTCAGCTTTGTATTTTCGGAGCCAAGTCTCCAGGGCGGCGGCGACTTGGTTGCAGTCTTGGTAACGGAACTTGGGGTCTTTCTGCATCATCTTGACGCAGATTCCATCGAGTTCCCCTGGGCAATCGGGTCGATCCTTGCGGATATCCTCGGGCATGGAGTTTTGATGTTTTACGATGCGGCTTGGGATACTTCCATCGGGGAATGGGGGGTGCCCGGTGAGCAGGAAGTACATTGTGCAACCTAACCCGTAGATATCGGCGCGGTTGTCGACGGTGTGGCTGTTGATGGCTTGTTCGGGTGCAAGGTAATCGGCAGTACCGAGGACTTTGTCGTTGTACTCCATCGTCAGCGACGCGTCGCTTTGGTCCTGATATAGAGCGAGCCCCAGGTCGAGTACCTTGATGACACCTTCGGTGTTGATCAGGAAGTTCGCGGGTTTTACATCGCGATGGATCAAGCCTTGTTCATGGGCGTGTTGAAGTCCATGGGCGGCTTGGGCGATGTAATCGGCGACGATTGCATAGGGGAGTGGGCCATGTTTTTTGACCAGGATCTGCAGATCGACCCCTTCGATGTACTCCATGACGATGTAATGGGTGTCTTTTTCATGATCGATGTCGTAGGCTCGAACGATGTTCGGATGGTTTAACGACGCGATCGCTTTGGCTTCTCGCTGGAAGCGTTCGAGATAAGACGAGTTACCGAGTTTGGACTTGGGCAAGACTTTGACGGCCCGGCGATGTTTCAGTACCAGATGCTCGCCGAGGTAAACACTGCTCATACCACCGGTACCGATATGGCCCAGTAGCTTGTGCTTCCCCAGGAAGAACCCTTTGTATTTGCCTTGGAGGATTTTCTCCGATTGCCAGCGGGTCAAGAGACCGGCATCTTCGAAGGATTTGCAAACGGCAACGGGGTCTTCGAGGATCGCCGCATCGGCCGAGGTGATAAGGGATTCTTTTCGCGCAGCGAAAGCCTCTGGATCGACGAGCTTGCTCTTTTCGATCAAGTCGAAAACTTTGTCGGCGGTGATCTGCGTCATACTGCGAATTCTCAAGAACCCATCCAGAGGTCCCACGCGGAGCCTCGGAGCTAGGCAACAAGTGTACTAGAATTCCCTGTTGCAAGTGCCAAGGATAGAGGAAAGTCCACCATTTTCGTTTATTTTTAGGATGCTTGCACCCACCGTACAACCTAAAGGATTTTGCTGATCCACCCACTTCGACCCATCGCCGGGGAAACCCAAAAGGCTCAGATCAGGCTCCAATGGGGGTTTTTTCCATTAAATGGACTCCCACCGCCGAACACCAACGATAAACTCTAGATTCTTACGTGTTCCAGCGAGCAGTTGCTCGGGCCAGCACAGCCTCGACGCGACGACTCGACTCCAGTTTAACGATCAACCCCACTGAACCGATCATGCAGTTTTTTCCGGAAATTCAGAAGATCCAATACGAGGGCCCCGAGTCAAGGAACCCGTTGGCGTTCCGGTTCTACAACCCCGACGAGATGATCGAAGGACGCTCGATGCGCGATCACATGCGTTTCAGCATTGTCTATTGGCACACGATGCGCGGGGGCGGTGCGGACCCTTTCGGTCCGGCGACTGCCGAGCGACCATGGGATGATGGGTCCGATTCGATCGACAATGCACTCAAACGGGTCGAAGTCGCCTTCGAAATTTTCGAGAAACTCCAGGTCCCATACTATGCCTTCCACGATCGGGACGTCGCTCCTGAGGGCAAGAACATTCGCGAGTCGCACAAGAATCTCCAAAGGATCGCCGAGTCGCTCAAGGCCCATCAGCAGAAAAGCGGCATCAAGCTTCTCTGGGGGACGGCGAACATGTTTAGCAACCCTCGCTTCATGCATGGCGCTTCGACGACCTGCAATGCCGATGTGTTCGCGTATGCGGCCTCCCAGGTCAAAACCGCGATGGAAGTCACCAAAGAGCTCGGCGGGGAGAACTATGTGTTTTGGGGTGGTCGCGAAGGCTACATGACACTTCTGAACACCGATATGAAACGGGAAGTCGATCACCTAGGCCACTTCATGCACCTTGCCGTCGACTACGCCAAGAAAATCGGCTTCAAAGGACAGTTTCTCATCGAACCGAAGCCTAAAGAGCCGACCAAGCACCAGTACGACAGCGATGCGGCCGCCTGCTGCAACTTCCTCCGCGCCTACGACTTGGCCCCCTACTTCAAGCTCAATCTTGAGACCAACCACGCGACCCTGGCCGGTCACACGATGATGCACGAATTGGACTACGCAGGGATGCAAGGGATGCTCGGTTCAATCGATGCGAACACCGGCGACCTGCTCCTGGGTTGGGACACCGATCAATTTCCGACGGATTTTTACCTTACAGCACAGTGCATGCTCATGATCCTCAAGTACGGTGGATTCACCACCGGTGGCGTGAACTTCGACGCCAAAGTGCGGCGCGAAAGCTTCGAACCCATCGACTTGTTCCACGCCCATGTCGGCGGTATGGACGCCTTTGCAAGAGGCCTGCGAATCGCCGCCGATATTCGCAAAGATGGGGTCCTCTCGGACTTCGTCAAAAACCGATACCGAAGCTGGGACTCTGGGATCGGCAAAGAAATCGAATCCGGTAAAGCCACCTTCGAGTCCCTCGATCAGTACATCTGCCAAAAGGGTGAAGCAGACAAGAACGAAAGCGGACGCCAAGAGTTTCTCGAAAACGTCTTCAATCGTTACCTCTAACGCAGCTCGACTGTTAAAGCGGCTTGACTAACTAGGCAGTTTGACTAACTAGGCAGTTTGACTGTGCAGTTTCCATGAAGGAATCGTTAAGCGGACAAGAAAGCGATCCGGGTAGGTTGTCGTGAAAAAAGTAGGAATCGTAGGCTGGCGTGGAATGGTCGGTTCGGTCCTCATGGACCGAATGCAATGCGAACGGGACTTCGATCTGTTCGAACCGATCTTCTTTTCAACCTCCAACCCAGGCGGGCCTTCGCCTAGCCTACCTGGAACGGCGTCTGCTGGGGTTCTCCAAGATGCCCATGATCTCCATAGGCTCGCACAGATGGATGCGATCCTCACGGCCCAAGGTGGCGATTACACCACGGCCGTCTACGAGAAACTTCGCAGTCAGGGCTGGAACGGCTATTGGATCGATGCGGCTTCCTCACTGCGAATGCGAGAAGACACGATCATCATCCTCGACCCGGTCAATGAAAACGTCATCCGCGAGGGGATCCAACGCAAAATCAGAACCTTCGCAGGGGGCAATTGCACGGTGTCCTTGATGCTCATGGCCCTTCACGGACTGTTTCGCGAAGGGCTCGTTCAATGGATGACGAGCATGACCTACCAAGCAGCCTCGGGGGCTGGCGCGGCGAACATGAAAGAACTGCTCGTCCAAATGCAACGGCTTGCAAACCCAGTCGCTGAACTTGCCGCCAACCCAAGCTCGGCAATCCTCCAGATCGACCATCTGGTGACCCAGACGATGCGAAGCACCGAGTTCCCTACGGAAAACTTCGGTGTCCCGCTGGCTGGAGGGCTCATCCCCTGGATCGATAAAGATCTCGGCAACGGCCAGAGCCGCGAGGAGTGGAAAGGCCAAGCCGAAACCAATAAGATCCTCGGAAATCGCCAAACACAAATCCCAGTCGACGGAATCTGCGTCCGGATCGGAGCCATGCGCTGCCATAGCCAAGCTCTGACGATTCGCCTGAGCAAAAACGTACCCCTCGATGAACTTTGCGAAATCATCGATTCTGCGAACCCCTGGTCCAAAGTGGTCCCGAACGAAAAAGAAAAGACCCTACGAGAACTCAGTCCCGCCGCAGTTTCCGGAACCCTGATCTGCCCTGTGGGCCGATTGCGCAAACTCGAACTCGATCCGCTCCACGAAGGATGTTATCTCTCAGCCTTTACCGTCGGCGATCAATTGCTCTGGGGCGCTGCCGAACCGCTTCGAAGAATGCTGCGAATCGCACTCGAGGATTAACTGCAAGATCCAGCCCTAGGAGCTTTGCCATGCAAGTGCCAGGAAAACCAATGCTCGGCTGGCTCAATCCGCATCGGGTCACACTTCGAAGAGGGAAAATCCTCGCTGGACTGCTCGCACTTTTCGTTCTTCTCGAAGTTCTTTCGGTGCGGCTTGTGGCCCAGACTCCCGAGCGTCCCAATGTCCTTTGGATTACCTGCGAGGACACCGGCCCGCAACTCGGTTGCTACAACGATCCTTACGCGACGACTCCCAACCTCGATGCCTTTGCTCAATCGTCACTGAGATTCACTCGATGCTGGTCGAATGCACCGGTCTGCGCGCCGGCCCGCACGACGCTCATCTCAGGCCTCTACCCGACCTCCTACGGGGCACAGCACATGCGGTCCTCGGTGCGGCTCCCCCAAGGTGCTCAAACCCTTCCAGAGATCCTAAGCAAGGCTGGCTACTATTGCTCGAACAACAGCAAGGAAGACTACAATTTTCCCAAACCATCTCGGATGTGGAACGATTCGAGCAACAAAGCGCATTGGAAAAATCGGCAATCCGGTCAACCGTTTTTCTCGGTATTCAACAGCACGCTTACCCACGAAGGCCAGATCCGCAAACGGCCTTATTCGCCCAAGCACGACCCAAAACTCGCACCCGTACCTCCTTATCAGCCCGATGACGAACAAGTCCGTTTGGATTGGGCGCAGTACTACGACCGAATCACCGAAATGGATGCGTGGGTGGGTAAGCAACTCCAGGATTTAAAAGATGCGGGCTTAGAGGACTCGACCATCGTGTTTTTTTTCGGGGACCATGGATGTGGACTCCCGCGAGGCAAGCGTTGGTTGTACCAATCTGGGCTTCATGTGCCGATGATTGTCCATGTGCCGAAGGCTTTTGCTGGCCGCTTCGAGTCGATCTACCAACCCGGGACCTCAAGCGATCGGCTCGTGGCGTTCGTCGACTTGCTCCCTACCGTCTTGGACCTATGCCAAATCCCGTTGCCTCAAGGATTGCACGGCCGGTCCTTCTTCGCTCCCGAAGACTTGCGCAACGACCATTTATTCGGCTTCCGTGATCGTATGGACGAACGGATCGATAGCTCCCGAGCTATTCGCAATGATCGCTATCTGTACATCCGGAATTTCATGCCAGACCGGCCCCAAGGCTCCTATCTGAATTACATGTTCCAGACCCCCACGACCCGGGTCTGGAAAGAAAAGTATGATCAAGGATTATTGAACTCAGTACAGCGAGTTTTTTGGGATCCCAAAGCGATCGAGGAACTCTACGACCTTCAGAATGATCCCCATCAGGTTGCGAATCTTGCCACTGAGCCAACTCTGGCAAGTGTTCGGCAGGAATTGGCCGATTCGCTCCAATCGAAAATGATTGAACTTGGAGATACCGGATCGCTTCCGGAAGATTGGATACTCAACCAGGATCTGGCCGACACCGAACTTGCGATCCGCGCTGCATGGAGATCCGGACAAGCTCAGTCTGACCCAGCAGTACTCCTGACGATGCTTCAAAGTTCTCACGTCCTGGAACGCTACTGGGGGGCCATCGCCCTGCGAGGGAGCAAGGCAAATGGACTGGAGCCGAGAGTCATGGATTTGGCACAAGGACTGCTTAATGACCCGAGCTTGGTGGTCCGAGCCGTGGTGGCCGAGTCGTTGGCTCGGCAAGGGACTTCCAAACAGGTGCAAGACAGCTCGATGGAGATACTTATAGAAATCGCTCTCCGGGAAGAGACCCCTTGGGGAGCCACCATGCTCGCCTTGAATGCCCTTTGCGACCTGGGTATTTCGAGTCAGTTAGCCGCGCCGATCAAGGAAGCCTTCGATGCCAAAGCCAAATCCTGGAACAGCACCCTACCTGAGCGATACTCCGAATACCCAGCCCGGTTGGTCGAACGGCTGGTGGAAACAGCCAAGTAAAAGGTCTTCGAGCAACCGCAGTGGATTTCGACCCGCGTGATTCGATTTCCAGGGGAGTTGTTTGCGATAGATGGAAACCGCAGTTTATCTACAATGGGTGCTTTCCGAGGGAAGAAAAATTCCTCGCGTGCGCCTCCCCTTCCCACTTTGTATCCTTGTACGAATTCGCCAATGAGCACAACCCCCAACCAGACGGCCTCGGACCCCTATTTCCAGCAACTCTTCGCCGAGCGGATCGGTGGCGCTCAATACGGTAAGGCCAACGAGATCTACAAGTTTGAAAAGATCAAGCGAGCCAAGCGAAAGGCGCTTGCCGACTATCCAGACCGCCAATTGTTGGACTTCGGGATCGGCGAGAACGATTCCATGGCCGACCTATCGGTACGGGATGCTTTGCATGTCCAAGCCAACCGGACCGAGAACCGTGGCTACATGGACAACGGTACTGCGGAATTCAAGCAGGCCGTCTCGCGATTCATGAAGCGGCAGTTTCATGTCGACTTAGATCCCAACTCGGAAATCAATCACTGCATCGGCAGTAAAACCGCATTGTCGATGCTGCCAGCTTGCTTCATCAATCCCGGGGACATCACGATGATGACGGTCCCGGGCTACCCGGTCGCCGGGACCCATACACGCTACTACGGCGGAACGGTGCATCGACTGCCATTGCTCGCCAAGAACAACTTCTATCCGGACTTCTCATCCGTGACGCCAGAGATTTGGGAACGTACCAAATTGCTGGTCTTGAACTATCCGAACAGCCCGACGGGCCAAGTCGCTACGCGAGAGTTCTATTCCGAAATCGTCGGCTTGGCCAAGAAATATCATTTCGTCGTGGTCCAAGACGCCGCGCATATTCTGTTGTCCTTCAAAGGAAAACCCTTGAGCTTTCTCGAGGTCCCCGGCGCCATGGACGTGGGGGTCGAAGTCCACTCGATGAGCAAGGGCTTTGACATGATCGGCTGGCGGATCGGGTGGGTCTGCGGCAACGCAAAGATTGTCCAAGCGTTTTCGGACGTCAAAGACAACTGCGACAGCGGGCAATTCGGAGCGATTCAACGGGCAGCCGTCAGCGCC
This sequence comes from Pirellula sp., assembly GCA_021300015.1. GTDB lineage: Bacteria > Planctomycetota > Planctomycetia > Pirellulales > Pirellulaceae > JBKCUI01. Next base: position 45,184 of record JAJTFB010000011.1, on the reverse strand, counting down.
TTGGATAACCCTGAAATCCCCAATCGAATACGGTTGAAGTACCAAAGGCGGCTCGAGAAACTCGTCGCAACTTTGCGTCGCTGCGGGTTCACCTGCGAGGTGCCTGGAGGTAGCTATTTCCTCTACGTCCAAGCTCCCACGGGCGTATCAGGTGGTGCCAAATTCAGCAACGCCGAGGAGGCCTCGCAGTACTTCATCACCGAGCACTCCATTGTGATCGTTCCCTGGGATGATGCCGGTAGTCATCTACGATTCTCCGTGACTTACGAAGCTGCCGACGAAGCGGCCGAAGATTTACTTATGGCCGAAACCCAGCGACGATTATCGGCTTTGAAACTCACTTTTTAGCACCAGACACACTCCATCAAGGCACGGCGCTCTATGACCGATCTCGAACTTCATCAGCAATTGCAAAAGGCCTTGGACTCGTTCAAGGATCCCGAAACGGCTAGGCCCCTGTCCAAGACCGGACAAGTCACCGATTGGGTCGTGGCAAACGGACACGCCAAGTGCAAACTGTGCCTTACGTCGATGGTCTCTGCGATTGCTCCCGAGGTCGCCGAGCGACTCAAGTCCCATCTGCACAGCCAAGTCCCAGGTCTCGTGTCGATCGACATTGCGCTCGATCGCTTCGATCGCCCAGCCCAACCACTCGGGCAAATCGGGTTGACGGCCAAGGTCGCTATCGCCGTGGCGGCTGGCAAAGGGGGGGTTGGCAAAAGTACGCTCGCAGCAGCCATCGCACTGACGCTCGAGAGTTTAGGGGCCAAGGTAGGATTGATGGATGCGGACATCTATGGGCCTAGCGTTCCACACCTGCTCGGACTCGAAGGACGCCCGCAGATCGCGGATTCCAAGATACAGCCGATCCGATCAGGAACCATGCCGGTTATGTCGATGGGGTTTCTTATCGAGCGCGACCAAGCGGTCGCTTGGAGAGGTCCAATGCTCAACGGGTCGATTACCCAGTTCCTCCGAGATACGGCTTGGGGGGATCTGGATTTTCTGATCATCGACATGCCGCCGGGGACCGGTGACGTGGCCATCACGCTATCGCAGTTGATTCCGCTGACCGGTGCGGTCATCGTGTGTACCCCTCAGGAGGTCGCTCTGTTGGATGCTGGCAAAGCGATCAGTATGTTTGAGAAGACCAAGATCCCGATTCTCGGGGTGGTCGAGAACATGAGTGGGTTTACCGACCCAGAGACAGGAAAAACCTTCGACATCTTTGGGCGAGGAGGCGCTCGGCAGAAGGCCGATGAAATCGCCGCCCCGTTTTTGGGGGAGATTCCGATCCAAATGACCTTGCGCAGCGAGTCCGACCAGGGGCGATTGGCCGACGCCCTCAAAGACCCGCGGATCGCTAAGCCTTTTGAGGATGTCTGCCGCGCTTTGGTTCGATCGATCACTGCCCGCACGGCAGCCGATCCGCTCGGAAAGATCTCCTTACCAGTGCTTGGTTAGTGCTAGTCGGCTTGATTGGTAGATCGATTGTCCCCAATCGATCGGCGACTGAAGGGATCTCGGCCAGTGATTCAAACAGCCGAAAACCGAAAGACGCCGCCGCATGCGCGTCGGGGGGAGCTATTGGGGACAATAGCTCTACACTGGAAGACACCGCCGGTAGCGCATGGTAGATCGATTGTCCCCAATCGATCGGAGCCATAAGCCACCGCGGCCAGTGAGTGAAACAGCCAAAAACCAAAGACGCCGCCGCTAGCGCGTCGTGTAGAGCTATTGGGGACAATAGCTCTACACTGGAAGACACCGCCGGTAACGCATGGTAGATCGATTGTCCCCAATCGATCGGAGCTTGAGGGGATCTCGGCCAGTGAGTCAAACAGCCAAAAACCGAAAGACGCCGTCGCTAGCGCGTCGTGTAGAGCTATTGGGGACAATAGCTCTACACTGGAAGACGTCGCCGGTAGCGCATGGTAGATCGATTGTCCCCAATCGATCGGAGCTTGAGGGGATCTCGGCCAGGGAAGACATCGCCGCTGGCGCGTCGGGGGGAGCTATTGGGGACAATAGCTCTACACTGCAAGACTCCGCCGTGTTGCAGAAGCTAATTCTTTAAGAGCGTTTCAATCTCAGGAATTTGTAGCCGCACGGTCAGGATGTAGGGGGGCTGGTCCTGGGTCCAGTGCCCGTAGGTGGTCGTCACGATGGTACCATCAGGGAGAACCTCCACACCTGGATAGCCGCAGTCCCCACTCTTGTAGTTCTTTTTGAGCAGGATCCGGTAATCGCCTAAGTTTCCTTTGACGAGATCTTCGTAATGACCGACCCAAGCGACCCAACTGTTGGCCGTCGGACTGGTATTGCCCTGGCTTGGGATATCCCGAAACGAAACGAACAGTCGACCATCGGGAAGATACTGGGCCGTATGCCGATCGCCCGTAAGTGCATTGGGCAGCGGCTTAGGCTCGCTCCAGCTTGCCATTTCATCGTTGCTCAGAAGGATATGCGAATTGGCTTTGCGTCGATTCTCGCGGAGCAGCACTGCGATTTGCTTTCGGTCGGGCGAAAAAACCGCGCCGGGTTCGCACAGATGAACATTGGACGAGGCGTAGATCGGAGCCGGATCCGACCAGTGTTCACCTGCATCGTTCGTCGTGGTTTGATAGAGGGTAAATCGGCCTCGCACCGGATTGGGTTTGGCATTGAAGTACCTTCCGTCGTCATGGAAAAGCGCTGTGTAATGCCCAGGTTTTGAAAGGACCGGAACGACCGATGCCATCGTGACGATACCTCCGAAATTGCCGATAGGCTCAAGTTCCGTCCAAGTCATTCCGTCATCGTCGCTGATCGATTGACGAACCGGATAGAGTCCGCTAAACAGAAGAATTCGCTTTTTGCCATCCTTTGTCAAGACTCGGTGGATTGTTGGCGTTTCCTTAGAGGTTTCCCAACTCTTGGGGGTCGGAAGGTGGTCCGACCAAGTCAAACCGCCATCGGAGCTGCGTTTGTAGAGGATCGGGCCCTTGCCGTGCCCTTTGGGGTAGACGCACAGAATCGTTTTACCGTCCTCGAGAAGCAGCGTCGTAGGGTGTCCGAGATACTCCTTGGGCTGTCGGTCGACAATGACTTGAAGGTCGCTGCGTTGGTCCAGATCGATCGTGGGAATCCCGATGTCCTCGGCGCGGCAGACCGAGGCCATAGCGATTGCCAAGGCTGCGATGCAATGCACGGCTTTGCGATGGCTCAGGAAACGCTGGGATTGTAAGGCGATTGCTTTCATAAAGGTTTAGGCTCCTTAATCGAGGGGAGATCGTACGACATTTGGATTCTCTAGCGTGCGGATCGATCCTTGAGGTATTCGCTCAGGGTTTCTTCGTCATGCAAAGGCACCACGGGCAATCGAGCGGCGATCAGGCGAGCCGCATGATCGAAGTACTCCTCTTGGTGGCAATTGAGCAGTATGGTCAAGGAGTGCCCTCGGCGTTTCATCATCTCCAAGGCCATCAGTCCAGCTTCATCGACTTGCTGGGCGATCACGATGAGCGAAAGGAGTTTTGGAAGCCGACTTTCGGTCTCAAGGAGCAACTGATCGAGTTTCAGGCCATCGGTTCTTTCGAGTCTAGCGAGCATGCGATGCATTTCGGCGAAATGCTCAGGCGTCCGATTGGCTCCTAGGAGAATCGGGGTCAGGCGATCGTTGTGAGTCTTCATCTCGATGTTCGCAGTCGCCCTTTGGCGGTCTTGGTACTGCGATCGTTTGTTGAGTTCCCGCATCCGATCGGCCGCATCGCGGCCGTTGCTGACCAATCCGAAGGGTTCGCTGTTGAGGTAAAGCCAATGCGCTATCGAGGCCGCAGCGGTGACGGCAAGATCCGTTCGGACCGGTTCGTGCTTTCGAGGGTTGGTCGATTCGTGCATGTCCAAGAGCAACATCGCTCCCTGAACGCATGTCGGCTGAAAGACCCGGGTGTGGAGGACTCCTGTTCTAGCCGTCGCTTTCCAGTGGACCCGGTTGATCGGGTCGCCGGCTCGGTATTCCCTCAAACCGCTCATGAGTGTTGGGTCCTCGAGCAGCCGATCCTCGACTTTCATTTCTCCCATCGGTCGGCGACTGGAAACCTCTACAGATTCTAGAACGATTAGCTGGGGTAAGACGGTGATGTAGCTCGGTTGGTTTGCGATGCGATAGCTTCGGTGCAGACCGAGCAGGTCGCCTGTTTCCAACAGGGTTGGGCCGAGTTGATAGTAGCCTCGGCGCTGGGCCTCGATCGCATAGCGATGGAGGGTCGTTTGTTTCGGTCGAAAAGAAAAAAGCTGGACGCTTGCCGATAGGATTTTCAATGCAAACGGGGGTTGCTTGGTGTACCTCTTGGCAATCTTGTCGTCGATGAGCATCCAAGGAATCCAATAGCCCGATGCATTCGAAATCTTCATGCCGACTGCTACGCTCTGGCCCACTTCGATCTCATGGGCTTCGACAAACCGTTGAACCTCGACGGCTTGAATCCATCGACTCGAAAAATGCTTGGCCAACTGGATGACAATCAGAAAGGTACAAGCCCCTAAGGCAAAGAAATTCGCTCCGGTCAGGATCCCGAGCAGGAGCAACAGAGCGATCAGCGGGAGGATTGCCATCGCATCAGCGCCCGTTTTCTTCGAGCGTTGGAACGGCGATCTCGGCCAGGATGTCCTCAAGGATCCGATCGGAGGTCAACTTGCGCAGTCGAGCCTCGGGCCTTAGGATCAAGCGGTGGCTCATGACGGGTTGCAAAATCCGCTTGATATCATCGGGTTGAACGAAGTCTCGGCTACGGATGGCAGCCATGGCTTGGGCGGCTCGAAACAGTGCGATGGTCGAGCGAGGTCCAGCACCGAGTGCAAGATCGCTATGGGCGCGCGTTTCATGGACGATCTGGAGGATGTATTGTCGGACTTTGGGGTCGACGTAGACCTTTTGGACCAATTTTTGAGCTTCGAGCAATTCTTCGATGCTGACGACAGGCTTCAAGGATTGGATGGGGTGCTCGGTTTCGAGCATCTGAAGCATTTTCAGCTCCTCTTCCATCGACGGATAACCGAGGGTGAACTTCATGAAGAAGCGATCGAGTTGGGCCTCTGGCAGCGGAAAGGTCCCCTCGTGATCGACGGGGTTTTGTGTCGCGATGACCAAAAAAGGGGGAGGGAGCTTGTGGGTCACTCCATCGACCGTCACGCAACCTTCGGCCATCGCTTCGAGCAAGGACGACTGCGCGCGGGGGGTGGTTCGGTTGATTTCATCTGCCAGGAGGATATTGGCAAACACAGGCCCAGGGCGAAATTCAAAGTCAGACGTTTTTTGGTTGTAGATCGATGAGCCGGTGATATCGCCGGGCAGCAGATCCGGAGTGCATTGGACCCGTTTGAACCGTCCTCCGACGCTGGCAGCCAGGGCCCTGGCGAGCATGGTCTTGGCAACCCCTGGAACATCCTCCAAAAGGATATGGCCACCTGAAAACCAGGAGACCAAGGAGAAGACCAGTTGCTTCCGTTTGCCGACGATGCACTTTTCGACGTTCGAAATGATCTTGCGAGAGGTTTCGTAAACGGCCGTCGACATGCTTGAAGTTTCCCAGGGGAGTTCGGATCTCCGGAATTCTCCCGGAGTAATCCCGGAGTAAACGCTGGGCTAAATTATAGCGTCGGACCGATGGCCCAAGGTGTAAATTCGTCCTCACCGTACCCTAGCAATTCGCTTTTGGTTTTTTTGCCGCTAGCGGTTTCCAAAATGGCGTCGAAGAGTCTTTGCCCTGCGTTTTCTAGGGACTCACCTTTAAGGACCGTTCCCATGTCCAAGTCCATATCGTCGTTCATCCGTTCGAAGAGCGGAGTGTTGGTGGCGACTTTAAGGCTTGGGACAGGCTTGCATCCAAAGCAACTTCCTCGACCTGTAGTGAAGACAACGACATTGGCTCCGCCTGAGACCATCCCGGTGACGCATACCGGGTCGAAGCCTGGTGCGTCCATAATCACCAGCCCTCGCTTGCTGGTCTGCTCGGCGTATTCGATGACGTCTTGCAAGGCGCTTTGGCCACCTTTGACCGCCGCTCCGAGGGACTTTTCGACGATCGTTGTGAGTCCTCCGGCTTTGTTTCCCAGCGAGGGATTGTTATCGATGTCTTCCCCGTAGTGGGCGGTGTAGTCTCGCCACCACACGAGTTTGTCGAGTAGTTTTTTGGCGACTTCTTGGCTAGCGGCCCGCTTGGTAAAGAGCTGTTCGGCTCCGTAAAGCTCGGTGGTTTCAGAGAGGATCGACGTTCCACCGTGGGCTACAAGCAGATCCGAAGCGATCCCTAGGGCGGGGTTGGCCGTAATGCCTGAGTATCCATCCGAACCGCCGCATTTGGTGGCCAAAACGATCTCGCTTGCGGGAACATCGGTTCGCTCCATGGCATTGACCTGAGGCAGGATCGCTTGCACCAAGCCGACAGCCTTTTGAATCGTCGCCCGAGTTCCGCCGGTGTCTTGGATCGAAAGTACGGGAACCTCCTGAGTTTCGGCTTGGCCTGGATTGGACTTCCATCGGACCCCTTGAAGAGACACGAGTTTCTGAGATTTTTGCAGATGTCCTAGTGTGTTTTGTTCACACCCAAGACCGATCAAGACGTAGGCTGCGATATTCGGATGCTTGGCGATCCCACCAAGCACACGGCTGAGTGTTCGGTGCTTGATCCCATCGAGAGCCATGCCGCAACCGCTATCGTGGGTAAAGGCGATCACGCCATCAACGTTAGGAAAGGCTTTCAATGCCTCTTGATCAAAGTGCCTTGCGACCGCCTTGGATACACCCGCCGAGCAGTTGACCGTCGAGATGACGGCGATGTAATTGCGAGTACCAACACGACCGCTTGGTCGGACGTATCCTTGGAAGGTCCGTCCCGATAGCCTCAGTGGCGGCAGGGGAGTTTCGGAGGCTAGGCCTTCGTAATCGAGCGTGTGATGGCACTTTAAGTTATGGTCGTGCAAATGATCGCCAGGTGCGATGTCGACGGTGGCAACCCCGATGGACCAACCGTACTTATGGACTGGCGCTCCGGATCGACGTGGCTCGATCGCCATTTTGTGGCCGGGAGGAATATCTTTTTTGACCAAGACGGAAGCTTTACCAGGTAGGTCGACTGACTCACCTTTGGTCAGTTTCCGAAGTGCCACAACGCAATGGTCGGCCGGGTGGAGATGGATCCAAGCTGTCGAGTCGCTTTGTTCTGCCAAGATGATGCCCTAGGTTACGGGTTGGAGTTTTGAGATGGCTTGTACGATCTGAGAATCGTCGGCCGGATCGACGCTTCGAAGGACCAGTTCAATACGGTCTGAGTAGACCTGTGTCCAGATCGCTGGTTGATTCTGCGCGAGCGTTTCGTTGAGTTTCGCGGCCGAAATGGACTGAGGATAAATTTTCAGCACAGCCGTTGGCTTGCGCAGTGCTTGCCAAGTCCCGTTTCCGATCCGGGTCGATTCGGTGACCACTTCGGTTCGTTGGATGGGCCAAAGGCCTTGCAGTTGGATCGCAAGCCTTTGGGCTCGATTTTCGGTGTTGGCTAGGGGCGTGTTGAGCATGGCTCCGAGATAGGTTTTCGCCCAACTCTCGGGTTGCAGCGATTCGCTCAGTGCGCAATGCAAGAGGGCTTGGGTCACCCGATCGGCCTGGGCGCCGAGTTGGTCCGCCCAGGGTCGAATGCGATCGATCGCATTTTTCTTTCCTAGGATCACCACCGCATCGGGCCCACCGATGAGGTACTGGGTCGGGGCGATGATCAAGTCAGGTCCCGAATCCCAGCGCCGTGTGAGTGCTGGCGTTTTGCAATCGGTCCAGTCGAGGTCCACCAAACTTGCGTCCAGCGCCAAAGTGCATACGAGGGAGCCAGTACTCCGAGCGTGATCGCTCAGCGCGTAGGCATCGTTCTGGGATGCGATCGGTGTGGCTTGGAAAATCAGAGAATGGGGATGCATCGCAGTCGCCTTGGCATAGTCATCGTGAAGGCAATCGGAGTTGCTACCGATCTCGGTGACATGAGCCCCGGTCGCATCGATCAAGGGGCGGAGTTGCACGCCCGCATCGGTTCCAGAGATGGGAATGCGCAGGCAAGCGATTCGGGGCAAGAGCACATGTGGAGCAAGGTGGGGCTCGGTTCGGTTTGCGGGGTCGTTGACCCAAGCTCGAACGACCAATTGGACCGCCGTCGGAACATCGCGTAGGACCAGAGCATCTGCGGCACCCGTGGCAGAAATCAGAAGTCGCTGCAGGTCTTGAGCGACGCCCGAGTCTTGGGAGTACCCCGAGAGCAGATGGGCTGCCAATCTGCAAGCGTTTTGGCTCAGGGGTTGGGCTGTCCAACGGGGGTGAAACCACTCGCCGGTGGCGTTGATGCCGACCTCCAAGGATCGAGGAGCCGATGGGTCGCCGCCTGATGCCATCCAAGGCTCAGCCGTTCGCTCAAGCCACTTGCCGGCTTGCCGGAGAACCTCTTGGACACTTGCGGTGGAGGGAACCTCTTTGATCCCGAGTTTCTGAGCAGCCTCCTTGATCGCATGATTCAAAGCCGGATTCCCGAGCCATTGGGAGACTTGTTTGATCGCCTCGGTGGGTCCGAAACCAAACGGTGGGATTTGCATAGGTGCGACCTGTTGTGGGCTTTGGGTCAGCGGTGGATGGGATCAGCCACGTCCGGTCAGTCGCCAGCGACTTCGGAACAAAAAGGCCGTCAGGAGAAAAAGGATCGCCGTGAGGATCGTAGTGAAAGCAAAGTAAGAGGCAACATGGATCCAGTCTCCCCGTTTGGTTCTGGACATCTCAAGCCCGGACTGCACGGAGGTCATTGGGACACTATCGGCGGCCATCATTGGGCTGCTGATCCCGACGTAGCGAAGGGGGCTCAGGTCTTCGTTTTCTGGGGCGCTGCTCCAGACCAAAAAATAGAAGGCGATCGGTAGGCAGTAGAGCACCAGCAGGGTGATGTACGAGACCATCAGGGCGGTGCTGGTTTTTCGGACGACGGTCGAGATAAAGAGCGAGAGGACCGAATTGAAGACCGAGGCGACGAAGCAAATCGCTACAAAGACTATCATCGCAATCCAGTTTCGGGCCACTTCGGGATTGATGCAAGCAAGGAGCATCGGGAACATCAAAAATCCGGTCAGGACCGCCGAGACTCGGTACCCGGCAAGAAGTTTCCCCCAGAGGATTTGGCTAGCAGAAATCGTGGTCGTGAGCAACAGGTCCAGGGTCTGTCGTTCGCGTTCGCCGGTGATCGCGCCGGCGGTAAAGACCGGTGCGCTGAGGATATTGAAGACCAGCACGTAGACGACGTAGAGGTAAGCAAGATCCGGCTTCCAAAAAAGCAGGACGGTCATCAACGGAATCGCGAGGATCATGCTCAGTTGGATCACGAGCCGCAGCATCAACGTACCTTGGCTGAACAACTCCGCATGCATTTCCTTGTCGTAGATTGGATTCGCATCGTTTGCCATGAGCGTTCGACGCCTTGGGGGCGCAAACAAATTGTCGGGGAATTGATCTCTTTGGATGACCAATCCGACGGCTTTTTTTTGCTCGTTTTCCAGATCGACTACCTCGTTGCCTTGGCTGCCGATATCGGGTGGATAGAGCAGCCTATTGGCCGCCACCGAGAGGAGCAATCCGCTTACGGCCATCGAGACTGTCGGGACCAAGGTGGTAATAGCGATCAATCGAACGTCCGCTCGGGAAGCGAGCATGGTCCAACCCAACACGCCGAGAATCAGCAAAGGCAGGATGATGACATAGCTGACGACCAGCGATGACGACGTCCGTTTGAAATAGGACGAGCAAAAGACGCTGATCGAACCGAAAAGAAGGATGGAGAAAAGTAGGCCAACATAGGCCGCCAGAAGCTCATAGATCGAGACGCCCCCTAGGGGCAAGCAGAGCATGATGATCGGCAAGGAACTGATGATCAGCACGACCAAGTGGGTCAAGGCTGCGATGAGTTTTCCCAGGACGATGCTCCAGGGTCTTAAGGGGCTAGCCAGGAGCATTTCGTAGGTCTTGCGTTCTTTTTCGCCGGTGATTGCGCCGGCGGCAAAGCTCGGTGCCATCAACGACGCGATCGCGAATTGACCGATAAAGAAAAAATCGACGAGTCTCTGAGCGGCCGCGGACTCAACGCTCAGATCGATCCTCGTTTCGCGTGGATAGGCGATGACGATGACCAAGGCCAATGCGACCTGGTAGACCAGCAGCAGAATGAATGCGCGGCTGGTCCGCAAGTTCGAAAGCAGTTCGCGTTGCAGGACTGGGTTGTCGGCCAGGAACATCTCTGATTTGCCCCTAGGTTGGATGGGCCGTTAGGATTTGGTTGTCCATTCGACAGGTTGCGGCGCAAGTTCTTCCGAGCAAGCCGATCCGCAATCCTTGCGACCACTGCCTTCGAGGCGACTGATGATCCGGACCGACATATCCTCTTGGCAGAGGATTTGGCACCCGAGGCGAACCCCAGAGAGCCCGCGGGCCTCGAGGAGTTGCTTTTCGGCGACGGTCATTTTCGAGGGTTCGCCCGAGAGAAATTCGACGCGACAGGTGGTGCATCGGGCGTTCCCACCGCAGGCATGGAGTTGGTCGCTCGAGGCCTCTTCGCGCAGCGCATTGACGAGCCTTTTGCCGGTCGGTATTTCGAATTCGCCGAGACCTTCGACAGTGAGTTTTGGCATCATGGACCTTGTGTTGGCAAGTTTTTCTAGAAGTGAGAATTTAAAAAAGCAGGATCGGCCACAGCAGGATCAGCCGCAGCAGGAACTTCGCGTCGGGTCGCTGGAGCTTGGCGTTTGGCATTGGTTCCCGGAGCTCCCAGTGCCGCCGGTTTGAGTGCACGTTGTTTGCGAGCACGTAGATTCCGAGCACGTAGATTCCGAGCACGTAGATTCGGAGCTATTGGGCAAAGCCGCTTGGCCGGTGATTTCGAATCCGAGGTCTTCGATCATCCGGTAGTCTTCCGAGGGGGCTTGGCCTTGGGTCGTGAGGTAATCTCCGATGAAGATGCTATTGGCGATCATCAGGCCCAAGGGTTGGAGCGATCGGAGGTGGCGTTCGCGACCGCCGGCGATCCGCAGTTCGCTTGCGGGATTAACGAAGCGGAACATGGCCAGGGCGCGGATGCAGTCTCGGGCCGAGAGGTATTCCTTTTGTTGCATCGGTGTGCCATCGATGGCATGGAGGAAATTCAGGGGGATCGACTCGACGGAGAGCTCCTTGAGAGAGAAAGCCATTTCGACGATGTCTTGTCGGCTTTCACCCATTCCGATGATGCCACCGCTGCAGAGTGCAAGTCCCGCTTTCCGGACATTTTTGAGCGTCTCGATGCGGTCCTCGAAGGTGTGGGTCGTGCAGATCTCCGGGTAGTATTCTTGGCTGGTATTGAGGTTATGGTTGACTTTGTCGACCCCTGCGGCGGCCAGCCGTTGGGCTTGCGATTCGTTGAGCAGTCCGAGGCAAGCGCAGATATTCAAACCGTAGGTTTGCTTGATTTCAGGGACGATTTTTTCGATCGCTTGGATCTCACGTTCGTTCGGTGCCCGTCCGCTGATGACGATGCAGTAGGTTTTGCTTTGCCGTTGGGCGGCAAGCTTGGCCCCCTCGAGCAACTTATCGCGGCTGAGGATGTTGTATTTGGGGATCGGAGCATCGGAAATTTTCGACTGGCTACAGTAGTGGCAATCCTCGGGGCAAAGTCCACTTTTGGCGTTCATCAAGAAATAGAGCTGAACGGTCTTCCCGAAGTTTCTCTTGCGAATTTCGAATGCAGCGTTGACTAGATCCAGCAGCTCCTCGTCGCTCGAGTTGAGGATGGCCAGAGCCTCGGTCTTCGACACATCAGATCCATCGAGGACTTTGGCGGCCAAAGTCCGCCAGGGGGATAGGACGGCGACCGCAGGGATCGAAGTGAGCATTTTGTTCCTTGTTGTTCCTTGATGTCTATGGAAAGACGACTGTGGAGAAATCTAGGGATGGTTATCGCGAGGGGATACAAAGCCCCGTGGCTCGTAGCCCGGGATTTGGTAGCCCGTGATTTGGTAGCCCTTGATTTGGCTGCACGTGATGCAGTTGCGAGGAGCCCACCGGGCGATACAACCGATTCAATCGGATCGATTCCCAGCGAGGCTCTCCGCGTCGGCTGGAATTGTACCATTTCTCGATCGCTTTACGTACACCGCAAATCCGTTACACGTAGGTTCCCTCAGGATTTCTTAGCAATTATTTCCTTGCAACGCCGATTCCAAACCCAGGCCTTTGCGCGCCGATTTCCGGCCTGCTGGGCTAGACCGTCGACCAACCGTCGAACGGCTCCTTCGAATCGCATCTAGCAACCTACCCCATCGTTAGGCTCATTCATGGTTTACCCACGGTCAATGGACGGCGACGCCGAGGATTTGGGCGATGACGAAGTTCGTTTGCTGAGCAAGCGAAGGGTCAGACCCGAGGGAGACCACCTTCAGTCCCCGCTGGAGACTTACCTTCGCGAGATCAACGAAACGCGATTGCTCACGGCTCAAGAAGAGCAGTCGCTGGCACGGCGTGTGGGCCAAGGGGATGCCGAGGCTCGGGATCGAATGGTACGAGCTAATCTGCGGTTGGTTGTCAACATCGCGAGAAACTACGCCGGCAAGGGGTTAGGCTTGCAGGACCTTATCGAAGAAGGAAACCTCGGATTGCTCAGGGCCGTCGAGGGCTTTGATCCCGAGATGGGAACCCGTTTCAGCACCTATGCAAGCTACTGGATCAAGCAGTCGATCAAGAGGGCGTTGATCAATTCCTCGAAGACCATCCGCATTCCTGCTTACATGGTCGAATTGCTCAGCAAATGGCGACGAGCGACCAACCGATTGTCCGAGGCCCTAGGACGGGTTCCGACCCAAGAAGAGACGGCTCGCTTGCTCGGCTTGCCCAAGAAGAAGCTCCCGATCATCAAAAAAGCGATCCAGATCCATAACGCCACCCCTCAAGGGGATCAGTCCGACCAAGGCTGGTCGCTCGGCGAGATGGTCATGGACGAGCGGCTCAAGAGTCCCGAGGATGAGCTTCTAGATCACGACGTTCTCAAAACCGCCCTAGAGCTCGTCGGAACCCTCGATCCCCGCGAGGCGACCATTCTGCGGATGCGGTTCGGCTTGGACAATACCCCCCCGCATACCCTCAAGGAAATCGGGCTGGAACTCGGTTTGACTCGCGAAAGGGTCCGGCAAATCGAAACCGAAGCCCTCCAACGGCTCCACCAAGCCTTGAAGGATCCCAAGGAGCGTTGCGGGCTGGCTTGAGCGAAATCAGAAATTTTCGACAAAATTCTCTAGACTATTTCCCTCTCCCAGGGATACGATTGCTCCGTGGATGACTCAGGTTTTTCCCTTGTCTGATTTCACCCAATAAGGAGTCTCGTAGGACCAGTGAAGGTCGTCAATAAAGCTCGCCAGAGCGCACAGACGGCAGCTTTCAACTAAATTGCGAAAACTGTCGCTTGGTTGACCAAACGTCCACTGGAGGAGTTGTCTGATATGAATGCCCCGGCGTTTCTCGAAGATCCCGTCGTACAAACTATCCTTGGGGTAATTGTACTGGTGCTTGTAAGTTTGATCGCGTTGTACGGTTTATCCCGTCTGCGTAGTATTAATGCTCACAATCTGCAAATCGAGGAGGCTCTCCGGCGGAATTTTCAAGAAATGAGAACCGAGGGTGACTTGGACGATCAGGAATTCCGAAAGATTGAGGCGTTGCTTGCAAGAAACCCATCTAGCAAACAATACCCCGAGATGTCGAACGAGCAATCGTCGAAACAGCAATAGCACCGGACCGTAGAATCGCTTTGGAAGCGATCGAGGTCTCCGGTGAACTTGTTGTGTTAAGATAGGACGCCGTCAGGAAGCGTCGTCAAGATCCACTATGAATACCTATCGGTCTGGGAGGCCGAACTTGGACGATCCCCGATCTTCCAAGGAACCAAAACCCAAAAAGCTCGAAAGCCATGGCACGGATTGCCGGTTTGAAAGTTCGTTTAGAATCACCGTTTCAAAACATTACCGTTGCAAAACGTGTTTCAACAACGAAGTCAGACCATCGAGCGATCAACCCGTGTCCCCGTCGCCGGTTGTGGTGCACCGTAAGCATCCCCACGAAGCGATAGATTTGGAGTCGAGTATGTCGTCAGGTAAGGATGTAATGGCCAGCAGGAAATCTACTGGCAACGGCAACACCAAAAAGAACTGTTCTTTTTGTCGCAAGAGTTATCGGGATGTCGGCCCCTTGGTCGAAGGGCCCGGAGAGGTTTACATCTGCGGCGAGTGCATCGAGCTATGCTCCTCGATGCTCGAACAAGAGCAACGCCGCCGTGGGCCGACGAAAAAACTCTTTGGAGATATCCCAACTCCACGCTCGATCGTCGAGCACCTCGATCAGTATGTCATCGGCCAATTGCAAACCAAACGAGCCCTGGCCGTGGCAGTCCATAACCACTACAAGCGTTTGAGCGCCGGTTGGGATGACTCCAACATCGAGATCGAAAAATCCAACATCTTGCTCGTAGGGCCCACCGGTTGCGGCAAAACGCTTATCGCCAGAACCTTGGCCAAAATGCTCAACGTTCCGTTTGCCATCGGAGATGCGACCACACTGACCGAAGCCGGTTACGTCGGCGAGGATGTCGAAAACCTCCTCTTGAAACTCCTCCATGCAGCCGACTTCGATATCGAAGCCGCCCAGCGAGGGATCCTTTACATCGATGAGATCGACAAGATCGGCAAAACCAGCCAAAACGTTTCGATCACCCGCGATGTCTCCGGAGAAGGAGTCCAACAAGCGCTCCTGAAAATGCTCGAAGGAACCGTCGCGAACGTACCACCCCAAGGTGGACGCAAGCACCCCGAGCAGCAGTATATCCAGATGGATACGACGAACATCCTCTTTATCTGCGGCGGGACATTTGTCGGTATCGATGAAATCATCTCGAAACGGCTAGGAAAAAAATCCCTCGGCTTCGGACCAGGAACCACCATCAAAGAGGAAAAAGATGTTGCGACTCTCTTAGGCCAAGTCCACTCGGACGATATCCTCGAATTTGGCTTGATCCCCGAACTCATCGGCCGCTTACCCGTCGTTACGGCCTTGGCTCCTTTGGACGTCTCCGGGCTGGTCAAGGTCCTGACCGAACCGAAAAATGCGCTGATCAAGCAATACCAAGCCTTGTTCGGGATGGAAAACTGCCAGCTTAAGTTCACCGAAAACGCCCTGATGGCGATCGCCAAGAAAGCCCACACCAAGAGTGTCGGTGCCCGTGGACTCCGAAGCATCGTCGAGGAAATCATGATGGACGTCATGTTCGATCTTCCCGAACAAGAAGAAGGAACTGTCTATACCATCGACCTCGACGAACAATCCGGAAAGGTCACTCCGGTTAAATCCGTCCCACAACGCAAAGAAAGCGCTTAGTCACTCCGCGACCTCGCGAAAAATCCGCAGGAATTTTGACCCGGTTCGCGCCAACCGCTCGCCGGGCACTTAGAATGGATACCCGTGAGGGCTGGTTCGCCGGACTCGGATTTCCCGCGTTGGAAAAGGTACTTCGATGGAAAGCCAACGAATCGAGATCCCGAAGCGTGCATTGTCGCCCGACGATGCAACGTCACCCACGGGAACTTCGCCCGAGAATTCGGCAGCCACGACTCCTGAACCGGCCCCCACCGTAACCTCGATAACCTCGATCGAAAATCGGCTACAAGCGTGGGTGAAGTCCGTTGAGAAAGATACTCAGACGCAAGTCCAAAACTATTTGGAGCAGATCGACGCGGGACAAAGCGGAGAGTAGAACGCGGTTGCTCCACCGGTACATCGGACTCGAATCGGAAATGTTTTGGAGGCATCCTAAAGATGCCCAAAAAGATTCGCTCAAAGAGTTCTCCGCAATCCTCAAATCGATCCGCGAACGACTGCCGCTAGCACCGAGCCATCACGCTCTTCGTTGGTTCCTTGCCAATGGATCGAGTCTTTCTCTCGAAATGGGTGGCTCAGCCGATCTATCTACCGCCCTGATCGAAATCGCAACACCTGAAACTCGTAGTCCACGTCAGGTCGTTTGCTACCAGTTGGCCAACGAACAAATCCTCCAAGACGCCCTTGAGGCCCACCGACCTTCACAAGACTGGTCGCTCATCAAATCCAATAGCGATGCGTATGGACATACTCTCGGCCAGCACGAGTCGTACGACATGCGCATCGCACAAGGCCCCTGGTTGATCGCATGGTGGATCGGGCTGGCATTGCTCCTCTTGCCATTGCTTCTCTACCGATGCCTTGCAGCCCTTTGGCTCGGCAGTATGCTGCTGATCTCGCTGGGCCACCGTGGGCTCGGTATGGCCGGTTGGGGCAACGACAAAACATCGGCTAATAAACTAGATTCCTTGCAAAGCCACGATTGCCTCTTAGGCTTCCCGATGGCACCCTGGCAATGGATCCTGGGCGCTTGGGGCCTACGCCAGCTCCATGCGCCCATCGTGTGGCTGTTCGGGCTTCTGCTCTACGTGGTGGCCCTGCGACCCCATCGGCGAAACGCGTCTGCTTTCTTGGCTTCTCGATGCCTTTTGGATGGAGCCGGATACCTCGATCCGGAATCCAAATTCTGGATCAGTTCCCGCGCCGCGATGGTCGACCGACAGATTGGGTTTGGGAGTTACAATGCCCATCGCCCGATGTTCCGCTGCGATCCATTGCTGCGCAAGCTTCTCTCGGGGCCTTATTGGAGCCTGACGAATTTCTTCGAATTGCTCCGCCCGATTCAGAGAATCGAGATCGCGATCGGCGATTCCGGGATGTGTCAGCAATCGCAGTGGCTCAGGCTCGGATCGACGGCCCTGGTCCTCGACTGGGTCGAGCAGAATCCTAACGTCGAGGCCATTCAGTTGCGCTCGGCCACCACTGCAATACGCGAGTATGCCCGAGACTGGATGTTGGTCCGTTCGATGCCGGATCGCAAGGGGCTCGACTACAAGTCCCGTGACCTATCTCGAATCTACTTGAGGACTCTCAAAAGTTGGCTTGAGAAAAAATCCGAGGTTCCCAGGGAAGCTTGGGAGATCATCGAGCTCTGGCAAATGACCCTCAATCAGATCGATGCGATGCCCAAAAATCAAAATCAGCCGCCGATGCTGCTCGTCGGCCGAATCGACTGGATCAGCAAGCTCTGGCTCCTGCAGCAACTGGGTAAAGACACCGATTGGAGCGTCAAGAAAAAGATCGACATCCGTTACCATGAACTGACCTCCGAAGGCTACTTTCGTCAGCTCCTGGAGAATCTGCAATTGTCCCCTTTGGTCTCCGATCAAGAAATCCAGCTTGCCATGCGCATGCCCCCGGCCCAATCACCCGCTTGGCGGCGCGGCACTTGGATTCGAGAATTCGCAGACTCGGATTCCAAGATCACCGTCAGTTGGGAGAAAGCGAGCTACGAATTAGAAGGCGAGAACTACAGCGTCCTCTTCCGCCGCTGATGGCTTGTATTCCTGTTCCGATAGGATATCGTAGGTCACGAATCACTTTGCGGGTGTAACTCAGCGGCTAGAGTGCTAGCTTCCCAAGCTGGAAGTCGTGGGTTCGAATCCCATCACCCGCTCTGATGTTTCGGGCTGATACTTCAGGCTGATACTTCGGCCCGATCTGTTGCTTGCTGGCATCCGGTCACAAACGTCGTGTTTGACTCTGATCGTGTATCGCATCGGATCTCGATGGCTGTTTGAACTGCGGCACTGCCGGTCGATCGACTTGACGTCTGTCGCCTTTCGATCTGAAATCCAAACAGGTGCGAATTGTGGCGATGTTGAGAAGGATGGCAATGGAATTCGATGGTGCCGCGGAATCCCTGAGCGGGTATAATAGGGGCATTGAGCACGAGCACGAGTCAACTTCTCGGTCTCGCCGATACTGCCTTATGCCCTCCCCGCCTTAACCTCCCCGCCTACCCGCTTGATCTTCGATGTTGCACAGTTTTTCTTTATTGGCTCGGATCGTAGCGAGCTTGGCGATCGCTGCTGCTTGTGGCATCAGCTCGGCAGAGGAACCGAAATTTGAATCCCACATTCGTCCAATCCTGCGCGAGTACTGCTTGGATTGCCATGGGGCAACGGAAACGCACGAAGGTTCGCTCGATCTGAGGCTCGTGCGTTTGATGGTCCAGGGTGGGGATTCAGGTCCAGCCCTGGTTGCAGGTAATCCAGACGCTTCGTTGATCCTTCAGCGCATCGAGTCGGAGGATATGCCCCCCGGAACCTTGAAAGTCTCCGAGGAAAAGAAAAAGCTATTGAGGGCTTGGATCGAATCCGGAGCACCGACGCACCGTCCGGAGCCCGAAACCATCGGACCTGGAATCCCACTGACCGACGCCGAACGCTCTTATTGGGCTTACCGTCCAGTGGCCAAGCCATCGACTGCAATCCAGATCGATGGAGATCGAATCCGCAACGCGATCGATCAGGTGCTCGCACAAGCCATGCCTCAAGGATTGAGGTTCTCTCCGGATGCACCCCGAGAGACCTTGGTCCGACGCGTATTTTTGGACCTCATCGGTCTACCTCCGAGCGACGAGCAATTCCAGCATTGGATGCAGCTTGCCGAGAGCAACTGGTACGAACAGTTGGTCGATTCGCTCCTTCAAAGTCCCCACTATGGCGAGCGTTGGGCGCGTCATTGGTTGGATGCAGTCGGATATGCCGATAGCGATGGCGCGACATTGGCCGACGCAGAGAGACCTTGGGCTTGGCGCTATCGCGATTATGTGATCGCTTCATTGAATCAAGACAAACCCATCGATCGGTTCATCGTCGAACAGCTTGCAGGGGACGAACTAGCCGGTCCCAAACAAGGCGACTGGACCCCAACCCAAATCGAGCTTTTGACCGCGACGGGATTCTTGAGGATGACCGCCGACGGAACGGCAAGTGGCGATAATTCGCCAGAGGCTCGCAACAAAACGATTGCAGATACCCTTCAAGTGATCGGCAGCACGCTTTTGGGTTCGAGTTTGAATTGCGCGCAGTGCCATGACCATCGCTACGATCCTCTATCTCACGAAGACTACTTCGCCCTGAGAGCCGTCCTGGCTCCAGCGCTTGACCCGATCGCATGGAAAACGCCCTCCGAACGCTTGGTCTCCCTGATCACCCAAGCCGAGGTCGAGCTTTCGTCGAAAATCGAAATGGAAGCTCAAGCCATCAGTGCCCAACGCGCAACCAAGGAAGCCGAATTCATCAAGAATGCCTTGGACAAAGAGCTGATGAAGTTCGAAGAACCGCTTCGCACCATGCTGCGCTCCGCCTATGAATCTCCGGTCGACAAACGGACCGAAGAGCAAAAAATGCTTCTGGACAAACACCCGAGCGTCAATATCTCGCCCGGAGTGCTTTACCAATATCTGCCTGAGGCAGCCGAGGAGCTCAAGAAATTCGATGCGACGATCGCCGAGACCAGAGCGAAAAAACCGGCCGAGACGTTCCTGCAAGCCCTGAGCGAACCTCCAGGGCACCTACCGGTGACCAAGCTCTTGCATCGAGGGGATCTGAATCAACCGACCCGCGAAGTCCCGCCAGGGAAACTGAGCGTATTGGTCGATGAGACTTCCAACAAACATTTCAACGACGATGATCCTAGCCTCCCGACGAGCGGTCGACGATTGGCTTTTGCCAAGTGGTTGACCCAAATCGATCCGCCCAACCCTCTGTTCGTTCGAGCGATAGTCAACCGCGTTTGGATGCATCATTTCGGCAAAGCGATCGTGGCAACGCCCGGCGACTTTGGGAAACTCGGAAGTCCTCCAACCCACCCTGAGGTGCTCGATTGGATCGCCTTGGATTGGATCGAACACGGCTGGAGTTTCAAACATCTGCATCGTCGGATCCTTCTTTCGACCGCTTACCGCCAATCCTCCGTCCGCAATCCCCATGGCGAATCGATCGATCCTGAGAACCGATTTTATTGGCGACGGGATCTTCAGCGCATTGATGCTGAGGTCCTGCGCGATAGTGTGCTTGGGCTCTCCGGTGAGCTCAAACCGGAGCTTTTCGGAGCACCGATTCCTCTTCAAGAGGACGAGGCTGGACAAGTCCGACTCGATCCGGCCCAGCCTCGAAGGAGTCTGTATGCCAAATGGCGACGGACCCAGCCCGTCGCACTGCTTCAAGCGTTCGATGCCCCGGTCATGGGAGTCTTGTGCGAGTCGCGTCCGAGTTCGACCGTCGCGCCGCAATCGCTGATGATGATGAACAACGAGTTCCTCTTGGAGCAATCTGAAAAGATCGCTAAACGGGTCATCGCGCAATCGGGCACATCAAAATCGGAGTCCGCCCCCCAAGGCGCCCCCCAAGGCGTTTCGGATTGGCAATTGCCGACAGCACCCGCGTCCCCATGGCGCTATGGCACCGGTACGTTGAACAAGGACAGTGGCAAAGTCGAAGGCTTTTCCGAGTTTTCGCAACAGACCCAGGGCCGGAGTCATCCGGGGGTTCAGGTCCCCGATGCGACGACAGGCTGGGTATTCCTCACCGAATCGGGGGGGCATCCTGGCAACCCCGCTTATCCAGCGATCCGGCGTTGGATCGCGCCGGAATCGGGGACGGTGGAAATCAGCGGGTCGCTCTCGCACGGCAGCCCCAACGGAGACGGCGTGATCGGGTTTGTCAGCTCGAAGCTTGGGCAGGCTGGCCGTTGGAGCATCCAAGCCGGTTCGGTCTCGACGCCTGTGGCGAACCTAGCGGTCGAGGCAGGCGATGCGATCGATCTGGTCCTCGAGTGCGGTCAGCAGGAAACCTCCGACTCGTTCACTTGGACGGTTAAGATCACTTGGAACCCAACGGCTTCGCAGCCAGGCGAGTCAACAAAAAATTCGATGGTTTTCGATTCGGCGATTGGATTTCGGCTCCAGCAAGAGGACACCTCGGCCCTTGGACATCAAATCATCGCCGCATGGAAACACATCCTGCACCGATTTCCGACGGATAAGGAATTGGCGGTCTTAAGCCGTTTTGTCCCTGCGCAATTGGAGCTGCTCTATCGCGAACCCCAGCGGCTCAGCAGCGGCAGCACCCCGACGTCGCAGGTGCTGACCAACATCTGCCATATGTTGCTCAACACCAACGAATTTCTCTACGTTGACTAACCGCCCCTTCGATGGACTCTCCCAAACTTCAACCTACTCCCATGACCGATCCGATGCACGACGATGAACTTTGGATGCCCCAACGACGCCGTTGGTTGCAGCAAATAGGGATGGGTGTCGGCGCGATCGCCCTGGAGCTGATGCTGGCACAGGAAGCCGCCCGTGGGCAACCACCGGTAATCAAGGACAAGCCCCATAGGGATCTGCACCCTAGAGCAACGCATTTCGAGCCCAAGGCCAAGGCGATGATCTCGCTGTTCCAACACGGCGGCCCCTCCCACATGGATCTTACCGATCCGAAGCCGGAGTTGACCAAGTTCCATGGGACCGATTACCAAGGGGACGTGGGATTTTCGTTCGTCAATCAAGCGAGCAAGAAACTTCTCGGGAGTCCGTTTGCCTTTGCACCTCGGGGGAACTGCGGCACCGAATTGTCCGAGCTGTTGCCTCATACCTCTGGGGTCATCGACGATATCTGTTTGATTCGCAGCATGCATACGGGCAACAACGGGCACGAGGTTTCGATACGCTACTTTCATGGAGGGATTCCTGGAATCCTTGGTCGCCCGACCCTAGGCTCCTGGTTGACTTACGCCCTCGGGAGTGAGTCTCAAGATCTACCGGCCTATATGGTCCTAAGCGACCCCGGCGGACATCCGGTCGATGGGGTGACGAATTGGTCCAATGGGTTTATGCCAGCGCTGTTTCAAGGAACGGTGCTCAGGCCCAAGGAGCCACGGATTTTCAATCTCCAACCGCCCCCTCATTTGGCAGGCCAGATGCAGCAGCAAAACCTGGAACTGCTCCATGAGATCAATCGGCAACATACGGTCCATCATCCTGATGAACCGGAGTTGAACGCGCGGATGGCGACCTATGAGTTGGCCGCGCGAATGCAGCTCGCAGCGACCGATGCTCTCGATATTTCCAAGGAGACCCAAGCGACTTTAAATCTCTACGGCATCGATGATCCTGAATCGCGCGAGTACGGAACACGCTGCCTTTTGGCTCGAAGACTTATCGAGCGAGGAGTTCGTTTCGTGCAATTATTCCACTCCGGCCAACCTTGGGATCATCACGATAGCATCCAGAAGAATTTGCCCGCGATTTGCCGCAAGACCGATAAACCGGTCGCCGGCTTAGTTGCGGACCTCAAGCAACGAGGCTTGCTCGATTCCACGTTGGTCCATTGGGGTGGAGAGATAGGTCGTTTGCCGGTGACCCAAGATCACGGCAGTCCCGAACGGGCTGGCCGGGATCACAATGGCCAAGGGTTCAGTATTTGGCTCTCAGGGGGTGGCATCAAGGGTGGGATGGCGTTTGGAAAGACCGACGAGTTCGGGCACAAGGCCGTTGAACAACTGGTTACCCCCAACGATTTTCAAGCGACGGTCATGCACCTGTTTGGACTCGACCACACCAAGGTGAGTTTTCCTTACAACAACACCCAGCAATTCATCACCTCGAACCGGCCTGCGCGGGTTGTGCGGGAGTTGCTCGCTTAGCAAGTCCTAGACGTTGACCAGAACTTCTTCGCCTACCGACCACTGCGTGAATTGGTCCGGATCGCGATGTACTTTGCGATAGACCGTATCGCGTTCGACCGGTTCTCTTCCGGCCTCAACGATCAGTTGTTGGATCTGTTCGACGCTCAGGCATTCCGGAGTCGTTGCACCCGCATCGTGATAGATCAGTTCGTGACGGACCGTTCCATCGATGTCGTCAGCGCCGTAGGCTAGGGCGGTCTGAGCCGTACCTATCCCGAGCATGATCCAATACGCTTTGATATGGGGGACGTTGTCGAGCATCAAACGGCTCACAGCGACGGTCCTTAGGTCCATCAGCGCCGAAGGTTTCTTCAAATGCGAGAGCTTGGTGTTCTCGGGGTGGAACGCCAAGGGAATGAACGTTTGGAAGCCGCCGGTTTTGTCTTGCAATTCTCTGAGTCTCAGCAGGTGATCGACGCGATGGTAGGCCTGTTCGACGTGTCCGTAGAGCATCGTGCAGTTGGTCTTGAGTCCAATCTCGTGGGCTGCTTGGTGGATCTCGATCCACTTGGTCGCGTTGGCCTTGTGCTCGCAGATTTGATCGCGAACTTCGGGATGGAAGATTTCCGCACCTCCCCCTGGCATGCTTCCTAATCCAGCTTCGCGGAGATCGCCTAGAACTTCTTTGATACTTTTTTTGGTGAGGAATTCAAACCAGTCGATCTCGACGGCTGTCCAGCCTTTGAGGTGGATCTTTGGGAACGCGGCATGAAGTTTCTCGAGGATGCCTCGGTACCAGTCGTAACCGAGTTTGTGGTGCAGCCCGCCGACGATGTGCATCTCGGTGCAGCCGTTATCGTGGGCTTCCTGTCCTCTGGCGATGATCTGTTCGTCGCTCATCGCGTAACCCTTGGGGTCTCGCAGATCGGAGCGGAACGCGCAGAAACGGCAGCGATAGACGCAGACGTTCGTCGGGTTCAAGTGGGTGTTGATGTTGTAGTAACCCACATTGCCATTGATCTGCTCGCGTTTCCAGTTGGCCAATTCGCCCACCGCATGCAGCGAAACCTCGGGATCGTAGAGGAAAATCCCGTCGTCGAGGCTCAAGCGGCCCCCCTGCTCGACCTTGTCGCGGATGCTCTTGAAACGGTCTTGGATTTGTGTTTGGTTCATGGATGGATCTCGGCAAGTGCCAAGTAGTCTCTCGCGTTTTTAGCGTGCTCGCCTTTTTGGACTGTGCGTTGCTAGCTCCGTAGGAACTCGCTTGCAAAGAGCACAGTATGTACACTGTTGAGCTCGGCTTATTTTAACCAAGCGTCTAGGGCTCCTGCCCCTAGAATCAGGACGCTGATTATGGAGTTGAGCTGAAAAAATGCCAATTGCATACGATCCAAGGAGCGTTCAGAAACGACGGAATGCTCATAAATTAGCAAGCCTCCTACTGCGAGCATGACGGTTCGGAACAGCCAGCCCAAGGACAGTTCGGGAGCCCAGAAGGTCATCCCCATGGCGACGAGCCACATCAAAAAGTGGAGGACTTTGGCGATGTTCAAAGCACCGCGGATGCCAAAACGGGCCGGGATACTCGAAAGGCCAGCTTGCCGATCGAACTCCGCATCCTGGCAGGCATACAGGATATCGAACCCCGACACCCAGAGCAAAACGACTGCTCCGAGCCAAACGGCTGGCAAAAGGTCGTAAGGAGCCTGAGAGAGAATCTCACCGCGCAGAGCGATCCAAGCGCAGATTGGGGCGAGCATCAAAGCGGCGCCGAGCCACACATGGACCAACCAAGTGAACCTTTTTCCGAGGCTATAGCCGCCTAGAAACAGCAGCACCGGCAAGCTCAAAATCGCAGGCAATCGGTTCGGCAAAAACAGCATGCACGAGGCGATGAAAAGGACTCCGCAGAGCAAAGTAAACCAGCCGACCTCTGAGACACCAAGAAGCTTCGCAGGCAAATGGCGATTGGCGGTCCTGGGGTTTTCCCCATCCCATTTCCGATCCAAAAGCCGATTGACAGCCATGGCGAAACTACGGGCAAAGACCATGCAAAGCAGGATCCCGAGTCCGGAGGACCATCCGAATCGAACCTGGATCTCTGGGATTGGAGACGGAACAGTCCAAGCCCAAAAGGATGCCAGCAGGGCAAACGGAAGTGCAAAAATGGTGTGGCTAAACCGGATGAGTTCTAGAAACCGCTGAAACTTGAGCCACATGCTAGAAATCACTTCTTAAGCATCACCGCTTTGAGCGTGGTTCGAATGCGCCTCGAGCGAGGGGCCATCCCAACGCTTCATCAGTTCGTGCGGAATTTTCAACTGATCCAGGATCCGAGCGACCACAAAGTCGATCAGATCGACCGGAGTCGAAACCCCATGGTACCAACCGGGCATGGCCGGCATGACAACCGCACCTGCTTGGGCTGCCCTGGTCATGTTTTCCAATTGGAACACAGACAAAGGGGTCTCTCGGGGCACAAGCAGCAGTTTGCGATGCTCCTTGAGATGCACATCCGCGGCGCGTTGGATCAGGTTGTTTCCCGAGGCATGCACGACGCCCGAGAGGGTCGCCCCGGAACAAGGGCAGATGACCATCGCTTTGGTCAAAAAGCTGCCGCTTGCAATCGGGGTGAAGTAATTCCGATAATCGTGGTGGACGATCTTTTTGGAGGCTTCCTCGATCTGTTCGTTGGTCAGCGGTTTCCAAGCGTGCTTGGTAGGCTCTGGCCAGAAGTACCCCAAAAGCGTGCGCACATTGTCTCGGGTCGGCCCTAGTTCTACGCCGAGTTCTTGGGCGACGACCGCCGCCCCAGAGGGACTGACCAGCAGGTGAATATGTTCACCACGTATCGCAAGTTGCTGGAGGAGTCGCGCTGCGTAGGCAGCGCCGCTGGCGCCGGTGATCGCAAGGACGATAGGGGGATCATTCGGAGAATTCATAGTTTGCCGAGCGAACTACTTTCGCCCATAGTAGAGGGTCGCGACCCCAAAGGTCATCGGCACAAAGCGAACTTGTTCCAAGCCCACCTGTTTCATCAAGTCGGCCATCGCTTGACCGCTAGGAAACTGAGAGACGCTCGCCGGGAGGTAGGCATAAGCCTCCTTGGAGTTCTTGGCGATTCGATTTCCGATTCCCGGAAGGACCCTGCGGAAGTAGAAATTGTAAAGTTGTTTGAGTCCAAGGAGGGTCGGCTGGGAAAATTCCAGGACCGCGACGGTTCCTCCAGGACGGCAAACACGGATCATCTCTTTGAGCCCTTCGAGAGTATCGACAACGTTCCTCAGTCCGAACGCAACGCTCACGGTTTGAAAGCGGTCGTTTTCGAAAGGCAGCCGGGTCGTGTCGGCTTCGAGAAAGGCCAAAGGATGTTGGCCAAGCTGCATCTTGTGCTGCTTTTGACGGGCGAAGTGGAGCATTTCTCCGCAGAAGTCGCTTCCGATCACCTGCGTTTTCCGATCGAGCCTTTTGGCAACCGCCAGGGCTAGATCTCCCGTCCCGGTACAGACGTCCAAAAAGGGATCCCCAGGCTTTGGGTCCAGGAGATCCAAAGTCCGACGCCGCCAATAGCGATCGATATTCAACGACAGAAGGTGGTTGAGGAAGTCATACCGAGGGGCAATTTCGGCGAACATCCTTCGAACACGTTCGGTGGACTTGTCTACCACTGGGCTCGGATTCAAAGAGTCGATTGGGCTCACAGATCGTTTCGTCCTGGGGAATGCGGAGTTTTTTACGACTAACCGCATTTTGGAGGAGGATTCAACCTAAGAGAAGCCCAGAAGTCGACAACTAATTCGCGGGTTTTGGTCGGATGGTCTCGCCACGGATGGGGGTGGTGCCGCCGGAGTACGATCCGGGGGGCAACGAGGAGCCCGAGGGGACCGAACCGCTCGGCAGGGGCGAACCGATCGAAATCCCATCGACCGAACCTGACGCGCTTGAGCTCATCGGGGTCTCGTAGGAGCCGATCACCGTTTCTCCGTATCCGCCGTAGTTAGCGCTACCGGCTTGACCGCAGCTTTGGCA
The DNA here is from genome assembly GCA_021300015.1 of Pirellula sp. GTDB lineage: Bacteria > Planctomycetota > Planctomycetia > Pirellulales > Pirellulaceae > JBKCUI01. The sequence goes on along the minus strand of JAJTFB010000011.1, from coordinate 18,513 downwards.
ACCGTCGGCCTGCCCTGGCTCACAACCTGCATCGCAGGGCGCTCCGACGTTCGATGCACCATGCAAACAGCTCTTGAAACTACCGAAGTTCGGCCTCCAGGAACCGCAGGTATTGCAACCGGCGAATGCGAGTGCCAGAACGGACAGGGTCAGTATTGAACGCTTCATCATCTTTCTCCTTGAGGAAATCGCAAAGGTTGCGGTCGAAAGATTTTTCGACGTGCAACTCTACGCCAATATTCCGAGGGTGCAAATCGACGCAAATAAATTTTCGACAATCTCGAAACTTTTTCTAACGCTCGCAATCCATTCAAGAGTTAAAGTTTCGCATGAAGACCTCAAAAGCATCCATCGTACAAGTTTCCCTCCATGCGAAATCCGGAGTAGCCTCATGGCCTACCGATCGGACTTGGACAACCGAAGTTCTTTGGCAGGGGCTGCACCTGGGCGTGCTGATTTTGGCGGTCCTCATCGGTTGGCTTGTATCGCAGGGGTCTCTCCCCCGGGGTAACACGAATCAGGGGCATTCTTATCGGGATGATTCTTCCCGGGCCCAACCTTTTGATAACACACGAGCTTTTCGCTACGTCGCCTTCGGGGGGCAGACCAACGAGGATCCGTCCCCCCCGGCTAGTTGCGATTGCGATGGTCTCGGTGAGACAAGCCCGAGCCAGCCGCCGCTCGATCCCTATAGCCCTGTGGACAGCGGTCTCTCGGAGGTTTGGGAGCTATCATCGAGGCATCTTCCTGAGAAATTTCGCTGCATCGATCCGCAATCGCCAGGGCTCGAAGCGTTGCGGCGGACCGAGACGGGTTGGCAACGCGATGATTTGGAAAACGCACTGGTCGACGACGGAAGGTTGACCATCGTCTATGTGCATGGGAATTTCATGGAGCGAAACAACGCCCGCGAGCGTGCGTTGATTCTTAATCAGTACCTCGCGCGACGCTCGAAGAGACCCTACCGCTTGCTGATGCTCTCTTGGCCTAGCACCCGAGAACCTCATCCCCTTCGCGATGTGTACGAGAACGCCGAATCTGCCGAATGCCAAGCCTTATTGGTAGGCTGGCTTTTGGAGCGGCTTAGGCTCCATTCGGAGGTCAGTCTTCTCGGCTTTTCCTTCGGAGCCCGAGCCGTCACCGGCGGGTTGCATTTTGCCGCAGGTGGGACGATTCCAGGATTCCAGTACCGATCGATCGGGGGACCGTTGCAAGGATACGATACGATAGATGGCTCGATCGAATCGGTTGCAAGCATCCCGAGGTATCGCGTCGCCCTGGTGGCTCCTGCGGTGGATCGCAGTTGGTTAGCTCGTGGGGGCAAGCATGCCAAGGGAATGGAGAGCGTCTCGGGACTGATTAACCTTTACAATTCGAAAGATCCGATCTTGCGACGATTTCGTTTTCTAGATCGGCTGAGTCGCCCGGTCGCAGCGGGTTTCGCAGGATTTGTCGGTGCCCAAGGCTTCGAGAGCATCGCCAATCCACGCTCGACCGAGCCACTTGAAAACTCAACGAAAGTCCGTCAGTTCGATTGCGGATCGGTCATTGGAACGACCCATAGCGAACGGAGTTACTACGCGCAGTGTCCCTACTTTCATCTCGTCTTGGATCATCTTTTGGGGCAGGAGTCGAATGCAAACGCCACCGTCGAGTGAACGCTTCCTAACGAGCTTCGGTCTGCGTTGGGATCCGCAGGCTCAAGGTTTCGAGCTTCTTGAAGCCTCCCGGCTATCGCTTCCGATCAGCGATTTAGGTGCCATGCATGGAGCGATCCTCGTCGAGAGGATCCGAAGTTTCGGCAAGCAGTTGGTCGACCTTCAACCCCACATCACTCGACTTCGCCATGGAATGGATTTGCTGGGCTTAGACTCCAACCTTTTTTTGCGGCATCTCGAAACGTCGATCGCCGAGTTGTTGGCCAAGAGCCGAGCCTTGCTCAGCGATGAATCCGACGCAAGTCTCTGCGTGGTCGTTACCCCAGGCGATTATTTTTCAGGCAAGCAGATCCACGGCTTTGTCCATTGGTTACCGATCCCCTGGCGCAAACTCGCTCATTGGTACCAATTCGGAACCACCCTGGTTCGAGTTCAATACGCTTCGGGTGCTGGCGAATGCTGGCCGTCGAACATCAAGAGTCGCAGTCGCCTCAATTATTACCTTGCCGACCAGGACGCGGCCAGACGTTTCGAGGGAGGTTTGGGATTGCTCTGCACAAGCCGAGGCATGGTGGCAGATACCAGTGCGGCAAATCTTCTGATGGTCGATCGGCAAGGGAATGTGGTTTCACCTCGACGCGAGGACATCGTCCAAGGAACATCGCTCGATCGGGTCGAGAGGATGCTCAAATCCCAGGGCTTTGCGATCCAGTACCGAGATTTGCACTTCGAAGAGTTGCAGGACGCTGCTGAGGTTCTGCTCGCTGGGAATACGGGATGCCTTTGGCACGCATCGCGGCTTCAGAAAAGACAGATCGGGAATCCCGAGCCCGGGCCTCTTTGCACGAGCCTTCAAAAACAGTGGTTCGGGGAATTGGGATTCGATTGGAAATCCCAAGCGATTCAAAAAGCCAGGGCATCAGCCGCCGAGCTCTCCTAGGGGAATACGATCGCGAGCCGGCAAGGCCTGCATATCGAGGAACCACCAGAGCTCTCCGGCAGTGGGATTGATCGACTGAGCTGGATAAAGCGACGGATCCCGCGGGCCGTGCCAAACCACATCCAGGGCCGGCGATTTCGATTCGCCGCAGACCAAAAACGCTACACGCCTTGCTCGATTGATCAACGAAGCAGTCATCGTCAGACGAAACGACTCGAACTTCGACACATAGTTGGCAACGAATCCATCGAGACTCTCCAGAGCCTGCGTCTCTGGAAACAAAGAAGCCGTGTGGGCATCGTCTCCCAACCCCAAAAGAACCACGTCGATCGCAGAGGAATCTCCCAGCACCGAGCGAATCGTCTGGCCATATTCATAAGCCGACTTCTCCGGGTCGTGAAGCTCGATTGGAACCGGATAGTAGTTCGGCACGTGATGCAGGTTACCGTTAGCAATGGCCGGATCGAGCCAAGCGGACTTGACCATGAGAAAATTGCTCTCTGGATGGTCGTGCGGGACGTTGCGCTCGTCCCCCCAGAGCAAGTGAACTTTCGACCAATCCAGTGTTCCGAGATGATCGCGAGCAAGTTGCTCGTAGAGCTTTTTGGGGGTCGAGCCGCCTGAGAGTGCAAGGACGCAGCGACCATGGCGCTGGATCGCTTGCGCAATCGACTCGATAAGCCAAAAACAAGCTGCCGAGGCAACTTCTTCGGCACTTGGTTTCACCACGGCGTTAGAATTCATTATAGTATGGGTAGGTGGTTTGGCTCGATCCCCCTAGGAACGTCGTTTCTAAGTTATTGGCTCATACGCGGTTTGGCAAGGGACTTTTGGACGGATGCAATTGACGATAGCTCAAATTTGGGAACGCATCCACACCGCAGGAATCGCGACCCCTGAACAGTGCCGGCAATGGGCCAAGTCCGTGTCGGAAGCCATTGGACCTGCCGCAAGCTCCGATCCTGCCTTGGTCATCAAAGAGCTTGTTCAACAGGACAAGCTGAGCCCCTACCAAGCCAACGTCCTATACCGAGGTTTGCCCCATCCGCTGCAATTAGGCAAGCTTCGAGTCGTCCGCTCTCTGGAATCCGAGCGTGGAGCCTGCTGGTACGAAGGGGAGGACGCTTCCGGGGCCCGATGGTCGGCATTCCCTCCGAAAGCCGTCTGGATGGTGGCCTTGCCCGATGAACGTTTGGCTACCCCGGAAATCCAGGATTGGCCTCCAAGCCTGCTCTGGGCACAGCAGCACTGCCAAGTCCAATCGCCGCACTTGGACCGATGGATGAGCGCCGGGGCAACCCTGAAACATCTTTACGCCGTGTGCGAATCGGTGCCAGGCTTGCTTTTGAGCGAAATGCTCGAGCAAGGCCCTTTGTCGAGCACCCAAGCCCATAGGATGCTCCGAGATGTAGCGATGGGACTCAAGTTCCTGCACCTGCACCGACTGACCCACGGACATCTTTCTACACACTCGATCGTGTGGAATGAAATGCGAGGCTTCCTGCTGCTGCGCGACCCGATCTACCCGCCTAGGTCCCCCTACCACGCTCCAAGCTTGAGCGTTCTCGGAGGTCTCGATCAACGACTCGCATTGGCCGCACCCGAACTGATCCTTCCGAACGCTCTGCCGAATGTCCAGTCGGATTTGTACGCGCTGGGGTGCTTGTGGTTCCGCTCCTTGACGGGCAATTGGCCCATCGATCCGGGACCCGATGCACCCCCAGAGGTATGGGCCAAATTGCACGCCAACGTACCGGTGGTGCTCCCTAGCAAACTGCCTGAAGTTCAAAAAAAGTGCTTGATGCACCTGCTGGCCAAAGACCCATCGGTCCGTTTTTCAGGGGTCGATCCACTTCTCCGCGCGCTCGATCAATTGGTCCTCCCCAACGAGACCGAAGCACCGGCCTCTCCTGCAACGCTTGAACCCGAGAAGCCTGAGCCGGATGCGAAGCTAGCGCCGCAAGCGATCACAACACCAGAAGCGAAGCCAGTACCGCAAGCAAAATCTGCACCGCAAGCGAAACCAGCACCAGAAGCGAAGCCAGTACCGCAAGCCAAGCCAGCGCCGCAAGCGATCGTAACACCAGAAGCGAAACCAACACCGCAAGCGAAGCCAGCACCGCACGTAAAGCCCGTACCGCAAGCGAAGCCTGCACAGGAAGCTAAGAGAGCGCCGCAAGCGATCACAACACCAGAAGCAAAACCAACACCGCAAGCGAAACCAGCACCAGAAGCTAAGCCAACACCGCAAGCTAAGACAGCACCGCAAGCGAAACCATCGCCTGAAACTAGGCCTGCACCTTTGGTGGATCCAGTGCTACCGGTTGATCCATCGACCATCGCACAGCCCGTGAAGTCCCCGACAACACCCTCATCGGAATCTCAGGCTTTACCGAGTGCTTCACCTCGCCCTTTACCGAGCCCTTTACCGACCGGGCCTTCACCGACCGGCCCGGTGCAAGTCTCTGCGAATAAACCGACTTCGACTCAAGCTGCGACTGCACCTAAAAAATCAACCAAGAAGAAAAAAACTCCCCCGAAACCTTTCGGGCCGCGAAAGAAAACCAAACGGCCCGCATGGTTCCTACCCCTGGTGGTCGCTTGCTCGTTGCTAGCGCTCATGGTCCTGTCTCTGCTCTTGCGAGGCAACCAAAAGGGCTTGGTCGAGATCAAGCCACCGGTCGCGAAAACCGCCGAGGACCAGCAGACGAACGACATTCGCAACACGCTGGCGAATTCGAATAAGCCAACGGCAGGCGGTATCGATCCTTTGTTGGAATACTACAACGTCAAGACCGACGACCCCGGAGTTCCATGGACTCCGCCGACGATCGGCGCGCCCCTTTCCACCGAGATGCTCCCGGCTGGGATCGAAGCGTTGCTGGTTCTCTCCGGGGAGTGCTGGAATCAAACCGGTACAACGAGCAAGGAGCTGGCCGACTGGTGGAGAAGTCTTTATCCCCAAACCTCCGATCTTTCCGGTTTCCCCGCATTGCTCACCGAAGGCTTAGCCTCCGCGAGCTTCGCTTGGTATCCGGGCGAAGCAACCGGCAAATATCGCCAAGTCCAACGCTGGGTTTGGAAGGAACCCAAAGCGCTTGAGACCTTGTTGCCCCAGATCGGCCAATGGGAAAGCCAGGAGATTCAATCGGACAACAAGAAGTACCGTTACTGGACATCGGAGAACCAAGGAAAAACCATCGCATTGATCACCGATGATTTCACGACCAAAGCCGATCAGCAGGTCAAGCGGATCGCAGTCGGACCTTGGGAGTTGCTCAAGCCCTTGCTTGAAAGCCAGGGGAAATCCGGACCGCTGCGGCGACAGCTCGAGGGCCTGCTCCAGACGACCGATTCCCGCGCCGAGATGAGCTTCTTGGCCGCACCGAGTTTTCTGTTTGTCGACGGCAAAGAGTTGTTTGGGGAGCATTCCGAAAAGGTTCTCGGAGTGATGCGGGAAGTGATCGATGATCGTATTCAGGGGGTTTTGGTTCGCACCCACTTCGAGCCGAATCTGTACCTCGAATACCGCATGATTGGAAATGACCTTCAGAGCGCACCTCGCGACGCAGTCGAGTTGAAGCGCAAGCTCGACGCATTGGCCGAGGGGATCGAATCCCAGCTTGCCGCCCAACCTGCGGCCGCTTACTGGCGCGCGATCGCCAATCGGTTTCCCCAAATGCTCCGATCGGTCAACAAATACGCTCGTTCTGGAGCCGAAGACGGCCAAGTCGTCTTCAATGCGTACCTGCCCAAGGAAGCTGCCAGCAACCTTGTTATCGGGTCCTGGATGGCCCTCCAGGGGCTCTCTGGGTCAGGACCGACCAAGGTGGCAACGGCCCCCAAACCAACGACCAACGCCGCCAAAACCGTCGAGGAAATGCTCGATGCGAAAATCAGTTTACGCATCGAACAGGAATCGCTCGAAGTGGTTCTCCAGGCGATCGCCAACGAACTCAAAGATAGCCACACCCAAGGCACCGAGACACTTCCGATGGCCATCAATGGAACGGCATTCCAAAAAGATGGCATTACGCGGAATCAGCAAATTCGCAACTTCGAGTACAAGGATACCTCGGTACGAGAGGTCCTCACAGCCCTCTCGCGGCGGGCCAATCCGGTGACAACCGTCCAGAGTCCCAACGAAAAAGACCAGAAGGTCGTATGGCTGGTGCTCGAAGATCCCGCGACACCGAGCAAGAAAAAGATCGACATGACCACCCGAGCTTGGTCGGAGAGCAACCAAGCACCGTTGCCCAAAGAATTCCAAGTCCCTGCTGAGTGATCCTCTGGGCTCGTCCTATCCCTGAACTGCCATTCGAAAGGTTCATTGACACCGTGCTATTTCATCAGATGCAAGCCCCTGCGATCGCTGCCCTTGCCCCAGACACACCGATCGTATTTCCACTGGCTGCGATCGAGCAGCACGGACAACATCTACCGGTTTGGACCGATACGCTCTTGACGCAGGCATTGATCGATCGGGTATCGCTGCGAATGCACGATCGCGTCGTTTTTGCGCCGGTCATGTGGATGGGAAACTCCCACCATCACTTGGATTTCAACGGAACCCTCTCGGCTTCGCCGAGGGTCTATCTCGATCTTCTTTGCAGTTTGATGGACAATGCGATCGAGCAGGGATTTCGCCGAATCGTATTCATCAATGGGCATGGGGGCAACGATGTTCCGGCCAAGCAAGCGACCTTCGAGATCCGCCAGAAATACTCGCACAGGGACGACTTGCTATTTCTCATGACAACCTATTGGGGACTGGATGTGGAACCTTGGACCGTCGATCCGAGCATTGTCCAACGGGAGATGGGACACGCTTGCGAATGGGAGACCTCGATGGTCCTTGCGCTCCAACCTGAACTCGTTGGTCCCTACGCTTCTCTCGAGACCATCGAGCCCGGGAATCCGTTTCGTCCCGGCTCGAGGGCTTGGAAGACCAAGGATCGGACCGTCCCGGGTCACATCGGGGTCCCGAGCGCAGCGTCGGCGAATAAAGGAGAGTTGCTCTTGGATCTTTTCAGCGACGCCTTGGTCCACTGGCTCGATCGAGTGGTCGCTTGGGACGGTCACTCTTGGGAAGGTTAGTTTCTTCCAGCAGCCGGATCTCTGCAGGAGATCCACTACCTTTGCGTCTTTGCGCCTTTGCGTCTTTGCGTTAATTTCTTCCAGCAGCCGGATCTCTGCGGGAGATCCACTACCGAGCATTTGCAAACCCCACGGCCCCTAAAAACCGAATAGGCCGCTGTACGCTTACGTTAAGCGAACAAGGCGCTGATGCGCAGGTGCTGGTCGAAGTGGGCCGTTGCGACAAGCCCCTTGGCTGGATGGATATCCATGTCGCGCGCCAAACTCGGTAGTCCGGCGCGGTGGAATTCTTTTTCCTGGGTGGCGTTAAAGAACAGCAAAATCCCTCCTGAGGAGCCCCCCGATACGGCCGTTAAGGTCGCGTCGTTGAGCGCCGCAGCACGGTAGAGCAAGCCACCAGGGATTCCATCGCAGACGTGGGATTTCGTCAGTGCCCCGTCGGCCCAATTGAACCGCAGCAGAAGCGGTTCGTGGACCGCGCCAAACGGGTTGCTCCCTTTGTGGGTCCCTGCGGCGTAGACTTCATTTCCATTCGGCGAGATCGCCAAGGAACGCACTCCACCGAATTCGGCGTTTTGACCCTTGTTCGGAGAGTACAAGGTCGCTGCATCGAGGGTTCGAACAAGCGTTCGATCGGAAAGCTTCCATACGCAAATTTTGCCCAATAGATCGCCCGTAAGCAGATGCTGTCCGTCGGGATGAAACGCCGCGCTGTAGATGTGCCGTTCGTGCGCAGGCCATTCGTGCAATTTCTCGCCCGTGTCAGTCTTCCACAAGCGTATGACTTGATCGTTTCCGACCGAGACGAGCATCCCTCCATCGGGCGAAATTTCAACCCCACGGATCCAGCCCGCATGGGCTTCGACCGAACGGATCGCTTTGGGCTGAGCTTCTAGGATCGACCACCAAATCAATCGACCTTCGCAACCCCCGGAGATAAGCTGGTCGCCGGTTTTGTTGAAGGTCAAAGCATGGACCCAGCTTTCATGGCCTTCGAGTACTACCTTTTGTCCATCGGCGATATTCCATCGTTGCAATCGGTTGTCTTGGGAAGTGCTCACGCAGTGATCGCCGGTGGGTGAAAACCGACAAGCGATCAGCGGCGAGTCCGCCTTCCACTGATGCAGCACATGCGATTTGGTCACATCCAATTCGATCATACCAGGACCTTCCAAATCGGTTCTGCGGCTGGATCTGCAATCGGCAATTCGCGTCCATCGACGATCAGCGATTGGCTCGAATCGACTCCGACTCCACGCAGGATGGTATGGAAGATATCCCCATGATCGACCTGTCCATCGACCACCTCGGTACCTTCCTTGTTGGTCTGTCCGAAGGCTGCCCCAGGGACAATCTTGGCTCCCGCCATGGCGACCGACCAAGCTTTCGACCAGTGGTCGCGTCCGTAGTAGAGATTGATATTCGGGGTTCGTCCGAATTCGCTCAGGACGACGACCAAGGTTTTCTCGAGCATCCCTCGCTCGGCGAGGTCTTCGATGAATGTCGCGTAGGCGAGATCGAACTCGCCTACTTGTTCGATATGAAAATTGAAGTTGTCGTTGTGGGTGTCGTAGTTCGAGTGGGTGATTTGAACGAACGAAACGCCGTTTTCCAAAAGTCTCCGCGCGACCAAACACTGCCGCCCAAGTTCGGAATTGCCGTACTTGTCCTGGGCCGCCTGAGGCTCCTTGCTGACGTCGAAGACCTCGCGCCGCTCCATGAGCTTCAAAGCTTGCTCGTAGGAATGGGTGTAGGCATCGGTGATTGCCGAGCGGCGTTGGCTCAGGTACTGTTCATTGATTTTCCGACGCAGCAGGTGCCTGCGTTCTTCAGCCTCTTGGGCGATCGCATCGGGTTTGTTGGAGTTCTGCGGAGGCTTGTCCCCTCCCAGGTGGATGCTGTTGAATTTCGGTCCCAAATACGCAGCTTCGTTGCCTCGCCCCCCTCCGCCGCCCGGAGTGATGATGATATGCCCCGGTAATCCCGTTTGATCATCGTGGAGCATCTTGGCGGCCACCGATCCGACCTGAGGATACTCGGCGGCCGGCGTTTGACGCCTGCCAGTGAGCATCATGTAAGCACCTTTGCCGTGATCGTCCTCGGCGGTATTGACGCCCCGCAGGAGACACAGATGATGCATCTGCTTGGCTGTCTTGGGCAAGAGTTCACTGATGTGAATTCCAGGGACGCTCGTGGCGATGGCGCGAAAGGGCCCACCGGTGTTGGTCGAGGGTTTAGGGTCCCAACTCTCGAGTTGACTGAGTCCCCCGTGCATATTGAAAACGACAACACGGTAGTCGTTTTTGGGGATCGCTCCAGCGACCTTCGAGGGCAGGCTGGCTACCCCACCCAAGATCCCCGAGGCGCCGAGGAGCCCACTGGCTCCCAGAAATCTTCGGCGACTGAGCGCATGGTCCATCGATCCACAGGCGTATCGTGCTCGGTTGCTCATCGTTCTACTCCGCGTTGATCGTAAAGGGGGATTGGTTAAGGGTGTTCGTAAAGGATTTTCGTAAAGCGTATCGGTCAGGAGTTGCTGCTAGGGCTTCGAGCTTGGCTTCTTTGCGCCAAACGCCGAATCATGGATAAATTCGGAATTCCACTCCAGCGAGAATTCCCCAAACCAGTTCATGGAATACTGCAGGCTTGGACTCGGGATTCTTCCCGATGAGTTCGGGGACCCATTCCAATTCGGAGGGACTTGCCGCTCTTGCCAAGAGTCCTCGGGTGAGCAGTTCGACAGCCGATCGCGGGTCGGGATTTTGGATTGCTAGGTTGGTCAAGTTGTTGCCGTTGGGAGCGGCCCAGCCGTAAACCGAACCTCCGTTGGCTACGAAGAGAGCCTGGTCGGGGGAAGCAAAAAAGTCGTCGCTGGTCTGTCCAACGCCCGAAGAATACAAAGTGGAAAACGTATCGATGTTGCCTTGAAGTTTATCGCGGGCCCCTCGGACCGATTGCAAAAGCCTAGCGTATTGCTCCGCAGCAGGTGCATCGGCAGCTAGGGGGGCGTTTTTGTCCAATTCCGCTTTTTCGTTACCGATGTAGCTGCTCATGATGTTGGTGGCCGTCAGGATCGACCAACCGAACTGCTCGGGGCTCAAAGCCCGCTCGGGAGCAACCGCAAAAATCTCTTGGTTATGCTGGTCTACTTCGAGCTTCTGCATCGCGCATTCCTGTGCGACCTTATCGGACTGAGTTTGCAGCGTTTCGATCGATGCTCTGTGGGTATCGAGTGCGGTCTGTTGCGCTTGTACTTTGCTTTGTGCGTTGGCGATCAAGAGCTTGTTTTCCTCGACCTTCTTTTGCATTTCCCCCAGGTTGGTCTGGAGCTGTTTCAACAGGGCTTCGAGAGGGACAAGTTCGCTTTGTCGGGTTGTTAGGCTCGCATCGATCTGAGCGATGGCCGCTTGGAGGGGCCCTGCGTCGGCGACGAGGCCGGCAGCGTTGGTCAACTGGGATTTGGTCGCGACGAGTTGGTCTTTTTGCGCAAGGAGTTCTTTCCATTTGCCAGCCATGGGCTCGAGCTGCTTGGTCGTTTCGCCCATGGTCGCTTCAAGGGCGAGCATGGCTTGTTCCATTACGATCTTTTCGTTGTTGGCAACCACCAGAGCTTCCTGCAACGAGGGCATCTGCTGGGTAGCCAGCGCGAGTTGGGTTCCTGCGACGGCGGCATCGGCCGATCGGTCGAACCAAATCGCAACGCGTTCGAGTCGCTCGAGACGCCGCGAAAGGTTGGCTGCAATTTGTCTGGATTCCTGGAAGCCCGCGCGTGCCAGGGTCATCGCCCGGTCGGCTTGCTGGAGTTGTTCTTCGACGGGCTTTAGCCGATCGACGACGGATTTCCATTCGACGCGTTTGGTCTCTTTGGCCGCAAGAGCTCCATCGCGTGCGGTGGCAGCCGTTGACGCAGCGAGTTCGGCCGCGGTGATTTGAGGCTTGAGAGCCTCAACTTTGGCACGTGTAGCGACGATGCTCGCTTGGATTTCCGGATCGTCTCCCAACGCCTTGGCCTGTTCGAGTTTTTGTGCGGCTTCGTCCAACAGAGCGGTCTTCTTGGCGATCGCCTGATGGGCTGCCGAAGCTTTATCGAAGGCAGCGACCGCATCGATGAACTTTTTGTTGGCCTCGTTAAAACCGGCCTCCGAGGCGTCGAGTTCTGCGCGGATGCTGATGCGTGTCTTTTGGATTTCTCGCCAAGCATCCGCAGCAGCGTCAAACGCAGTCTGCTTTTCCTTGGAGGCGTTTTCCGCTGCTGGGATCGCCGACTTGGCGACTGCGAGCGTCTCGTTCAGTTGGGCCCGCCAAGCGATCGCCTCAGGGCTCTGAACTTGGAGCACCCCGCGACCGTCGACTAGCGACTCGAGTGGCATGCGGCGACCTCGTTGGTAGGTGCCGCTCAGAGCGATTTGCCTGAGGATCTGCGACGGGTCGAATTTGGATTCGATCAAGGAGTCGGTCAGGATTTTCAGCAGCTCGGGATTGCTCGCTGGGTTGTCGAAGTGCCGCATGTCCAGCGGGTGGACCAACCCGCGTCCGAACATCAAGGCCCAGAGTCGATTGGCCCAGTTTTCGCAAAAGTCACGGTTGGAGGCTTGCAATTGGGCAGCAAGGAGCGAGCGTCGACTCTGCATGGGAGCGTTAGGAAGTCCACCAAAAGCCCCTGGGCGAGCCGCAGGTTCGTAGCGCTCGTCAGGAGCCAGATACGGCTCGAAAAGCTCGATTTGACCCGGCCCTCGCGTGGCCGATCGGAAGGGGACCCCTTTGTTGAAAACCGATTCAAAGGGGGCATCGCCCGCCGCTTTTTCGATGTACATCTGAAGCTTCTGTTCGGCCCCCTTGTCGTCGGTCGTTTTCCCCTCGGCCAACGAACTGGCTGAAACATAAGCCAACAGGCCGTGGTAATCGATCTGCAAGTAGTCGTCGACCTGCGGATGATCATGGCACTGCGCGCATTGCATGTCCTTGCCAAAAAAGACTCGCCCCACATCGCGCGCCAAAGCATGGGCATCGCCCCCCCGCTCGAGGAAGAATCGCTGCTGGGCTCGTGCGGACTTGTCCCACCAAACGCTCTGGACGATCCCTTGCATGAGCACATCGATCGGAGTGTTCGCGTCGACGGCATTTCGAAGATAAGCGATCCAGGTGGCTCGATCGACATTTTGATAAGGACGGCGTTGCAGAAGGGTCTTATCATACCAATCGACCATCCGTTCGCGGTAAGCCGGATCGGCAAGAAATCGGTCGACCCACCGCTCCCAGCGGCCCTCGGGAGGCTCGGCTAAGTACGCGTCGATCTCTTCGATCGTAGGGATCGTGTTCCTTAGATCGAGCGATAAGCGACGAAGGGCCTGCGACGGCTCGGTGGGACTCGCAGTCAGCCATGGCAAGTCCGCTTGGGCCGCACCATCGATGCGGCTGTGGAGATTCTCGATTTGCCCGAAAGCAGGCCCTAGGGCAGGCCCTACAGCAGGCCCGAAGACGCTCTGGGAAAAGGCGAAAACGGCAAGCCAGCCGATGGCTGTTTTCGAGGCCAAGGCCTCAAGAGCGCGTTGCAACGGAATCCATCCACACATGGTCCGACTCGATCGTTAGGCAGGTAAAGCAGGAGGGCGGGTCTGGAGCAACCCGGCGATCCGATCTTCGAGATTCACTCCCGACCCATCGGATCCACTCCTAATTTATCGTTGGATGCCGGGGCCGAGTCAACGGGGAAGCTCAGGAGCCTGAAAGTTGGCTGGTTTTTCGCCAGATATTTCCTTCAGGAGCCTTAGAATCTGCAAATCTAATGCATCGATTTGTTCCAGAACCAGGTCATACCTACCGTTCAGCTCCGCCATACGATCCGGATGGTCCATCTGGATCGATGAGCATTCGGCTTGGTCATCGTCGACCGCGGATGCATCGTTGGAGAGGAATTGGGTAGGTGCTGTTTGCATTGTGCTTGAGGAATCCGATCAAGGCGCACGAAGACCTGTTGGGAAGGCTGCCTATTTGGATTCGACCGTGGACCTTAACAGTCCGCACTAAGATGCTAGGAATCCGGGTTGTCCGGGCTGGGTTCGGTTTGCGGACTGGGAAAGCTAGGCAATCTCAGGAGACTCGCATGCAGACCGATCGTTTCGTAGCTTTGGTTGAAATCCCGGATGAATTCGTCGGGATGATCCGGAGGGATGGCCAGGGCTCCGACGGGGATTCCGCGTTGGGTTACTACGCCGGGGAGGGGCAAGGGACGATGGTTCGAGGACAACGCGGATTCCTTCGTGGTCTTTGGTTTCACCTGGTGCTAGTCCTGGTGCTAACCGACTTCGGCTCTTGAAAGACCGACTTGAGCCAGTGCTTTTTCGACAAGTCCTGGATCGATGGTGCTGGTTCTATCCTTTGGGTTTCGGCAAACGGCCCCGCGAACTCCGATCCAATTCGGTTCGAGTCGACTAAGTTCGGCGAGTTGATCCAAGGGGATCGATCCGGCGATGGCGATTTGAAAGTTGCATTGCTTGGCTTCTTGGATCCGCTGTTCGATCTCAGGAATTTCGAGCCAATCGGTCAGTTTGGATCCATCTTTGATCGCCGTATCGATGAGGATTTTATCGATCTTGAGTTCGGCTGCGATCGCGAGGACCGTGCTCCATTCGGGAGCTTCGACCCGAGCATAGTCGGCATAATGGACGAGGATGACTTGTTTAGGGCTAGGAATTTGCTCGACGAGTTTCGCGAGTTTGACGCGCCAATCGGAGGTTCGCTCGGCCTGAGCCAAACCCCATTTGATATGGCCATCGGTTCGATGAGTCCCTCGGAGGCAGACGGCTTCGAGGTAGGCTTGATCCACCTGGGGGTTCCAGTCGGGAAGTTCACCTCCTGCGATGCTCCAGTGGGCTTTGCTCGAAGAGCCGGCTGTCATACGGTTGGCGAATTGCTTGACCAAAGGGAGTTCAGGCCGACCCAGGGGTCCGTGGCGGGGTTCTTTGAGATCGATCCACGGGACGTTCAAGGCTTGGAGCAAAATGCACTCGTCAAGAGTGTTTGCACTGACTAGAAGCTGGCAGGCGGTTGAATTGCTCATCGAGAAGGATTAAAACAGAGGCTGAACGAGGATCGATTGGTTTCAAGTATAGCGGCACTGACGCAGACTTTGAGGGGCGATTTGGGGACCGATTTCTATTGGATTGAAGAGCAACTGGCGCTGAACGAATGGTGCCAATCCAATCAAAACTGCAAGTTGCTGGCATTCGATACCGAATTTGTTTCGGAGGATTCGTATCGTCCCGAGTTGTGTCTGATCCAGGTCAAGACCGATTCGGGGATCGCCATTATCGATCCACTTCGGGTAGAAGACATGTCGGGATTTTGGGGTTTGCTTCACCATCCCGATCGAACCGTCGTCGTGCACGCCGGGCGTGAAGAGTCGCTTTTCTGTTACCGAGCCACCGAAAAACAGATTCCCAATCTTTTTGACATTCAGGTCGCTGCGGGGTTCCTTGGGATGGAGTATCCGGCTTCCTATGCCAAGCTGGTTCAGAAGATCGTCGGCGGGAACTTGGACAAAGAAGAAACGCGGTCCGATTGGCGCATCCGTCCGTTGACCCGTCGGCAGTTGGAATATGCGGCCCAAGACGTCCGTGATTTATTGACGATCTACGAGGTTTTCTCCGAGAGATTGCACAAGCACGGCAGGCTCGAATGGTTGCTCGAAGAGACCCGTTCGAAGCAAGCCGAATTGTACGAGTACGAGTCGAGTGAGAACTGGCATCGCATCAGCGGGGTGTCGGCTTTGTCGGGCACGAGTCTGAGCGTAGCGCGAGGGCTTTGGAATTGGAGAGACGAGAGGGCCAAGGAACGGAACGTTCCTCCGAGGAGAATTTTACGCGATGATTTGCTCGTCGAGTTGGCTCGACGCGGTTCGTCCGACCCGAAGCACTTGTTGTCCTTGAGGGGAATGGAGTTCCGCAACACCAAGCCCATGATTCCTGAGCTTGCCAAGGTCATCGAAGGGGCGCTTGCCGAACCTCCACCGAGTTGGCCCAAGAAGTTGCGGTTTGGAAAAGGGCAACCGCCTGGGATGTTGACGCAATTTCTCTCCGCGGCGATGGCTTTCATTTGCCATCAAAAGCATATCTCACCGATGCTTGTAGCGACCGCCGAGGATATCCGAGACTATGTCCATTATCGACTCGATCCGGACCCCGACACGCAATCCCCGCCGGAAATCTTGCGAGGCTGGCGAGCCGATCTGGTAGGCCACGAACTCGACGAACTGCTTGCTGGGAAATTGGCCATCGTTTTGGACAACCCGCGAAGTCCGATCCCTATCAAATTCTTGAGTGTCGACGGCCAAAAGCGTTCCTAGAACGCGCGCGGTTTGCTAACGAATCGAAGGGGATCGTGAATTGCGTCGGATCGTCGAGGGGGTCGGCTCGCTCAGATTGAACTCTTCTAGCGAGAAGTCCGCATCGATCTTGCGGACGCTTTTGAGCTGAATATCGCCGCGAGAGGGTTCGATGTGGTAGACCGCCAAAGTCAGTTTAGCTGGATCGACGATCACTAGTTGTTGGAATCCATTGCTCAGGGTTGCCGAGGACATCAGATGCGTGGCCGTAGCGCTGCTGGTCGAGGGACCCACGACGTGCACACCGAACCCGTGGGGGACCGCCGCATTATTTTGAAGATCGCTGGGTGGATAAGCTTGAGCGCGTTGCGGATCGAGCGGTGCACGCGGGTTGGGCGACTGCCGATCGGGCAAAGGGGGCAGATCCGATTGGCTGAGGCTAGGCGACCAATTCGCGCAAATCGCAAGGAAAAGAGCGATTCCAAAAAGGTAGCAACCTGGCAGCAAGCGTGCGATCATCGTCGTTGTTCCTAGAAAACATGGAAACAAGCAATCCGGTCAAAACAGGCAGTGGGATTGCATACCGAGAAACTGTGATCTTGCACAAGTCCAATTCGACCGAGTGGCCCGTATGCCGACAAAGGCGATGGAGTGCTAAGAGCGCAGTGGATTGATTTAAGGAGCCTCCCGTCGGGCTCGTCCCGAATGGCGTTGCATTAAAAGCGGAACGGCGCAAGCTGTTCGGTGAGAAACCCTGCGATATCGAGGACACTCCATCACTCACCGGAGTGCTTGCGCACTTTCGCTTACACGAATTCAACGCCATGGGGCATCAAGCCGAGATCTATTCATGATCAGAACGCACGGCCTCGGAGGACCGTGCTACGGAGGATAAGTCGTTTAAACTGTTGCCTAAAATGAATTCCGGGGTTTCTGTGGGTAAAATGGGGCTGTGGCCCGTTTGC
Source organism: Pirellula sp. (assembly GCA_021300015.1). Taxonomy (GTDB): domain Bacteria; phylum Planctomycetota; class Planctomycetia; order Pirellulales; family Pirellulaceae; genus JBKCUI01. The sequence continues at coordinate 1,530 of JAJTFB010000011.1, read as the reverse complement.
CGACAAAGGCGATGGAGTGCCAAGAGGGCAGTGGATTGATTTAAGGAGCCTCCCGTCGGGCTCGTCCCGAATGGCGTTGCATTAAAAGCGGAACGGCGCAAGCCGTCCGGTGGAAAACCTTGCGATATCGAGGATATCCCATCACTCACCGGAGTGCTTGCGCACTTCCGCTTACACGAATTCAACGCCATGGGGCATCAAGCCGAGATCTATTCATGACCAGAACGCACGGCCTCGGAGGATCGTGCTACGGGGGATAAGGCGTTTAAACTGTTGCCTAAAATGAATTCTGGGGCCTCCGGCCCTAATTGCCCCGCTCCGCGGCTGGAGAGGTTCCCAACGAACTCAAGGCAAGACGAAAGCCGAGGTAGCTGTTCCGGTGCGACGGGCCGTTCCTGCCGCGGTCGGCTGACCGGCAGCTCGCGGCCCCGTCGATCCAGCCGCCGCCCCGGCGGACGCGGGAGGAGCCAGTACTAGCTCCCGTCGGATCGGTCACCGCGCCACTCGGGTAATCTCCGTACCTGTCGCTACACCACTCCCCCACATTACCATGCATGTCGTACAAACCCCATGCATTCGGCTTCTTCTGACCTACAGGGTGTGTCCTATTACCGCTGTTGGAAAGGTACCAAGCGTACCACCCAAAACGAAATTCAAACTTGCCAAAGCAATACGCCGTGCTGCTACCGGCCCGGCAAGCATATTCCCACTCCGACTCCGTCGGTAAGCGATACGATTTGCCTTCCACGTCAGAAAGCCACTGGCAATAGGCCTCCGCATCGTTCCAACTCACGCATACCACAGGTTCCAAATCCGTCTGGGTAAACCACCCGGGATTTCTCCACGTTGTGTCCGAGTCTCGTACCCACTCCTTACCATTCGATCTGTAGGCACCCTTGCCATCTTGCTCTCCTTCCGTGTTGTAACCCACCTTGTCCACAAATCGCTTGAAATCTCCTACCGTCACTGTATGAACGCCCATGTAAAAGGGTTGCGTTAGCGTCACCTGGTGTTGGCGCTCGTCGCTGTCTCGACCCGCCTCACTCTCCGGTGAGCCCATCATGAATGTCCCTGGCTGGATCAACCGGAACTTCATCCCAATGCTGTTGGTCAGCTCCGCAGGCAACACCAAGCTCTCCGAAATTTCCTTCTTTTTCGCAACACTTGACTCAGGTAACTTCAAAGCCACCGAGGCGCCCGTGCCCCCTCCCGATCGGCAACTCGCAAGCGCTTCGTACATCTCGCCAGCATGCGCATAGCGATCAATGGCTTTCTTGGTCAGCGACTTACGCAATACCAAGCGTAAAACTTCTGGAATCTCGTCCCAGTCGACAGGACCCTCGGGCGCTTCTCCGCTGCAAGCGTGAAACAATGTGGCTCCCAAACTGTACAAGTCACTACGAACATCCACACTCCCTCCCGAACGCTGCTCAGGGGAGCGATACCCAAACGTCCCGACCATCGCACTCATCGAGTGTTGGCTCGTCTCGAGCGATCGTGCCAACCCAAAATCCGCTAGCTTCACAATCA
>JAJTFB010000105.1 GCA_021300015.1 Pirellula sp. | reverse complement strand
GAACCCACAGACAGGCGGTTGGCATTATTCTCCTTATATCCAAGACAAGATGCCTGGGGACACCTCCGTGGTCGGTTGGCAGATGATGGCCATCAAGAGCGCTGCGATGTCCGGACTGAACATCGACCTCGATACGGTCCGTCGCGCGAACTTCTTCCTCGACACGATGATGGTCCCGGGGGGCTTTGGGTACCACTATAGTATGGACTCGAAACAGAAGAACCCACTTGAATATCGCCCAGCGATGACCGCTTGTGGCGTTTTGTGCCGCATGTATTCCGGCTGGAAAAAAGACGAACCCTCGATCAAGGCCGCTGCCGCAAAGTTCGCGGAAGCCGGGCCGAGCAAGTCCGATATCTACTACAACTACTATGCGACCCAGGTCATGAAACAATACGGTGGACCGGAGTGGGAGTCCTGGAACGTTCGCATGCGAGATCAAATCGTCAGCACTCAGGTCCAATCCGGACATGGGGCCGGCAGTTGGTACACCGACGCGGGACTAACCAGCGAAGGGGGCCGGTTGTACTGGACCTGCATGTCGACGATGATGCTCGAAGTCTACTACCGATACATGCCCTTGTATGGCGAGCAGGCCGAGGAAGACGCGTTCCAACTGTAAATCGCGATGCGATTTTTGGAATTTTCATCCCACGGCGTCATCCAACATCCGGAATGCCAGCCACAACCGGATCACCAGCCAGAACAGAAACCACTTCGATGAGCGAGCCCACCGTCCGTAAACTCACCCTTTTGGACCTCCAGGGGATCGATTCGCAAACGCAAGCGGTGATTCAAAAGATCGCCGCCCGAATCGTGGTGGCCAAGGTTCTCAAAGAGCGCCTGAGCGCATCGGTATTCGACGAACTCGGGGAATTGGCTGAGCATTACGTCTACGGATGCTTCACCACACTCAAACGTGGCAAGACGCTCCGAGGCTCTTGCGGCTTTCTCGGAAGGCCCACACGCTTGCGCGATGCGATCGCCGAATCGGCCCAAAAAACCGCCCGCGACGATCCACGCATGCCGGGGATCTCGAGCATCGAATTGCCTTATCTTTCTTGTCATCTGACCCTGCTTTCGGACCCTATGGCCATCGAAGCCGACGGCGCGCAACGCAACGAGAAGATCGAACTGGGCAAGCATGGATTGCGAATCACCACCAGCTTGACGAGCCCCTACGGCCAACGCGGCGGCTTGATCCTGCCGGGCCAGCCCCTCGAACAAGGCTGGGATACCGACACGACCCTGGGGGCCTTATGCCGCCAAGCCGGTTTGCCAGCGGATGCTTGGAAAGACCCATCGGTCTTGCTCGAAACCTTCGAAGGATTAGAGATTCCAGGGAATTTGAATACCGTCGAGTTGCCCGACCCGATGCCCCTCGAAGGACCTCCGGGGGACGTCGAGAGTTTGCAGAAACTCAAAGCGGCCACGGTTCAAACCATGATCAACCTCTCGCATGGTGCGACCCCGAATTATTACGTACTCGACGCGATGGACGGAACGGCCCAGACGATCGTCCTCTCGGCGGTGGATGTCGATTCGAATGTGCCCCTAGCCCATTGGATTCAGACCTCGCTCCGACCGGGCTTACCCCTGCAATCGAGCGTCTTCGAACTCAGCCGGCTTGCCGAAGGGACCCTGCGACGCTCCCGATTCGACAAGGCCGTCGATGTCGATTTGGCGCTGAGCATCCTTTACGATTCGGCCCATCATGGCTCGGTTCATCCGGCCGATTGGGATGATCAAAAACTCAAAGAGTCTTTGAGCGATTGTGCTCTCGAAGGTGTTTATGCCAACCAAAGAGCCATCATGGTCCTGTGCGGAGAGCGGATCGCTGTTGCCTTTGACCCGAGCAAATCCGTGCACGCTTTGCTCGAGCAAGCCGCGTCCATGATCCGCTCAGAGTCCCTGTCCATGAGCGTCATGTCGCTCGGCTGCATTTCGACAGCAAGCTCGCTCTTGGCGTCCAATGGCCCGCGACCCGGTTCAAGCGACCGAGCTTCTACGGAGTCGGCCAGTGGATCCTGAACCGACAAGCCGGTATAGGTTGACTAAGTTCGCGATTCTGGCCGTCTGCCTTGTGGCGTTTTATCCTCAGGCGCTGAGAGCCCAAGAAACCTTTGCTCCCTCGAAGAACCCCTCCGGGAATAACGCTGCCGAGGAAAACAACGCCGACGAACAGCTCGTCGCATTCAATCCCCACGATCCTGCGGCCGTCGAGGCACTCCTTGAGCCCTACCGGGAACGATCGGAAAAATGGAAAGAGGATGTCTCTAAGCTCGCCGCAGGCAATGCGACCGATGGGGGGGCCGAGCATGTTTTGTTCTTGGGGAGTTCCTCATTTCGTCTATGGGACACCATCCAGGAGGACCTAGCCCCAGTGAAGGTCGTCAAGCGAGCTTATGGGGGCGCTCGGTTCCGCGATCTTGCGATCTACACTCCGGAGCTCATCGCCGGCTTGCGATTTTCCAAAGCGGTGATTTTTATCGCCAACGATATTACCGGTAAGGACAGCGAGGACACCGACCCGGAGACGACCTCGAAGCTTGCCCGGTTGGTCATCGCGCAGTTGCGAAGCGAGCATCCCGAGGTACCGATCCATTTGGTCGCCGTAACCCCTACACCTGTGCGGTACAAGCATTGGCCGAGGATTCAGGTCACCAACCGCATGCTGCGAAAGATCGCTGAAACGACGCCGGGTGTGTTCTACATTCCAACGGCTTATGCGTTCCTCGATCGCGATGGGCACCCGCGAGCCGAGTTATTTAAGGAAGATCGGCTTCATTTGAATTCGATCGGTTATCAAATCTGGGCAAGGATTCTCCTGGGTGCGTTCGAGACGGTCGATTAGGAGTCTCAGGAGTTCAGGAGTCGAGGTAACCGTAGCGCCTCGCATAGAGGTCCCAATGCTCGAGGATCATGGCCTCTTGGTCGCTGCTGAGCTCGAGCTTATTGGTCTGATAGCCTTGCTCTTGGTCCCTTTTTGTCATCCAGAGCTTCTGCATCGAATTGCGGTCACCCAGTTCAAGATGCTCGTAAATCTCCGAGAGCATCTCGACAGGTTTGGCGATAAATTCTTCATAGCGAATATCGACGATCAGGTTCTCAGGGACCTCGGATCGGTCTCGTTCAAAGGCTTGGTACATCGTGCGAAGCGATTCGAGCACGAAGGTTTGCAAGCGCGATTGATCGGTCTTGGATTGGAGCGATTGGTGTTCGTCGAGCGAATTCCAGAGTTTTATCGTCGAGGGATAGAGCTTGCGAGGATCGCGGACAATATGGATGAATTTCGCCTTCGGATACATCTCCCTCAAGATCCTTAGCCGACCGGTGTGCGGAGGGCTTTTCAAAAGCAACTGCTTGCGGGTCTTGTAGGTTAAGGCTTGGATAAACCACTTCAAGTGCTCGCGCCAGGCCTGAAGATGCTCCGGTTCGAATCGATCCGAGGCCAACGTATCGGTAAACGGCACCGGGTGGTTTGGGAACATCAGACGTAAATAAGGGGACGGAGCGCCGAGATTCATCAGCGCAAACTCGTCCTCCTGGGGCAAGGCCCAACCGGCTTTCATGTTGTCCATCGGACGCCGATCGGGCAGCAAGGAGTTTCCGTAACGGGTCACCAAGCCTTCGGTCAGAAGGAAGTGCCAAGGGGCAAAGCATTGGTAAGTCGTCGGGGATGCGAATCGCGGGTCGAGTCCCAAGTACTCGTGCAGGAGCGTCGTACCGCTTCGCCAGTGCCCGAGGATAAAAACCGGAGGGTTTTCGATCGGTGTTTGGGAGATCGCCCGGCCCCAGCCCAAGTGCTGAACCAATGCTAGCACGGCCGTTATTGGACCGAAGGCCGAGACACCCAGTACGTGGTGCAAGCGTGAGGGCGAGATATCGAATCGGTTTCGGCCCAAGGCTGGGAGCCAGACATGGGGTGGCATTCCGTGCCAGATTCGGGGCATGAAGATCGAATACTTCAGAGGTTTGCTCGGCTCGGCTTTGACCATGGGGAAGATTCTAGCGGACTGAATCGGTCTGGACTTTAGGTTGCCTGGAAGGTTAGTTTTCTGTCGGTTTGAACGCAAGAACGAATTGGAAATCGGCACCTATGGAAAAACTCGTCGCGATGTTCCTCCGCTCACGGAGTTTTTTGGTGCCCGCAGGCATTTTGGCGTGTTTGGTGGTGGTGTTGGTCCCCATGCCAGCGGCGCTGGTAGATTTACTCCTGGTGGCCAACATCGCCCTGTCGCTCATGGTGCTCCTGACGACACTATCGGTCGGTGCTCCGCTGGAGTTCAGCGTATTTCCGACGGTCCTTTTGGCGACAACGCTCGGACGCTTGGCGTTGAACATCGCGACGACTCGCTTGATCTTGACGCAGGATTCGGGAAGTTCCACGGCGGTCGCTGGCCGGGTGGTCGAATCCTTTGGGGCGTTTGTTGCCGGCGAAAAGATCGAGGTGGGGATCCTTCTTTTTCTCATCATCTTTTTGATCAACTTTGTGGTGATCACCAAGGGTGCGACTCGGATTGGCGAGGTCGCAGCGAGGTTTGCGCTCGATGCGATGCCGGGTCGTCAGCTCGCGATCGACGCGGATTTGGCCGCCAATGCGATCGACAACGAGGAAGCCCAGCGAAGGCGTCGGGAGGTGACCCAGCAAGCGGACTTTTACGGTTCGATGGATGGGGCCAGCAAATTCGTGCGAGGGGATGCGATTGCCGGACTTGTCATCACGGCATTGAATCTCTTGGGTGGAGTCTACATGGGGGTGGTCCACTTTGGATTATCGATACCCCAAGCGGCAGCGACCTACAGCAAGTTGACGATCGGCGATGGGCTTGCCACGCAACTCCCGGCCTTGCTCGTCTCGATTGCAGCGGCCGTCTTGACCACCCGTTCGACGCAGCGTTCCGACCTATCGAACGACCTACTGGGTCAGGTTTTTTCCAAGCCCGCACCGCTGATCCTTTCGGGGGTTTTCCTAGGGCTCTTGCTCTTTACTTCCATGCCTCCGGTTCCCATTTTGGCCCTTGGAGGAGGGATGGTCGGCTTAGCGGTGATCCTACAAAAGCAGCACAAGCAAGAGTCGCAAAGCACCCGTCGTCGCGAGGAGCAGGAGCTTCTCTCGCGGTCGAAACCTACGGACAAAAAGATCGAGGATTACTTGCAGGAGGATCCCTTGCGGCTCGAACTCGGTGCCAAACTGGTACCTTTGGTCGATCCGAAGTCTGGCAGCGACATCATGAAGCGCATCGGGGCGGTCCGCACGCAGTTGGCTGCGGAACTCGGAATCCTCATGCCGATGGTCCGAATCAAAGACCGATTGAGCTTGCCGTCGTACCAGTATGAATTTTCGCTGTACGGGAATTCGGTCGCTTCGGGAACTTTGGTGCCCGAAAGGCTCCTAGCGGTCCTACCTCGCCATCGCTCTGGGGCTCAAGCATCGAGCATTTCCGGGGATCCTGCGATCGATCCGTCTACGGGTAAAAAGGCGCTTTGGATTGAACCTTCGGACCGTTCGGCTGCCGAGGCACAAGGATTCCGCGTCTTGGAGTGTGCCCAGGTCCTAGCAAACCATCTATTGGTCGTGGCCAACAAGCACGCCTCGGAGCTTCTCTCGCGGGAGGTATCCAAGCAACTGATCGATCAACTGCACAAAACCAATCCTGCGACGGTCGACGAATTGATTCCGGAGGTCATGCGGCTCTCGGAGGTCCAGCAGGTGCTCAGGAATTTGCTCGACGAAGGGGTTCCGATTCGCCCACTGAGCCTTGTGCTCGAGACGCTCGGCGACCATGCATCGGAGACGAAGGACTTGGAATTGCTGACTGAGAAAGTGCGGCAGAGAATGGCGCGCACGCTCTGTGGGCGGCTCAAGGATGCCCGAGGTCGGATTCTTGCGATCACGCTCGATCCATGGATCGAGGATGCGTTCGCATCGGCCGCTGAGGATCGCCGATCGTCTCATGCAGCCTTTCCGCCGAGTCTTCTGCGGCCACTGATCGACCAGCTCAAAGGCTACATCCGATCGCTCGAGGATCCGTCTCGAACGCCTGTGTTGCTGGTCAATCCGCAGATCCGGCAATGCGTACGAAAGACGCTTCGCGATTCCCTACCGAATCTTCAGGTCCTCTCGACGAGCGAGATCTCAAGCGACACGCAAGTCGAATCCATCGGACTCATCGAGCTTCCTGAGGCCCTTGCGAGCGGATCCTAGGCGCGACCCTGGGTGGGCGCGTTGAGGAATTCGGCGACGAACGATCGAATGATCTCGACCAAACTTGACGGACCTGGGAGTCCGAGGCTCCTTGCGCGGTGGCCATCGATAGCCACCGGCCACTGTTCGACGATCTTCGCGATGCGCTCATCTGGGGTCAAAAGAATCTGACCGAGCCGATGAGGAAGCTCGATGGCGTTGGGTCCTGAGGTCGCTTCAAGGAGTGCTTCCTGAGCCATCCGAGGGGTAATGCTCATTGCATCGAGACCGATCGCACGGTCCCGACCGATCGCCTCCGATGGCAGGTCATGGATCGCGATGAGCGAATCGATGACCGTGGTGGCGCTGGTCATCGGGTGGCGTTGGTCCAACGGGACCGGCAGCATGCAATCGATTCCTTGGAGCGGTTCGCGGAACATGCCGCTGGCCCAACTGCTGGCCGCCGCGTTGGGTTTGCCTGGGCGGATGATGACCGTGGGCAATCGCGCCGCGCGGCCGTCGACGAAACCTTTGCGCGCATAATCGTTGATAAGCATCTCTCCGATCGCTTTGGTCATTCCATAGGTAGTCTGCGGGGTGAGCTTTGTCCAATCATCGCAGGGGTCTTCGAGCGCTGTTCCACCGAAGCAAGCAATGCTGCTGGCAAAGACGAATCGGCAGGTCGGCCCCAGACGTCTTGCAGTCTCGAGCAAACGCAAACCGCCGTGCAAATTCACGCACATGGCCTCGTCAAAGCGATCCTCGCATTCCCCGCTAACCATCGAAGCCAGATGAAAGATGGATGTATCGGATCGCTTGCCGACGGCCGCATCGATCGCGTCCTGCGATTCGATACTTCCGACGATTTGCTCGACGCGGATCGATTGGGAGTTTGGAATACGGGGTCTTGGAAACGCCGCATCGAGTAGCACGATTTCCTCGATGGCTTGGACTTGCCGATCCTGCCCGATGAGCGACTTGCGAGCGAGCAAGGCTTCGCAGAGTTGATGGCCTAGAAATCCTCCTCCACCGGTGATGACAACGCGCATGAAAACTCCAGATGAAAAGCAGAACCCAGTGCCAGAAACACAACGCGATGGCTACTTTGAACCGATCCCGGCAAATCGGACCGGGACGGTGTAGACGCTGTCCGATGCGGTGACAAATAGCGTCTTGCGATCTTTGCCGCCCAAGCAGACGTTGGCCGTCCAGGACTTGGGAATCGCGATCGTTTCGATCAACTCGCCTTCGGCGTTGTAAACATAAACGCCTGCCGAACCAGTCAAGTACAGATTGCCCTCGGAGTCGATGGTCATTCCGTCGGAACCTTGGCGGCAGAAGACCTGCCGATCGAGCAACTCTCCATCGCGGCCTATCTTGTAGCGATAGGTTTTGCGATCGCCGATATCGGCGACGTAAAGCAGCCTGCGCGCCGAATCGCCGATGATGCCGTTGGGTTGCACGAGGGCATCGTCGACACACACCAAATTCGATCCGTTGCGATCGGACTTATAAACCGATTGCTTGCGCTGCGGTTGTTTCTTATGGTCCCACCAAGGGCGTTGATAGTAAGGGTCTGTAAAGTAGATCGTCCCCCCTTGGTCGACCCACACGTCGTTCGGACCGTTGAGCTTGGTCCCCTCGAATTCTTTGAGCAACACACCATGCTTGCCAGAAAGATCCAGTTCCCAGAGTTCGTTGGCCTCGTCGGCGCAGGCGAGCAGTTTGCCGTCGGGCGCAAAGTACATCCCGTTGCTGCGCCCTGCGGGTTTGAGAAAATCGCTCAGCTTGCCATCGACAGTCCAAAGAACGATTCGGTCGTTGGGCTGATCGGTGAAGTAGACGTTCCCCTCGGGGTCGACCGTCGGCCCTTCGGTAAACTTGAATCCGTCGCCTGCGAGTTTCGCTTCTCCCAAACTCACCCCGGTTGGGTTTTTGGCAGGCGTTTTGCTTTCGGTTTCCTGGCCAGATGCTAGACTGAACCAATGCAAAGCGATCAAACTTGCTAAACTCAAGACCGCGCGGCGACTGTTTGCACGGTCGCTTTTAGCACATTCGCTGTTTGTTCGCATCATGATTTCCTCGACTTGTAAATTCCGCTCGGATCTGGGACGTCCCCGAAAGAGGTCCCTGAAAGAGGTCCCTGAAACCCGAACGCATAAGAGCATTCCACAGAACAAAATATGAATCCATCTATCCGATTCCAGTGTAACGCACTTTCGCACCGACTTGTAGGGTGCGCCCTTGGGAGTTGCGCCCTTGTGAGTTGCTTGGTCATCGCATTTCCGAGAAAAGCCCAAGCCGATTGGCCTGAGTTCCGAGGACCGGCCCAAAACGGCGTGGTCGCCAACGGCACGAAGCTGCCCGTCGAGTGGCTTGTCCAAGACGAGCAGCGCAAGAATATCCGCTGGCATACGCCCACCGAAGGGCTCGGTTGGTCCTCGCCGGTGGTCGTCGGCAATTCGATCTACGTGACCTCGGCGCGCCAAGGCTCAGCGGACCAAGGCCCGGCGGATCAACGTTCGGCGGGTTCCGATCCAAAAACGCTTGCCGAATCCCTGACCGGCCCGCAGTCGCTGTACCTGAGCTGCTACAACGCTTCGAATGGTCTGTTGATCTTCGACCAAAAAATCTTTGAACAACCCACCGATGCGCCGAGCATCCACAAAAAGAACTCGCATGCGAGCCCGACAGTTCTGGCCCACAAAGACCCGGCGAGCGATTCTGTCCGACTGTTCGTCCATTTCGGCCATCAAGGAACCGCGTGCCTGTCGCTCGATGGCAAGATCCTCTGGACCGATCGGGAGCACTCCTACAACCCGGTCCATGGCAATGGCGGCTCGCCGATCGTTGTCGGAGATCTTTTGATCCTGACCTGCGATGGCTCCGAGAAACCTTACACACTGGCATTGGACGTTCGAACCGGCAAAGAAGTCTGGCGGACTGATCGGGACGTAGCGACCGATCGACCTTTTTCCTTCGCGACCCCTCAGGCCATCACCGTCGGTGGTCAGGTCCAAGTCATCTCGCCGGGTTCGGACATCGTTCAATCGCTCGATCCGAAGACAGGCAAGGTCCTGTGGTCGGTCCGTTACAGCGGCTTCTCTCTGATCGTCAGGCCTCTGTACCATCAGGGTTTGGTGTTGATCAGCACCGGCTACATGTCCCCGAAACTCCTTGCGATCGACCCGACGGGGACCGGAGATGTGACCGAGACGCATATTCGCTGGACGGTACCCACGGCGGTTCCGAACACACCTAGCCCTGTACCCGTCGGCGACCAAATCGTGATGGTCAGCGATGGCGGAGTGGCCACCGGAATTTCCGTCAACGATGGAACCAAGGTTTGGCAAAAGCGGTTGGGGGGGAATTATTCAGCATCCCCGATCGCCATCGGGAACCGCGTTTACTTCCAAAGCGAGGCGGGAGAAGCGATCGTCATGGAGATCGGTCAAACCGCTACCGAAATCGGACGGTGCTCGTTGCCGGGCCGCGTGTTTGCGTCTTACGCTGTCGATCAGAACGATTTGATCATTCGAACCGAAGACGGACTCTATCGCATCGGTGAAGACAACTAGCCTTTTGTCCGACGAGAATCCACAAGAGCTCTGCGCCCGGTGGCCGAGCCGCTGGTTTGTCGCTGCAACCCTCGGGCTGCTGTTTTTTTTGATCCTGGGTCTGGTCGGTGCGTACCTGCTGATGCGGCAATCGCACGTTGTTCGAATCGGGCGCATCGCCGGCTCGTCGATGGAACCGGCCCTGCGTGGGCCGAGGCTCGAGCTTGTCTGCACCAACTGCCAGTCGTCCAACTCATGGACCTATGACGCTTGGAATCCGAGCCGCGAGGCGCGTTGCCGATTCTGCCGCGAGTACCTCGATACTTCGGATCCAAAAGTCACCCAAGGAGAAACGATCCGGTATGTCCCGATACCGCGCCTCAGACCGAGCACAGCGCCCACAGCGGATGCTAAGGAAGATCGTCCTTCGGGAAGCCAATCCGACCTCTTGGACCGATGGGACATCCTCGTGCTCGAAGCGCGCCAGGACGATAACCCAGAGGCGGACCCAAAGGCTAACCAAGCCAACCAAATCAACCAAGTCAAACGGGTCGTCGGATTGCCGGGCGAGACGATCCGCATCGCCCAGGGGCGCATCTATGCCGATGGCAAACCGATCGTTCCGAACCTGAGTGAATTCATGCAACAGGCCGTCTTGATAGCCCACTGGGAGCTCGGTTCGAATTCTCCCGGCGAAAATCTACCCAGCGAAAATTCACCCAGCAAGACCCTTGAGGAATTCCTCTCTGGATTTGCAGCTCCGATCGACAACGCATTGCCGATCAATGCCCACGACTCGCACCATCCGGTCGCCGTAAGCGACATCGGGATCGCCATGAGGCTAGCCCAGCCCCAGAGCAACTGGAATCTCAAGTTTCAGTTAGCCCATGGCGACCAAAGGATACCGATCGAGCTTTCTTGCTACGAGAAAGACACCCAAGTGACCCTGTTGGCACCTGGAATCCAAGAGGGCACCGATTGGGTGCCATCCCCCTCGCCGCCCTCCCCCTCACCGCAGATCGGCTGGATCCGATCCTGGCAGCCGACCTGGATCCACGTCGTGGTCCTCGGGGGGCGCTTGATCGTGCTCGACGAGCGTCAAGAGCGATGGTCGGTTGCATTGGGACCGATGCAAGAGGGGCTCCGATGGACCGAGCTGAGTTTGGTCGATCCTCCGGGGCTGATCGACCGTTGTATGATCTATCGAGGGTTGCATTACCGTGGCATCCGAGACAGCCCGGAGCAGGAATTTGCGGCGGCCGAGGGTTGGATTGTGCTCGGCGATAACGGTACGATCTCTGAGGACTCCAGGTATTGGGAGCGACCTCGAGTCGATCGAGACGAGCTCAGGGGAATCCTCGAACCACGGAAAGGCCTGATGGAGGGGCTTGTCAAACAACTCCCCCGCTGAGCAAGCCCGCTGAGCAAGATAGACCATGTTCGTGCCTACCCCTGTAGCTGCAAATCTTGGCCCCGCCGGCATGACGCCGAATGGCATTGAATTAGTGTAAGCGGAAGTGCGCAAGCACTCCGGTGAGTGATGGAATATCCCCGATATCGCGGTGTTTTTCACCGGAGGGCTTGCGCCCAATACCGTCAAATCGGGACATTGATGAAGTTGCGTTTCTTACTAATCGGCAAATGAAAGCGGAGCAGCGCAAGCTGCCCGGTGAGTCAAAATATCCAGTAGTTTCCTGAGTGTT
>JAJTFB010000104.1 GCA_021300015.1 Pirellula sp. | reverse complement strand
ATCAAAAAACGAAATGGAAAATATGCTCGCTTGAGTGAACCTCGCCCGAGCAGAAAATCACGAAGGAGCCATGAAAAAGTGGCTCAAGCACCTTAATTCAACGCCATTCGGCTTTATGCCGGCGGGGCCAAGACTCTTGAGCTACATGGGCTATTGCGGGTCTTTTTTTCTTCCGCCGCAAGGCGGCAGAAGAGAAGAAAGGGCGGGGGCGGATCGCCGAACGCACGCTTTGTAGCTGCAAGTTAGGCCTCCGCCGGGCAAGCCCGACGGTAGGCTCACAGAGCCATCGAGCTGACCGGGGCTCGGTAACGCTTATCGGTTTGGAAACTCAGGTAGTCTTCCCAAGGGAGCGCCGATGTCAAAGCCTAACGTTCCTAAGGGGATAGGGATCGGGGCCGATTGATGCATGTTCAATGGGTCCCAAGCAGGCTTCTGTTGCCAGACCCCAAAGACCTCCATCCCCAGTTCGTTTCGAAGAAGGTTCGAGTCGGTATCGATCTGCAGTTCTTCGCTGGACATCGACATCTGAACTCGGATCAATTCCTCGATTGAGCCACCGTCGTAGGCATTGTCGAGCCCGCGAAAGTCGATCCAGCGGCCTAGATCATCTAACTTCTTGACTTGGCTGGCAAACACCCAGTCGGTGCAGTCGGTCGCATCCCACTCGACGAGCGATTTGGCTCCCGCAAAGATGCATTGGTTTGCAACTCGCACCACGGCTACCGGATAAGGATTGGTGTTGGACATTTGAATCCTAAGCCATGGCTTGAGGCTGATGCACGTCGAATCGGCAATTTCGACACGGATCCTTGGAGAGCGTTGGATGGTCCGAAGAGCCTGGCTCACGACCATCGAGCCGGAGATTGCGAACCATGAATCCCGAATGCGGATTTCCAGGCGATCTGTCGGGTCGGCTCGGACAAGATCGCAGTCGCCTCGCACGGAGCATTGTTCGATGCGCAGGTCGGAGAATCGCGGAGCGTTCAGGTTGGTAGCCCCGCCAGGCGCATCGCGGTTCTGGGCATCGATTGCCAAGAGACTCGGCAGACTGCTGGCCGATGGCCCGCTGATCGTAAGGGTAGCGTTTTCCATCGCAAAACGGCTTCCTGGTCGAGCAGCGACAAGGGCTTTAGGGTTGGAGTTTGAAGCTGGAAGATTCCAGAGGATATCGACATCGGAAAAACTCAATTGACCACCGTCGAGTTCAAAGCAACACGAGTATTCGCCGGTTCGTCCCGATACGGCCGAGTCGTCGATTCGAATCGAATAGCGTTTGCCTTGTATGGATCGAATGGCGATCGATCTGGACGGTTCTGCACCTGATCGCTCGACCCCTGATCGCTCGACTCCGGGGCGTTCGACTCCGGGGGGCCGCCAGCGTTTCTGCAGGTTGCAATCTTGGGCGATCCAGATTCGGCAATCCGTCGTCAGGCTTGCGGCCAGTGCCAGTGCATCATCGAGGGACTTGAAGGTCTTTGGTGTTTCGTCGGAGACTTGGCTCTGGAGAGTCACTAAATCATCGGGGTTGTCCCCAACGAGAAGCTCCGTGACATTCGAATCGGCTTGAAGAGACGGATCGGGCTGGGACGGCTTTTCAAGGGGCGTTTCGGGTTGCGGCTTGGGCTGGGGTTTGGGTGGCGCGACAAGAGGATCGATTTTTGGATTGTTGTCCAAGGGCTTTGTCAGCGTGGCTGGATCGCCCGCATCGATCGACACGCTAGCGATTTCCACTTTGGGGATTGGAAACACGGCGTCGACTTGGTTTGCATTCCAGAGCCAGAGGGTGACGGCGCCGATGAGGGTCAAGCACAGGAGCGATGGCAAGAGGGCTTCGAGCCATGAGCGTCTTGAGGGTCGATGAGCCATTGCGAATTCGGCCAGATCCGAACTCCAGGCTAGGTTGTCGAGTTTGGCGAGCATGCGTAGATCGCTGGCCAGATCCTCCGGGGATTGGTAGCGATCGCGTGGCTTTTTGGCCATCATTTTTTTGAGGATCGCGATGAGTGGATCGCTCAGATCGTCGCGAAACAATCTTGGGTCCTCGGGCATTTTTGTGCCGTGCATGAGGAGTTTCTGCAGCGCGGTGCCATCGGGAAACGGCGGTTGGCCGGTGAGCAAAAAATAAAGGGTGCAGCCCAGAGAGTAGATGTCGCTTCGGACATCGGCTTCCCGTGGATCGTGGGCTTGTTCGGGTGAGATGTAATCAAAGGTACCGAGGGTTGTACCACTTGCGGTTTGATCCCCTTGGGATCGGTCCAGGGCGGTGGTGCGAGCCAAGCCCATATCGACGATTTTGGCTTTGCCGTCGGTCGCCAGCAAGATATTCGAGGGCTTGATATCTCGGTGAACGACTCCGCGTTCGCTCGCATGTTGAAGGGCTTCGGCGACTTGGCAAGTGAAGTAAGTCGCATCGTCGACACTCAAGGGGCCTTGTTCCAGGATGAGTTGTCGCAGGTTGACCCCTTCGATGAACTCGAAGACGATGTAATTCCAATGTTGGGTTTCGCCGACGTTGTAGACACGGGCGATATTGGGGTGATCGAGTTTTGCTGCGCTTTGGGCTTCGATGCGAAAGCGTCGCATCGCATCGGCTTTGCGATGAAGAATGGGTACGACTTTGACTGCCACAAGGCGGTCGAGTCGTTGGTCCGTCGCGCGGAATACAGCCCCCATACCCCCTTGGCCTACGAGCGACTCGATTTGGTAGTGGTCCAGGGAGGATCCGACCAACGCTTGGAGGTCGGTTCCTTGTTGGACTTGGGGTACCGTTGGGACTTCGTCTAGCAACTCGGGGTTCACAGCCCCGCGGTCGTTACGAATCTCGGTCTTGTCTGGATCTTCCTCAGGGGAAGCCATGGGTTGGCTCAGTTTCCGCCTGAGCCGCCAAAGCCGTCATCCAAGGGGTCTTTTCCGGTTTCCTCAGTGGGAAGATTGGTCTTGGCGTTGTCATCACCGATGATCGCAGCGATGGCTTGCTTAAGGTCAAAAATGGGGCGTCGAGTGCTGGATCGGATCCCATCGATGCTCGTGAGGGTTTCTTTATTGAGTTCGTCCTGGAGGGCTTCGACGCGTTTGACAACATCGGAGAGCTTTTCTTTGCTGGCTTCGTCGACGAGGGCCATGAGTCCTTTAGGGTCCACGGGCGGGGTTCCTGGGAGAGGCTTTCGGCCTGTTCCGGTCAAACCGTAGTGGGAGCGTTCGAGTCTTTGCTGGAGCAATCGCCTCGCGTTTCGGACTTCTTTGGGTTGTTCGTCGAATGGATTTTTGGGTTTGGTAGCTCCTCCGAATCCCGGTCCCCCAGCGGGTCCGCCAGCAGGACCGCCTCCGGGTCCGCTTTCCCCTTCGCTTCCAGGTCCACCTAGTCCACCGGGGCCACCAGGGCCACCGAGTCCGCCTGGTCCACCTGGGCCGCCGAGTCCGCCTGGTCCGCCCCCGGCCATACCTCCGAATCCTCCCGGCGATGCGGCTTGGGTTTGATCGCAACGTTTCGACCAAGCATCGATGCTTGACTTGACGAACTCAAGGGCTCCTTTTTGGAGGGCTTGGACATCCTCGGGCTTGAGGTCTGCGAATTTGACTTGGCCGAAACTCCACATCGCCTTCTCGCCGAGCCACTCGGAGTATTTCTTGGGTTCTCTGAGGATCGGCAAGACGATCCCAGCGAGCATTGAGTTGGCTTGCTTGGCCGCTTCTGCTTTTCCGCCCGCGATGAGCGTCAGGTTTTCGATCATGAGTTCCTTGAGGTACTCGTCTTCTTTCTTGCCTCTTGCACCTGGTTTTTGGCTCGTTAGAAAGGCTTGCAGGTTGGTCAAGAATTGGCTTTGGGCTCGCTCCAAGCCAGTCGCATCGAGGCCTGGGTAGATCCAATGCCTTGGGAGGTAGGACAGGGATGTGGCGATCATGCCATCATTCTCAGCTTCCTTGGGATCGAGCAGATCGATCATCAGTTTCGTAGCCGTAGGGTCCCCTTGGCCACCACCAGCGATGGTGGCGGGTTGTCGGTTGACACGGCCGGCGATGACGGCCGCGACGACGCGGGCAGAGGGGTGATAGGATTTGCCTTCGTTGTCCTTTGAAAGGATCTCTTTGATTTGCCGCATGAGCATGCGGTTGTACTCGGTGAGCATCTCGGGAGATTGCTTGGCTCGGCGTTCGATCAGATCGATATCGGCGAGTATCTCGACGCGGGCACGGTTCATCGACTCGGCACTGGGCTGTGCAAGGCGTGCGAAGATGCAGCTTTGGTAGTAGACTTCGATCCCGGCGATGTCGAACGTCTCGGGCTTGAGCTTCTCGTTTTTCTCTTTGAGCTTTGCGTCGTTGCAAAGCGTCGCATCGAGATTCTTGGTGCGGTAGGTCGGTGCTGCGGCTTCCTGGCAATAGGCTCTTTGGCCGACCCAAGGGTTAAGCAGAACGGGGGTAGCTAGGCAGGTCCAAGCGAGTGTATGGGTCACTAACCAGCCAGATCGCGCGTTTTTTGGACGGAGGAATCGCATGACGAGGGTGCCTTCTGGATTGTCGAAGAGTGCCGCTGGGTTCGAACCACGGGAGGATGAACAAAACCCGTCGGATCCGCTTCTCTATTGTATCCAAAATAGCATCGATAAAAGCAGATCTGCGAACTTTCTGGGACCAAAACGGAACTCCGAGGGCAAGCCTGACGGCATTTTCCGTCGAAACGGCCTTAAGGGACCCGCCGACCTGGCCGATAGCCCACGCCGGGTGCTTTCCCATTGCCGTTCTGCGAGCGCTGGCCCGGACCGGGTCGCTGCTGTTTCTTGGATCCTTTTCGCTGCGGATTGGCTCCCGGATTGGCCTCGGGGGTCGCACCTTGCTGTGGCCGTTGTTGGGTCGGCTCGGGAGCCTTGGAGTTCGAAGGATTGGGGATCGTATGGACGTACTCGCCTCGGAACCGGGCGTTGGCGTCGGAGCGTCTTTTTTCGATCGCTTCCTTGGGAGCTTTCGAGGGGATCAGGCAATCGCAACCATCACCGATCAGGTCGCTGCGTCCGACTTCTCGGAGTGCATCTCGGACCTCGAAGTAGTTTTCGGGTTTGAAGAACTGCATCAAGGCCCGTTGGGATTTGCGGTCTTTCAAGGCCCGGGCGATGTAGACCTCTTTGAGGCTAAACGGATCCAATCCGGTGTAGTACATGCTTGTCGCGACATCCAACGGGGCTGGGATGAAGTCCTGCACTTGATCGGGCTTGTACCCGTTGCGTTTGAGGAACAGCGCCAATTCGATCATCGATTCGATGGAACTGCCTGGATGCGAGGCGATGAAATAAGGGATCAGGAATTGCTTTTTGCCAGCTTCTGCCGACGCCTCCTTGAAACGCTCGGTGAAGAATTCAAAGTCGTCGTTGGAGGGTTTGCGCATCTTGTAAAGAACGTCGGGATCGACATGCTCTGGGGCGACCTTAAGGTGTCCACCGACGTGATGCTCGGTCAATTCGCGGATGTACTCTGGGGAACTTCGCGCCAAGTCCATTCGTATCCCGCTAGCGACGAGCACTTTCTTGATGCCGGGCAACTCGCGAGCCTCCCGCATCAGCTCGATCACCGGTTGATGGTCGACCCCAAGAAGTTTACAGATTTTGGGATGGACGCAGGACTGCCGCCGGCAGACCGATTCGACCTCCGGTCGGGTGCAGCGCATGTGGTACATGTTGGCCGTGGGGCCTCCGATGTCGCTGACGATCCCTTTGAAATCCTTGTCCTGGGTCATCTGGCGGATTTCGTTGAGCACCGATTCTTTGGATCGCGACTGGATGATCCGACCTTGGTGTGCGGTGATGGAGCAAAAAGTGCAACCACCGAAGCACCCGCGCATGATCGTCACGGAATTCTTGATCATGTTGAAAGCAGGAATCGGCTCGGTGTAGCTCGGGTGGGCACGTCGGGTGTAGGGCAAACCGAAGATTCGATCCATCGCTTCTTGGCTGATGGGCAATCCCGGGACGTTGCAGACGATGGCTTGAGTGCCATGGCGCTGGACCAAGCGTCTTGCGTTGAGTGGGTTGGTCTCGTTATGGATCATCCTCGTGGCGATCGAGAAAGCGACTTTGTCGCTCGAGACGGCTTCGTAGGATGGCAGTTCGAGAGCGTCTTGGGGGATGGTCTCCGAGGCGCCGAGGGCATAGGCGACGCCTCGCATGTCCCGCAGATCCTTGACACTTTGGCCTTCTTCGAGTCTTCGAGCCATCTCGACGATCGAGTTTTCTCCCATCCCGAATGCGACCAAATCGGCTTTGGCATCTAACAAAATACTGCGCCGAACCTTATCGCTCCAATAGTCGTAGTGGGCAAGTCGTCGCAGGGAGGCTTCGACCCCCCCGGCGATGATCGGCACCCCTTTGTAGGCTTGCCTAGCCCGCTGGCAATAGGCCAACGTCGCGCGATCGGGCCGAAGCCCGATTCGACCGCCCGGGGAGTAAGCGTCGTCGTTGCGAACTTTGCGGTTGGCCGTGTAATGGTTGATCATGCTGTCCATGTTCCCGGCGCTGATCGCAAAGAACAGGCGGGGCCTTCCAAACCGTTGCCAATCGTTGCACGATTGCCAATCGGGTTGGCTGACGATCCCGACGCGATATCCGGCGGCCTCGAGGACCCGGCCGAGGATCGACATCGCAAAGCTGGGGTGGTCGATGTAAGCATCTCCGGTGATGAAGACCACATCGAGTTCCTCCCAGCCTCGGTCTCGGGCCTCCTGCATCGACATCGGCAGTGGGAGTTTGGCAAGCGGACCGTGGGGTTGTCGCTGGCCAAGATCATCCAAGTATCGCGATACGGTGTTGCCGTTGGCGTTTTGCCCGACGGTTGCGGGACTCTGCCCCGAAGCACTCGACACCGAAGCACTCGATGTTGAACAACTCGAGGTTGAACAACTCGATGCGGAGACTTCTGGTTCAACGATCGGCAATGGATTATTCATAGTTTCCTAAAACGACTCTGCGGGGCCAGGAAATGAACCGGCTTGGACCTCGTTGCAGTATTCTCTGACGGCGTCGAGTGCCTGGGTCCGAAGATCCCGAAAAGGTCGAACGAATTTGGGGACGTGCCCGGTATTCCATCCGAGCATGTCATGGGTCACTAGAACCTGCCCATCGCAATGGGGACCGGCACCGATCCCGATGGTCGGAACGAGCAGTTTCGAGGTGACTTCTTTGGCCAGTTCGGCCGGGACGCATTCCATCAAAACGCAAAAAGCACCGGCTTGTTCGGCTGCCGTCGCGTCCTTCATCAATCGCTCGGAGTCCTTTTGGACTCGGTATCCGCCTAGCGCATGGACACTCTGTGGTCGCAGGCCGATATGGGCGATCGTTGGAATTCCGGCGTCGACCAATGCCGCGATCGAGTCGGCTTGCTGATGCCCGCCCTCCATCTTGACCGCTTGGCATTGGGTTTCTTTCATGATCCTCGCGGCCGATTCGACCGTATGGGTGACGCTGATTTGTCCCACGGGGAAAGGTAGGTCGACGACCACCATGGCTTGACGGGCACCACGTACGACCATGGATCCGTGGTAGATCATCTGCTCGAGGGTCACGGGGATCGTTGTCGAATGGCCTTGGACGACCATTCCAAGGGAATCTCCGACGAGCAAGCAATGCACTCCAGCTTGGTCGAGCATCATCGCCGTGGGATGGTCATACGCCGTGAGCATGGTGATTTTCTCACCACGTTTTTTCATCCCTAGAAGGGTTCGAACGTTGATTGGCGTCGTTGAGTTCATCGTGCAGGTGCAGAGTTCTTGCTGGAAGCTCGCCCGCTGGGGGCCTGATCTTTGTACAGCACCCTATCCTTGGACGCTTCGGCCCTGGATTTTTCAAGCGACCGCAGCGCGATGTCTCGACGCGACTGAGGTAGGCTTTTCCACGCTAGCAGGTAATAGGTTTCGACCGAAGCCCAGTGTCCTCGTTGCCGAGCCAAATTCGCAAGATTCAGATAGTAACTCGTCGCCTCGTTGCCCGTTTCGTGGAGGGTGCTGCCATAGCCGCTGACGTGGGGTTGGTCCGGCGAGTCCCCGCTGAGGGCCGCTAGGTAATCGTACTCGGCCGGAGCGGGGCGACCACGACCCTTGGCCGGAAGCCTTGAGTACCCCTTCGGATCGAATTGCTTGAGATTGGGCTCTGCGGAAACCTTGGAAGCTTGTGAACGGATCATCCGATCGAGTTCGTCCAAATCGATCACCGTCGTCGAGGCCGATACCGAACCGCTACTGCGATCGCGACCGAGGGCTCCTCGGGCAGAACTCCCCGCCGCGGTCCGATTGCCTCCGAGGTACGCCGAGCCTTGGTCCGGAACGGAGGCCGAACTGGAAATGTTGAAGGTTCCCATGCTGGGGATCTGGACGATCTGGGCCTGGGTGCTTGTTCCGAGTGCCAAAATCCAGGCGAAAGCACCGGCCAAAAGGCCGAACCAGCACCGGGTTATTCTCGATATTTCAATGCTCATGGCAGTCGGGACCGGAAGTAGATTAAGTGGTTTTACGGCGAATTGCATTTTGGAGGACATGCGGGTCCTCGATTCTGCCCCCTATTGTAGCGAGACAGGTTTTTTTAACTCCAAAGGATTCCGCGATTTTAAGGTTTTGTGCCTTGGGTACCGATTTTTCCGGCACTGGCATCACGCCTTGCAAACGGATATTCTTAGATCGGATATCGTAACGCGGATCTTGTTTTTCCGATCTATCTAGAGTTCCTCAGTTGATCCTTTCCCCAACGGAGTCTTAGAGACCATGGCGATCGCACACGCAGAAAAGACCATTGCCACCCCCAAAATTCGACACACCGAGTGCTTCATCGACGGCAAATGGCGTCCGAGCGTCTCCGGCAAAACCTTTGCCACACTGAATCCGGCGACCGAAGAGGTGATTTGCCAAGTCGCCGAGGGGGACAAGGAGGACATCGATCTGGCCGTACAAGCTGCCCGCAGGGCCTTCGACCAAGGTCCCTGGTCCCGTATGGACGCTCGGGACCGAGGAAAGCTGATGTACCGGCTGGCCGACCTGATCGAGGAACACATCGACGAATTGGCCGCTCTCGAAAGCCTCGACAATGGCAAGCCGTTCAATGAGGCTCGCCACGGGGACTTGGTCCTGGTCCTCGATTGCCTTCGATATTACGCCGGCTATGCGGACAAAATCCATGGCTCGACGATCCCCATCCGAGGCAACTACCTGACCTACACACGCCGAGAAGCCGTCGGTGTGGCTGGCCAAATCATCCCTTGGAATTTTCCGATGCTCATGGTGGCCTGGAAGTGGGGCCCTGCCCTTGCAGCCGGCTGTACGATCGTGATGAAACCGGCCGAACAAACGCCGTTGTCCTGCTTGCGAATGGCACAACTGGCCAAAGAAGCCGGTATCCCCGACGGAGTGATCAACGTCGTACCCGGATTCGGACCCACCGCAGGTGCCTCTTTGGTCCGTCACCCCGGGGTCGACAAAATCGCCTTCACCGGCGAACACCGCACCGCACAGATCATCATGCGCGATGCGTCCGAGACCCTCAAGCGTTTGACTTTCGAACTCGGCGGCAAAAGCCCCAATGTGGTCATGGCCGACGCGGACCTAGATCGAGCCGCCCAGGGTGCCTACGTCGGGCTGTTCCTCAATCAGGGCCAATGCTGCTGTGCCGGCAGCCGCGTGTTTGTCGACAAACGTGTCCACGGCGAATTCGTCGCTAAAGTGCAAGCCCTAGCCAAGGCGCGACGGCTTGGAAATCCTCTCTCGACTTCAACCGAACAAGGCCCACAGGTCGACCAAGCCCAATTCGACAAGATCATGAGCTACATCGAAAAGGGAAACGCCGAAGGTGCCAAGTGCATCGCCGGTGGCGCTCGATTCGGCGACAAGGGCTACTTCGTTCAACCCACGGTCTTCGATGGGGTGACCGATTCGATGTCGATCGCCAAGGAAGAAATCTTTGGACCCGTCATGTCGATCCTGTCCTTCGACGATTGGGAGGAACTGATCCAACGCGCCAACAACACCTTCTATGGACTAGCGGCTGCTATCTGGACCAAAAACGTCGGTCGCGCCCACGAATTCGCCAAGCGGGTGCGAGCCGGAACCGTTTGGGTCAATTGCTATGATGTCTTCGATGCTGCTGCACCCTTCGGCGGTTTCAAAATGAGTGGTCAAGGTCGCGAATTGGGCGAAGAAGGTCTCAAGGCCTACACCGAGTCGAAGACCGTAACCGTTAGCCTCGAACCTTAAAGCAACCTCTGGCTCAACCCAAGTCGGCTTGTGAACCCATCCATCCAAAAAACCGAAAACCAGACCGCTTCCAAGTCGGCCTGGTTTTCTTTTTGGCCTGCTGCCCTCGGACTAGTCCTTGTCCTAGTCCTGACCGCTCCGTCGAATCGAAGCCATTCGCAAGATTGGATGGAATCGGTGGAGCGAACCCATCGGGCGCTGACAGGACTCGATCTGGAATCAAGCCGTGCGCGTGATCTTGCGAACACCACCAAAGATCGACGAACCGAAGTTTTCCAGACGTTCCTCGGCGAGCTTTTGGCTTCCGATGCCTTTGCCCAAGCCCAATCGGATGCCTGGATGCTCGATCACTTCGCCTACGTTTCGGGTCGGCTCGATGCGGCCGGACTCGATGCGGCGGGTTGGGATACCCCTGGCTTTCGCCGCTGGCTAATCGATCGCTACCAAGACAATACCCCCTACGACCGGTTTGTTCAGTGTCAAATTGTTCAGTGTCCAATCGACGGCACCAACGAGCCGACCTCCGTGCTAGCAACCCACGCTTGGTACCTAGCCGGCCAATGGTCCAACTACAAAATCGCCGAGTCCCCAACACCGATCGAATCGAATTTGCTAAGGCAGTTTCGAACGGCACTCGAGTCGATCGAACGCTCAGAGCAAAAGGATTGGCAGAGGCTTGTCGACCAGACACAAAAGGACCCAAGGCAAAAAGGAGCCAATCCGGTAAGAGACTATTGGCAAGCCCTGCGCACGTGGCCAGCCGCGGCGGATCAAGATCGTCTTTGGACTTGGCCGGATCCGACCGCAGTCGATTTTGGACCTCATGAATTTCAGGTCGTCTCGAATCCCCCCAAGCTTCGCTGGGTTCGCCCCTGGACGCTGGTGCTCGTTGCCAGTTTCCCCAAGGAACTCATCGCTCAATCCGAATCGGTGTGCATCTTTGAGCAATCGCAAACGGCAGAATCGCAAACGGCAGAAACCCAATGGATGGATCCCGCGCGGGCCCAGCGGTTGTTTCGATTGGAGCTTTCCCAAGGTCGACTTGTCGTGCGTCTGATCCACGATGCAAGGATATCGTGCCATGGCAAACTCGGATGGAAGCTTGAGCAGGCGATGCTCTACCGAGATTGCTTGAGCGTACCGGAGATCCAGGGGCTTGCCGATGCGCTTTGGATCGACGATTGGAACGAGATGGAACCCAAGGTGCAAACCCAGTGGATCGAGCACTACGCCAAGCGTTTCGATTCCCAATGGAGATACCAGCGCGAGAGTCGTGACCACTACGCATCGAACATCGCAGCGGTCTTGGAAAGCCAATCGATGCTCCCGGTCTTGAACTCTCCCGAGGAGCCCATTTTCCTGGTCCAAAGCGAACGATTCCCGAACTCCTTGGTGTCGTTGGCCGAATCGAGCAAGTCCCCAAGCCCTAGCCTGGATTCGACCGGCCCAAGTGCTCTAGTGCAGACCCAGGCGAATCGATGGCGAATCGAATCGGGCGGAAAGCTTGATCCCGAATCGCTAGCTCGGAGCGAGATCCAACGGTCCTGGAGAGCGATGCTGCGGAACATAGGCAAGTCGCAACGCAACGACGATGCGAGCAAAGCCCCTGATGCAATCGAAGCGGATCTAGTCGAAACGCTGGCGATCGATTTTATGCGGGACTGGAACCGCAGAGCGATGGTGACGAAACTCGTCGAAAGGTTGCTTCAAACCGATGCAAACGGCCAGACGGTTCGCTGATCGATTTCTCAGCGGTGTTCCTCGACTTCGGTGTAATACATCGCTCCTGCATTGATGTTGCGTCGGTCAAGCAATTCCAGGTGGTCTCGCACCGATGGGTACTGTGCGATCCGAGGTAGGACCCACAGCCATAAGAAGCTCAAGACCGCGCACCCAACCAAGAGCTTGAACCATCGCATCGAGTGAGGCTCGCTTTACTTGGCCAAAATCTCTTTGACCCTATCGGCATACAGCACACCGAACATCCAATACGCCATCGCCAACGATAGGATCATGCTCCAGGTTTGGCCGATCAAATACAGCAGCAGGGGCTTACCCTCCTTGAGGTACTTTCCCAATTCTCTGAAGTTCGTTTCGAGTCCAAAGGCAACAAACGCGAGGCAAAAAAGCCAACTGCGAAGCGGTGTGGTGGTGTCTTTGGTGATCGAATCGATAGCGCTCGAAGAAACCCCCAGGGAGGGCAAGAGGAAAGAAAACGCCAAGGATGCGGCTAAGAATCCCAAGACGAATTTTGGGAACCTCTTCCAGATCTCTCCGAGACCGATCTTTTGCTGGTTGTCGTTTTCTCCGTAAGCCATCGTCCAATAGGCTGCCACCGCAAATGCGATGACGCCGATAAGAACGTTCTGGATCATCTTGACCGTTGAAGCGATCGTCTCGGCATCTTCCCCCAGAACCGCTCCGGCGGCGGCCACCGCTCCGGTCGAATCGATCGTTCCTCCCATCCAAGCCGCCCCGACATTTTTATCCATGCCAGTCCATAAGACGAACTGGGGTTGAATGACCATCATCAGCGAAGTGAATAACAGCGAGATGCCTATCGCGTAGGAAATCTCCTCGCGTTTGGCTCTGCAGGCAGCCCCTGTTGCGATGGCTGCCGAGACCCCACAGACGGACATGTCGGCTGAAATCACCATGTTCAAACTCGGTGAATCCATTTTTAGGACACGTTGTCCAAACCAAAAAGTGCTTATGAGCACCACCGGTGTGACAATCCAAGAGGTAAAGATTCCGGGCGGACCGAGCGCCACGAGCTTGTTGAACAAAACCTCGGCCCCCAGGAGCACCAAACCCAACTTGATGAGCGTATCACCGATGAGCATCGGGCGGATGGATCGAGGAACTCCCACGGTGTTGCTGATAAGCAGACCCAGGAGCAAAGCCCATAGCACATATTCGTAGTTGTACTGCTTGATGACCTCCTGACTTGCCATCACGAAAGCCAACGTTCCGAGGAACGAGAGTACCAGGAATCCAGTCCAATATTCGAGCGGGCGAATCCCTTTCCAAAGGCCTACAGGGACAAGCAAGCAACCCAGGACAGCCCAGGTCACGGCAAGCGAAGGGAGGTGCTGGTAAGGTTTTTTGGCTTGGTCTTCCGAGACAAAAGCCCGCACCGGATTGCTGCCCCATTTCTCCAACTTGGCAATCGTTCCTTTGGCATAGTTGACTACCTGGGGCTTTTCACCGGGCGTCGGACCGGGTGTTGGATCGGGCTTTGGCTGGACCAATAAGGTACACAAGGCAAGGACCATGGCCCCTAGAAGGATTACCAGCCAGTCCTCATGAGGAAACACTTTTCTTAGCCACTGCGCCATCAGATCTTTGCCCCTGCTCCCTTGGTAAATGCCATAAAGGCAGATTCCAGGTTGATTTCTTCGGCCGCAAATTTTGTGAACGGGATCCCTTGGGTGGCAAGAAGCATGCTCAGCGAGGAGTAGTCTTCGACGCCAGGTTTGAGCGTCACTTTGAGTTTTGCGCCATCGACCGCGACATGCTCGACCATGGGCTCCGCCGAGATCGTATCGATGGCCTTGGCCGAATCCTGAGGTTTGACCAAATCGATCAGCAGGGTGGTGTTTGGACTGACGCGTTTGATGATCGAGGCTACGTCGTCGCATGCAATCATCTTGCCCGAATCGATAATCCCTACCTTGTTGCACACATCGGCAAGCTCGGGCAGGATGTGGCTCGAGACGATGATCGTCTTGCCCATCGCACCGAGCCTGCGCATCAAGGCCCTCATTTCGATACGGGCCCGAGGATCCAAGCCGCTCAAGGGCTCATCCAAAAGCAAAACTGCCGGATCGTGTAGAAGTGTTCGCGCCAGTCCGAGTCGTTGGGTTTGGCCTCGCGAAAGGGTGTTGGCATAGGCATCGCGTTTGAAGTCCAAGTCGACGATATCGAGCATTTCGTTGCATCGTTTGCGTCTTGCTTGAGGGCCGATACGGTAAGCTGCGGCGAAAAACTCCAAGTACTCGATGACCGTCATGTCGTCGTAGACGCCGAAAAAGTCAGGCATGAACCCGACCAATCGTCGAATCTCTTTAGGATGCGTGTAAATCGAATAGTCGCACACATACGCTTCGCCTTCGGTCGGCTCGAGCAATGTTGCGACAATTCGCATCGTCGTTGTTTTTCCAGCGCCGTTGGGGCCGATGAACCCGAACAGATCCCCTTGGCCTAAATCCAAGTCGATATCTCGGATGGCGTACATGTCGTCGTATTTTTTGGTCAGCTTAATCGTCTTGATCACAAACTTGCTCCGAGGCGAGTCGCTCTATGGCTGAGGCTCATTGGATGAGGGGTCTTTGAGTAGTGCAAAGGATCGATTGGAGTTTTGGACCGTTAAGACCAATCGAATCATCGTAGTCCGCTTTCCCTGAAGCTCATTTTGCTGGACTCCATCCCGCTGCAAATTCCAATTGCTCGCCGATTCAGGCAATCTCGCGAACAGTATGGCACGATCGAGTTTGAGCAAGTCCGAGCAATCCAAAGAGGCTAAGTAACGGTGTTGCAATCCAACATAGGAAGTACCGCCGGCAGACCGAAAAAACGACATCAACTCGGCGAGTCGCTCGACATTGTCGGTGTCGGCTGGATTCCACTCGACGCCCTGCTCCTGTCCGGCCACAAAGGCACGGCGTTGCAAACGTCGCGTGATATCCTTAGGAATCGACGTCGAAATCGGAACCCGCTCGTTGGGGCGAATCCGCCCAGGGATCGTGTAGACTCGGCCCGAAAAGTAAAGTACACCATCGAGCAAATCGATATTCAACGGATTGGAAAACGAGCCTTGCAACAGATCGTCTTTTCCAGAAACCGTGGACAAACCATTGGATTGTTCGGGGATTTTAAGCTTCTCGGTCCAGGAGTATTCGATCGCTTTGGTTCCCGCTGTAGGGATTCCCAAGCCGCCGATGAAACTGCCGGTCCCAACGGTGCGGATGCTGTAGTCGGGTAAGCCGAGCTGACTCGTGACGCTCGATTCAAAGCCACCGAAGCTCTTGCCGGGTTGACCGAACCAGTCCACTTGATTCGCTTCGCGAAACGTCAGTCCGTCGGAATCGGAGCTCAAGGACCGGTGGAAGGAATTGAAATCGAAAAAGCCACTTTTGCCTCCATAGCAATGCGCAAAACCCCTCGCTTGCAACTGCTGGGTTTGATCGTCCACGTCGATCAACTCGATCGTATTGATCGATGCATCGCGGGGCTTCCAACGCCGAAACAAAAACGAAGTTGTCAGAATTGTCGCCAATGAGCAGGCAAGCAGGGTCCACCATGTCCAACGCGGTTTCCGTAGGTACTTGACCGTCAGATAATAGTCGAGCGGCCCGATCAGAATCGCCAAGAGACCAGCGATGAGCACCAGATGGCCGAGGTTCCCAAGTTGGAGGCTCGGGAAGCGGTCCAGGGTCGCATTCAACTGACCCGATAAATCGTCGTATGAAAGAAAGACGTTACGACTCGCTTTCGATTCGGCCTTCTCCCAATACTCCTTCATCAAGTATTTCAACAACGATGGTCGAGTCTCCCAACGGGCAAGCACTGGAGAATCGATCTCGGCTGCCAGCCAAGTCACGCTCCCGGTGCCGTAAGCCCATCGCGCGATCAACGGTAGCCGCACCCGAGTCGCTGTGATCCCAAGCACCTCCATCTTTCCCGAGGTCAACTTGAGGATCGAACTCTCCAACAAGCCCAGTCGGTCCTGGGATCCAAGCAAGGACTCGATCGGTCCAGGTTCGCAATCGACGGCCGCACCGATCAACTCCCCGGGCAACCACTGAGCGAACTCCGGATGCTTGGCCAATTCCGGTCCACCTTTGCCCCAGGTCAAAAGCATCTGACCTCCAAAGCCAAGCCAGTCGGCTAGCCCCCGACGCTGTTGGACCGATAACCCTTGATTGATCAGCGAATTCGATGAGGAAAAAACAATCGCATCGACTCCCGAGTAACCGAGCTTGCTGTTGGGAATCTCCTCAAGACGGGTCAGTTCCGAGACCCGCAACTCCTCAGCGCGACCTCCGGCAGACTTCATCAAACCCTGATCCAAATCCAAACGATCGGTACCGATTCCAATCAGCCAAGGCTCGGTCGCCGAGAGTGGCATTCCGCGCTCCTGCTCGGTAAGCAAATGAGAGTACTCGTTCTTGGGCTTGCCCTCGTTCGGATTCTTGCCCTCAATCTTCGCCACGACCCGGATCGGCCGATCGGATCGGCCATGCTTGGCGTACACATCGATACTCGCGGCCGTTCCAGGACCGACCTGAAAAGACCATTTCGGGTCCGAGTAACGAACGGAGTTGCCATCGCCGTCGACGGTTTGTATCTCCAGGACTCCGGACAAGCTGCGGGGCGATTCGACCTGCACGCGATGCCAAGTCGTAAAGCCGACTTTCCAT
Organism: Pirellula sp.; assembly: GCA_021300015.1. GTDB lineage: Bacteria > Planctomycetota > Planctomycetia > Pirellulales > Pirellulaceae > JBKCUI01. The sequence continues at coordinate 8,256 of JAJTFB010000104.1, read as the reverse complement.
CGCCCTTCGAGCCCTGATCGAACCGTCAGTCGGACGTCGCTCGGATCGGCCAACGCAGGTCCAAGCGTCGATTGCTGCGCAGGTTCCTGGCCAAGAGCCTGGGGTAAATCGATCCCCAGACCCCAGGCGATCAGAAAGCAAATCAGCTTCAGCACGCCCGTCGAAAAGAACCCCTGCGGCCGGCTAGCCGGCCAACGCAGCGGCTTGGAGTAGGAAAACAAAAGCATTGGAATCTCGGTCCGATTCAATGAATCATCGTTACTGGTTCATCGATCAATCGAGACGCTTGACTCGCAGGTTGCGAAAGTAAACCTTGCTCCCCGGATCGTGGGCCTGGAGTGCAAAGGTCCCTTCGTCGATCTTGCGAGTGAAGTCAGAACCGGCTTTTTGATCCTCGGGTTCGTTGTACTCGACCATCGTCTTGCCATTGACCTTCAAGGTCACCTTCTTGCCCTGGACGATGATCTCCTGGGTGTACCACTCGTTGTCCTTAGCTGCTGCTTCCAGGACGTCTTTGACGGCATAGAGACTGCTGGTCTTGCGTGGATCGGAATTGTAGGACAAGTTGACTTGGCACTCAAAACCGTACTTCGGCCAACCCGATTCTTGGTACTTGGTATGGAAGTAGATCCCGGCGTTGCTGTTCGGCTCGGTCTTGACCTCCGCCTTGAAATGGAAATTCTTGTAAGGCTTTTCTTCGCCGACGAAGAACAAGTGCGATCGCTCGCCTTTGCAAACGAGGTTCCCGCCTTCGACCTTCCAGCTCTCTGGATTCTCGTTGACCTTCCAACCCTTCATTGACTTGCCATCAAAAAGGCTAACGAATCCAGCCTCGGTCTCCTGCTTGGTCGCATCCTGCGCGAGAACGGGCGTCAAACCAAGACCTGCCAAACCAAGACCCAGCATGCCGACACATTGAAATAGACTACGAAACATCGTGGCCAACGCCTTTCTAAAGTACAAAATCACGAGATTGATCGCCGATGCCGCACCGTGTGACACCGGAGTATCTCGTCCCATTATAACCTAAATCTATGGTGCCCTGGTTGGAGCCTTCGTCTGCTCATCGACACTTCCGCAACTTGCGATCGCAAAGCCACAGGAATCACCAAGAAAAAAGGCGTCCTGCGGTTTTCTCAGGACGCCTTGGAGTTTTTTGTCTATCGCCGGTGTTCACAAACAACGTTACTTACCTTTGACGTCGCCCCCTGGCAACAAACCATCCTTCATCCGCTGTCCGAACGTCTTGTCGGATCCCTCTGCCTTCTTATCCTCGATCTTCTTGAGGATCTCTTCGACCTTCTTGCGGGTCCCTTCAAGATCTTCCTTGAACTTCGCCGGTGGGAAATTCTTCTTGGTCAAACCGTCATGCTCAAGGACATCGCCGTAAGGATTGTGCTTTTTCTTGTTTTCACCATCGATGTGACAAACGTTGCACTTGGCTTCCATCGCAAGCTTCTTGAAGCCGTCATTCGTAGACTTCTCAGCATAAATTGCTGCCCAAGCCTCACTGAACTCCTTGATGGCAAACGCATTGGGCGAAACCATCGAAGCGGTCATCGCAACGGCCAAATAAACGATCCATTTCTTCATCGAATTGTCTCTCCAGAAGTGGGGGGGCAGGGGTGAGCTAACGTAGACTCTTGATTTAACTTCGATCCTATCAATCTGTCAAACCATTCGAACCGGTTCGAACGCAACTACGTGGCAGATGGCTGAAAATGAGCCCCTCTAAACCTATCTAGAGTGGCTTTATCCGGAAAATTAATGCTGTGGGCCCGGGTTCTTAGTAGCTGCCGGTTCCAAAAGGCAGAGAGTTCCGGCCCAGGAAGTTCGGAGCATTCGAAGAAACACCCAAAGGACCACTTGCAACCCGAGGCGCGCCATAGGGAGTCGATCCGTAACCAGGTGCGCCATAGCTGTAGCCTGAGGTGGGAGGTGGAACGGCCCCAGGAGGATAACCCTTGTAAGGATACCCGCCGCTTGCCATCGAGGCTTGCCCACCATTGGTCGAAAACATGGTCGTGGGGAACAAGGCCCCTTGCTGGGCATACCAAGCAGCATAGCCATTAGGAGGGTATCCAGGATAACCAGGGTACCCAGCCTGCGGGTACCCAGCCTGCGGGTAACCAGCCTGCGGATACCCGGCTTGTGGATATGGATACCCGGCTTGTGGGTAACCAGCTTGTGGATATCCGGCTTGTGGATATGGATACCCCGCTTGCGGATTAGGAGAAGCGGCGTAAAGCGGAGGGACTGTCGGGGCTCCGGTCGGATATCCAGGGTAAGCAGGATTCGGATACCCACCTGGAGCCGCTGGTGATCCATAAACCGATGGCATCGTCGGCGGACCACTCGGCGGTGGAATCGGTGTTCCGGTTCCCGCGTACATCGGTGGATAAGCCGGCGCGGCCGTCTGCGAAGCGATTGGAATGATCGGAGCTGACGCCGTTTGACGTGCCGTGTACTGCGGGACGGTCATCGGAGGGGGAGGGGCCAGTGTCACCGGAGTGTTCCAGGTTGTATTCGACGATGTGTATCCATACACGGGCGAACCGTACTTGGGCTGCGTAGGGTAATCGATCGCACGCGTTGGGTACCGGGCCGTCGTCCGGTTGGCTTGCGCGAGCATCGCCGAGTCTTGAACCAAATTGCTCGTTGCAACTCCTGGCGTCGCACTGGCCGATAAAGGTCGGTCGACAAACCTCTGTCTTTGCTCGCTGGCATTGACCAGCACTGGGACCATCCGGCTGACTTCGCGTTCCTCGTATTTTTGATAAGCCGTCATCTGAGTCGTTTGCGCGTTCCGAGGCTGATACTGAACGATCGGAACGTATTCGAGAATCTGTTGCGGTGCCGCGAAAGGATTCGCGCTGGGTACCGATCGGGGGCGAAGCTGGTACGAGACGACTTGGTCGTACTGAGTGGTCGTCGTTTGCCTAGGTTCTTGGACCCACACCGGAACCCATACCTTATCCTTGACCTCGCGGTACTCGTACTTCGGTACCGTCACTGTTTCGGAAACGACATAGCGGCCCCAAGGTTGCCCGCTGTACATGTCCAAAAACGTCATGACCGGGACGTTGTTTTGGAACTGATCGACCGAGGGCGTTTGGGACTGGGGCGTAGGTAACTGGGCCGAAGGAGACTGGGCAATGGCAAACGGGAGGATATCCACTACAATCGCAGCCATGAAGAACCATGCGACCGCCAACGACCAGGAATTCCCAGAATGGATCTTGGGAGTCATACGCTGCCCTAACTCAGGTACCTGTTTATCTCTGGCCTCAGCTCAACTTTTGAGCCTATTAGAGGAGCGCCACGGACGCTCCCCGATGACCAATAAGATCGGTCGTACTATTTCCGCAATTCCAACGCAAGCTCTAGTTTCACAAGATCAACGCTGGCTCTACCCCGTAATCGACGGTATCCCTTGCCTTTTGCCAGATGAGGCGATCCCTTTGGATTTCCCCTTCGAATTTGCCAACCCTCAAGATCGTTGAAAAAGCTCGAATGCAAGCAATTCTTACTCCATGCGCAACGCGCCGTCGAGCCTAAGCACAGAGCCGTTGAGCATCGCGTTTTCCAAGACGCACTGGACCATCGCCGCGAATTCTTCGGGGTCCCCGAACCGCTTTGGAAAAACGGTCGTCTCGAGCAGCGGCCCTCGGACCTTTTGCGAAGCGGCTTGCATCATCGGTGTCTCGAATACGCCCGGTGCTATGCTGACGACACGGATCCCAAGTTTCGCAAATTCCCGCGCCATCGGTAGGGTCATCGACGCCACGGCACCCTTGGAGGCTGCGTAGGCACACTGGCCGATCTGACCATCGAAGGCGGCAATCGATGAGGTCATCACCACAACGCCTCGCTCTCCATCGGGAGCTTGAGGCTCTCCTCGGGCGATCGACTCGGCTGCCCAGCGAACGACATTCAAAGTCCCGATCAAGTTCACATCGATCACGTTGCGAAATGCGTTGAGCGATGCGATTCCATCGCGACTTAGTATCCGCTCGCCATGCAAGATACCCGCACAGCAGACCACACCGGAAAATTCCCCGTATCGCTCGATCCCTCGCGCAACGACTCGTTGCACCGAAGCCTCATCGGTCACATTGGCTTGTCCATGCCAATAGCGATCCGAAGACCCCTGGGCTGATTCGTTGGGTGATAGCCATGCCCCCGGCGGCGATCGGTCCAGACCCACGACGTTGGCCCCGAGTTTCAAGAGTCTCCGTGCGCAGGCGGCCCCGAGGCCGGAGCTAGCCCCTGAGACCAATACCGTTCGGTTGGCGATTTGCATGCTTAGGCCAACGACCAACCGTTGCGAGGTTCGCGTTCGATGAACTCTGTGGCCTCAGGACAGTTCGTAGCTCGCAGAGCTTTGGGGTCCCACAGGAGCTTTTTGCCAGCGCGGTAGGCGACGTTCCCCAAATGGTTTGCGATGGTCAATAGGCCAGCATAATCGAAGGGGCTTCCTGTCGGGGTTCCATTGCGGATCGCTTCGAGCCACTCACGCTGTTGGCCTGGAGACTCTCGCAGAAAGGGCTTAGGACCCTCGAACCCTTGGAACTTATTCTCCGGCAACAGCACGTGCCTACCGTAATCGCTCAGGAGCATCCCGTCGCGGCCGACAAACAGAATGCCGCTTTCCCATTTCGGGATCGCATTGTCTTTCCACAGTTGGGGTTTGTCGGCACCTTGGTACCAAGCGACTTTGCAGGCGGGCATCTCTCCGCGGGGTCCGTATTCGTAGAGGGCCGTCATCGATGCGGGGGCGATCTCTTTGTGGGCAGGTGGGCCAAACGACTCGATGGTTTGAGGATGATCGAGCTTCAGTGCCCAGAAAGGCAGGTCATTGAAGTGGCTCCCTAAGTCGGACATTGTTCCGTTGGCAAAGTCCCACCATCGGTACCACTTGGGACCTGGCAAATAGACTTCGTGAAATGGCCTAGTGGGAGCCGGTCCGATCCAAAGATCCCAATCGATTTCTTTGGGGACCGGTTGCGTCTGGCTTGGACGATCCGTCACATAAACGATATCGCCGTTCTTCTTGGAATCTTCTTGGCTCTGGAGTCCCCAAGCTCGGGAGGTCCAGACGTGGGCTTCGCTGACCGGACCGATCGCGCCGGATTGGATCAATTCGACCACCCTGCGGTAGTTGGCTCCGGCATGAATTTGGGTTCCCATCTGTGTCGGTACGTTGGCCCTGGCCGACTCGATCATGATCCGCTGGGCTTCTTGGACGTTGTAAGTCAGCGGTTTTTCGCAATAGACCGGCTTTTTCTGCTGCAGGGCTGGAAGTGTCGCAAAAGCATGCGTGTGCTCGGTCGATGAGACCACCACCGCATCGATTCCGTTGAGGTCATCGAGCAAGCGTCGAAAGTCCCCGTACCTCTTGGCCTCGCTGTGCTGCTGTCCGACCCCTTCGAGCGTATTGCGATTGACATCGCAGATCGCACCGACTCGTACGCCCCCGGCAGAGACCATCTCCTGAAGGTTTCCTCCTCCGCGACCACCGACGCCGACAAACGCCAAGTTCAGTACGTCGTTGGGACTGTACGCCTTGGATATCTTCGAGCACAAAGCGATGCCGCCAAGCGCGGTCGCTTGCTGCAGGACACTTCGGCGAGAACCTTTTTTCGGGAAACTATCAAGCCGATCGACGATCCGATAGCCATGCTCCTGAAGCGATCGATGCGCCTCGGGACTAGCCTGATGGATCACCACCGAACTCGGAGGCTCCTGGGCTGAAAGAGACTGCTCCAAGGAAGCATCATCGGGGCAGAAATTCAATGTCCGTCGCGAATAAAAAACCATGCTTGGGCGAAACATCCCAGCGACCACCGGATCCCCCTGCGATGGACTGCGCTCGACTGTCGACCCATTCGCCCCATTCGCCCCCTCAGATCCCGATGACCTAAGGTGCTCGATGGCGATTTGCTGGGGGGTCTGAAATCGATCGATTTGAGGGAGGATCCTCTGCCAGATCAACACCACCCAGACGACGCAAACTCCGACCAAAATCCCAAGCGACCAAACCGGCTTGCCCCAGGACTCCAAGAACAGCCCGACGATCCCGCCGATGAGCAACAACATCCCAAGCCATGCGAAGGTTGCAATCGCCGGTAGCATCTTCGGATCGACGGCCAAGCGTTCGAGCCAAGGTTCGGCCAACCTCGAGGCCAAGATCCAGGGAACTCCACTGAGGACCAGGCCGCTAAGGACCATAAACGTCCAACCGGCCTTCGGCCAAAATCGCTTCCGGAGCCCTGAGCTCAAAGCGGAACGATCCAGCCAACTTGAAAAGTAACTACCGATCCAAAGCGCAATCCCAGGGTAGGCCGGAATGATGTAGTTGGGCAGTTTGGTGCTGGCTACCGAAAAAACCACCAAGTAGAAAAATAGCCAGGTGCCTATCACCATCGATGCGAATCGGGTTGGATCGGAATTTCGTGCCCGGAACGCATGCAAGCCGATCGGGATCGCAAAGGAGGTCCAAGGGAAAAAGCCCACCAAAATCGAGACGATGTAGTAGTAGATCGGGCCGCTGTGGTTGTCCATCGGCTTGGAAAATCGCTCCAAGTGCTGTACCCCAAAGAACTCACCGAAAAACGCTCCATCGGTTCGCTGATGGACGATCCAAAACCAAGGTGCAGCGATCGCGACTAACGCCAAGGCACCGAGCCAAGGCTGCATCGATAGCGTCGCTCCGAAAAAACGCTTGGGCGTCATCAGACTCCAGAAGGCTCTACGCTGGCCCTGCACCCACGGCCAGAGCAGGGTCAAAGTCCCAAGGATCGCAATCGGAAAGGCAAAGCCTATCGGTCCTTTGGAAAGGACCGCAAAGGCGATCGCGACATAAATCGCCAACCAAGTCCCCCCATGCGTTACTGGGTAGGCCAACGCTCGATCGTGGACCCCGCCTATTCGATCTAGCGATATTTTCGCAGACCGAACCCAGAGCGTCAAAGCGACCAAAATGAAGAAGCCTAAGTGCACGTCGGCAGTCGCCGAACGAGATGCCACCGTGAACATCAAACTGCTCGACAACACCAAAGCGGCTATCAGGGCCGTTGGGCGATCGGCCAGCAATCGACCCATCCAGTAGGTCATCAAGACCATCGCGGTCCCGAAGATCGCCGATACCCAACGCGCGGAAAACTCCGACACACCAAATAAATCAAAACCGCAGATCATACCCCAGTACATCAAGGGCGGCTTGTGCGCAAAGAGCTCTTGATTGAACGTCGGAACGACCCAGTCCTTACGCTCATGCATCTCCCTTGCAACGCTGGCGTAATACCCCTCGTCCTGGTCCCAAAGTCGGGTTGCCCCGAGTCCGGTCCAAAGCACCAAAAAACAAACGGCTAAGAGCAAGCAAATGTCCCAACGCCAGTTGCTCTTACGCTCAAGATCGATCGGTGCTTGGGAGTTCATTCCGATCGATTAGCCCGCTTTGCGTGGTGCAGCCGGCAGGACGATCGGACCATAGATGCGAGGCTCGACCCGGACGGCCGATTGAGCGTCATGGGTGTCGAGCCACAAGGCTCTTGGCTGCTCGGGGGAATGCTCGATGTTGCACACCTGACTGACCACATACAAAGGGCGACTTTTGGATTCCTCGAAAACCCTTCCGACATAGTCTCCCAAAAGACCGATCGCGGTCATTTGAAGCCCGCTGAGTCCGAGCAGAAAAGAAACCCAAGCGAAACTCGAGGTGGCGTTCCAATCGGCAAAAAAACCAATAAGAAACAGACAGGCCGCGCATACAGAACTCAAGAGCATCGCCGCTCCTAGATACGAACTGGCCTTGAGCGGTAGCGGCGAGGAAGACGAGATCGCGGTCCAGGCCAATTTGATCAATTTCGAAAGCGGGTACTTCGTCTGGCCGGCCGCCCTGGCCGGACGATGGAAGGGCAATATCGCTTCTTTAAGGCCCAACCAAGCGACCAATCCTCGCATGAATCGGTGCTGCTCTCGGAAAGCTCGTATTCCATCGACAGCCCGCCGCGTGTACATCCGGAAATCCCCAACCTCGGGAGGTATCCGATGGTCGATCCCCGATCTCATGACTTGATAAAATGCCGTCGAACTCCATCTTTTGAACAGCGACTCGCCATCGCGACCTATCCGTCTGCACGAGACCACGTCGTATCCCTGATGGATCTTATCGAGCATCGGTCCGAGCATCTCAGGGGGGTCCTGCATGTCGCAATCCATCACCACCACAATGTCCCCGGTGACGCAATCCAA
>JAJTFB010000103.1 GCA_021300015.1 Pirellula sp. | reverse complement strand
GGAACAACAATCGCTGAAAGATCAATCCATCGATGCTGCCGACGTCAGGCGAGTGCTAAGAGGTTTTGAAGGACTTTGGGAAACCATTCAACCACGTGAACAGGTCCGCCTCGCCAAGCTGTTGATCGATCGCGTTGATTTCGACGGCGTCGCTGGCAACGTAGCAATCACTTTCCACGACACCGGCCTGCAAAGCCTGTCGGCTGGCGAACGGGAGGTGATGGCATGACCGGAAAACTGACCATCAACCGCTCCTTCCACGTTAGAGTACGTCGCAATGGCAGCAAGAGCCTGGAAGATGGCCCGGCGGTTGTGAAGCCTACAGGTCGAATCCCACGTATCACCCGATTATTGGCCCTGGCCCACCGCTGCCGTGACTTGGTTCGCGACGGGATCATCATCAACCAATCGGAACTTGCCCACTACGGGCAAATCTCGACGACGCGAATGTCGCAAATCATGTGGCTCGACAATCTCGCCCCGGACATCCAAGAAAAGATTCTTGGCCTGCCTCGAACTGTCTGTGGTCGCGACGCGATTCTGGAACGTGAAGTCCGGCCGATCGCCAAGACGCACGATTGGGGCAACCAACGAACAATGTGGATCGATCTGCTGAATCGTACCGAGGCAGTTGTGCCAACCGATCAAATCTGATTCCTAGGCCTGAACGTTTCAAAAAACTCCCCGTTAACGCCGCCACGTCCGCCCAACGTCGCGGCGTTTTTTCGTTGGGGGACGGTTGTCGACAAACCCCGACGGCGCGACACGATGAAAGCCCGAGGGCGTCACGTTATGCGATCGAGAGTCTAAGTTCGAAAATCGAAGTGATCGTTTTCGAAACAGATCGCCAATTGCTGTTAACCCGGAGCTGTTGTTTCATATTCGGTTCGGAGGAGCCGAAGCAAACGGCGAATGAACTTGTAACGCCTCTCGGAGGCGAGAGCGCGATAGTTTCGGTTGTCTGGGCCAGATTCCGGCCGAGAAATAGCTGGACCGGCACCATACTGAGATAGCCTTGAGAGACTCGACTCCACACAAACCCTTTAAAAATCAGGGGATTTTCACGGTCGAAATGGTGGAGGCCTGTGAAGTACTCTGAACGAACTGGAGTGGCAGCATCAGTTCGCAGATCAAAAAAAGTACGCCCGGAAGGATTCGAACCTTCAACCCTCGGTTCCGAAGACCGATGCGCTATCCAATTGCGCCACGGACGCGTAACTCCCATGAGTTTAGCGGACGCAGTCAAAATTTTGAAGGGGGGGAACCTGCGATTGGAAAAACCTTGGATGGGGTGTTTTTGACGGGTTGGGAGGAGTTTGACGGCTTTTTGGGGGCGATTGGGGGATGCCCCAGGATTTGGGGTTATTCGGCTCTCAGGAGAATGCTCTCGGAGTGGCTGTTGAACTCCGGTGCGTACATGCACTCGATCGATGCGTATCCCATGGGATACTCGCCGGCCAATTGCACTCTTACCGGATACTCGAAGACATAGGTTCCCTTGCGCAGGTAATCGATGAAGAAGTGCGTGGCGGTGTCTCGGGTGCTTTCGTAGTAAAACAAACCGTCTTGGGATTTGTAGCTGCTCAAGACGTTGACCGGTTCGGTTCCGCTCCCTCGGTAATCCCGCAGATGGACGTACTCCATGTCCCGGTCTGTTCGCACAACGACGCGACAGATCAGTTCGTCGCCGATCGCCACCGGTGCGACAACGGCCTCGAGGACCGGGCCACTTGCGGTCAGCACCCTCTTGAAGAGCTTCTTTTCGAGCTTCAAGGGGGTTGCCTCGTGCGCGGTGACTTTGTTGATGTCCTCTAGATACTCCCAGTGCAATCCTCCCCAACTGACCCCCTCGTCGGACTTGGTCACTTTCACCTTGCCCATCTCAGGTCGAATTTCGTTTCCAGCGAATGTTTGCTGGTAGAATCCAGTTCCCCGCTCGACATTCTTTGGCTCAAGTTTGGTTCCGGCGAGTTCAACCGCTACGAGCGCGTCGGATGCAAGCCAATTTTCGCCGCGACGCAACAACGCGTAGACCGCATCGGCGGTGGCTTTGGTGGTCTTCCAATCCTGGGTCTGTTTTTGTTTGAGCAACCAAACCTTGCATTCTTCGACGCTTTGGGTGTCGCCGGCGACTTCGTCGAAGGCTTCGATCATCATGGCTTGGGTCTCGATCGGCGCGTGGTACCACCACCAGGACCGCTCGGTGTCTCGCCAGAACATCCCTAGTTCCTCGTCGGTGACGCTTCGCTCTTTGAAGCTCTTGATCATGGCCTTGGGTGTTTCTGCATCGCCGAAACGTTTCAGGGCGACGGCCAAGTGAGCTTGCGATTGGCGTGTTTGTTCCACCCAATGGTCTTTGCCTTGTGCCAACCAGTACTTCAACGCCGTTTGGTATTCCGGTGCGATGGGCGCATTGTTTAGGAAGAAACTCCTTCCATACAGATAAAGCGCGATGGTGGAACCCAAGTGCGATTTCTTGGGATCCTTGTCCTTGATCTCGTTGTACTGTTTGTTCATCCAAGCATCCAGCGCTCCGAGGGCATTAAGTGCGATGCCTTCATCGACCGCAACGCCGAGATTGCGTAAGCGTCCGAAGCCGGTGACGATGTACAAGGAGAGATACTCGTTGTCTGGGCCCCCTGGGAACCAGGGCCACAGACCGCTCGGGCGCTGCATCTGAGCTAGCTTTTGCAACTGCGAGTCGGTTTCGTTCTTTAGTCGGTTGGTATCGAAAAGGATCCCGACATTTCGGCGGGCTTGGGACTCGCGGTTGGCATCTTTGAGCCAAGGCGTTTCTTCGAGCAGGATCGATTGGATGTCTTGGTTTTTGCTCAGCGGCGATTCGAGAGCCTCGGGCTGGAGCGTTCTCCATGTCTCGAAGACTTTGGCGACTTTCGGGTCGCTTGCAGCGATGTGCCGCGCGAGGCTATTGGCATAGAGACGGTTGAAGGTCTGTTCGCTGCATTCGTAGGGATACTCCATCAGGTAAGGGAGAGCCAAGACGGCATACCAAGCGGGTTGCGAGGTCATCTGCAGGGTCAACGACTGGTTTTGAATCGTGTCGGAACCGGCCGAGTCGATGAGCTTTTGGAGTGTGAACTCCTTGGTCGATTTGCCCCTTATCGGCAGCGGGATCGCTTCGCTGACGAGGACTTTGTTCGAGAGGACCGGCAAGATCGCTTGTTCGCCATCGCTGAGTTGCTCGGTCGCGGCAATGGTTTTGAAGGTGATCGGGCGTGCATCTTGCGGCACTCGAATGCGCCATCGGTAGGATTTGGACTCGTTGGCCGCGAGTTCGAAGCTCTGTTCGGCTTTGCCGTTCTCGAACTTGGCATCCACGTTCGACTCGTCGATCGCATCGGTCAGATGCAACGCAAAGGTCCCTTGTTGGACTCGATTCGAACGGTTGGTGACTTTGGTGGTAAACTCGATGAGGTCCCCTTGGCGAAGGAACCGCGGTGGGTTGGGTTGGACCATCAGGTCTTTGGCGGTGACGACCGAATCGAACAAGCTGGCGCTGCGGAGTTGCTTGTCATGGGCCAAGGCCATGAAACGCCACTTGGTCAACGCTTCGGGCATTGTAAATTCGATGGAAACCGAACCATCGTCGTTGGCCAGCAGTTGAGGAAAGAAGAAGGCGGTTTCGTTGAGGTTGATCCGCGGAGAAATTGAATCCATGGAGAGCGTTTTAGTGGAACCCGCATTGCCACCGTCCCCTCCGGAGTCGGCTTGGTTGCTCGTGAATTCGGCTTCGGGGGCTCCGGGGGCCCCTGGGGCGCCACCCATGCCACCAGCTCGAAGGCTTTTTGCCATCGCCCCGGGAGGAAGGCCGCCGGGTGCAGGGGCGGCGTCTGCCATCATGGCCAAGCCGAGTTCGACTCCTCCGGATCCACGGCCCATTTCTCCTCGCATCATGCTACGTGGGGAACCGAACAACATGATGGGAGGCTGCATTTGCAGTTCGCTTGGGAAGCGTCGATAGGATTCTTCGACGCTTTGATAGTTGCTAGGGAGGTTCGAATGCAGGATGTTGACCCAAAGGCTCATGTTCTGGAATTGAGACAGGACTCCCCCTTGGGATTCCTCATAGAAATCGCCTAGACGGTTAAGCCATTGGTGGGGTGCGAAGGCATCAAGAGAGGCGTCGTACATCGAGGCGAGGAGTTCGGCGCTTGCTCCTTGGGCGTCGGGACCTTGGATTTTGAGCGACCATTTTTCCTTGGCGCCTGGTTCGAGTTTGTTGCGGAATCGCTCCCACTTGAGGGTCAGTTCCTTGTTCTTCCAAGGCACGGAAATTTTGCGGGTTTCCGAGTAGAGTCGGTTTTCACGGACGTAGGTAACGCGAACGGTTGCTCCGCCGCGCATCGCTTCATCGATCGGTAGTTCGATGGTCTGTTGGGTGGAGTTTGGATCGGTCCAATAGGACTTGATCATGCCACCTCGGTGTTGGATTTCGACCAGGGCGCGACCTTTGTCGTACCCGGTACCCCAGAGTGCCGTCCAGGTTTGGCCCGGTTGGAGCGAATCGCTGGGGCTGGCAAAGACATGGGGCAGTTTGATCCCGAGTTTCGGTTGCTCTGGGTTCAGAACACGAAGGTTCAGTTCTGAGCGGATGGGCTTGCCGTAGGAGTCTTTGGACTCGAGCACTGCGCGGTAGAGGCCAGCGGGCAGTTTGACGCTGAGTTTGGTCTTTCCATCGGCATCGGTTTGGTAAGCTTCTTGGCTGACCAGATCGCCGGTTGGCCATTGGCGGTAATCGGTGGGGTCAGGTTTTTGGAGTGGGGTTATTGGCCGCGGGTTTTTCACGCGGGTTTGGCCCGGTTGGCGTCGCATGGGCCTGGGCCGCGGAGCGATGGCCTCGCCGAGGATATCGGCACGGGGGACTTCGTTCGGTTCGAGGATCTTCAAGAACTTGATCTGGCCTGCTGAGGCGATTTCTTGACCGTCGAGATTCGAGGTTTTGACTTCGATTTCGACAGGTTCCGATTCGGTTTGCCAATCGTTTGCCGACAGGTTGGCTTGGGCAGTGACGAACCCGACCGAGACGCTTTGGGTTCCCGTGCGAGTTTCGCCATTCGAGTCGGTGACATCTGCGGTGATATCGTATCGGAAGATCGGAGAATCGACTTCGGGGATCGATCGATCTGGTTTGGCGACAAATTCGATTTGGAAACTTCCGTCGGCATTGGTTTTGGTCCAGCCTTGGGCGATCTCTTGCGAACGTCCTTGGTAGGGAGCGATGCGCCAAGCGAAGCAGGAGAGGAACCAATCGGGCCATCGCACGGCGCGGACGACACGGTAGCGAATTTTCGCATCTTGGATGGCCGTACCGGTGTAGCTCATCGCTTTGCCGTTGAGGGTGACCTTGTCATCGAGTTTGACTTGGTCTTTGATTCCATCGAGGGTCACCTGGAATTTTGGTCGTTTGTATTCTTCGACGTTGATCGCGGTGGAAAATGGGCGGTCTTTGATCGAGAGAATCATGGTCCCCGTGCCGCGATTTCGCGGTGCGGTCATCGAGCCACTGAACGAGCCAAAGTCATTGCTCACTAGGTCGAGGGTTTCGATGATTTGGCCGTTGGGGTCCTGCAACTGGACGGTGAATTTCGTACTGGGTACGATTTCGTAGCGGTTGGTTTTGCGATCGCTGCTCGTAGCGATCCCTTTGAAGTGGATGGTTTGCCCGGGTCGGTAGATGGCACGGTCGGTAAACAGAGCCACGTTCAGTGGGTTTGCCGGGGGGGCTTGGTGGTCAAAGACGTAGGCTTCGGATTGGCTAGCGAGTCGATCTGCTTGGTGCTCGACGAGGATCAAGGCGGCGTTTTGGATTTTTGGGATACGGAATATGCCGGTCGCATCGGTTTGAACTCGGCTCGTCGGAGTGTTTGGCAGTTGGTTGCTGTTGTTGTTTCGGGCGAAGCACAGGACGTTGGCGCCGGCGATGGGTTCACCGGATTGGTTATCGACGACGAGGCCTTCGATGCCGCGAAATCCATCTTCGAGTTCAGGGATCCCGAAATGGTTTCGGGGGCGCAGGATGAGTCCGAGTTTGGAGACCCACAGTTCGCAGGCTCCGAGTTGGTTGTTCTCTGGGGTGAATTGGCCGTTCAAGCTATAGAGGAGGAAATAGTATCCGGGCTTGAGGTCCACCGGCGCTCGTTCGTCGTGGGTGACCTCTTGATAGTCGGTGGTCGGATCGAGGTTGGATGTCCAGGCTTTGATTGGATTTTTTTTGAAAAGCTCTTGGCGGTCGGCTTCGTTGAATTGGTCGGGGCGATAGCGATCTTGGCCTGCGAGTCGTTGGTTCCAATCCGCATCGACGATTCGGAAGTGGATGGTCGAGATGTTTTTGTATCGGACACGGATACTTGGGGCGGGGGTATTCCAGACCCGTTCGGTCGAAACGTTGATAGCTTTAGCGGTGATCGATTCGATCAGGTTGTGGCATAGTTTGCCTCCGATGCTATCGGGGAAAGCGTTTTTTCCTTGCAGTGCCGCTTCGTAGGCTGCCTCTAGGTCGTTTTCGCTTACGTGAATCTCGGCCAAGCGAGCTCGGGCTACCGAGGAGAGGGGATGCTTGGCGTTCTTTTGGGCAAAGGAGTCCAGGAGCCCTAGCGTACGGGCTGCTTTTTCTTCACCGTTGGCGTTGTTGGTAACGAAGCGGATGCGTTCGAGATCGCAATGGAGCCGCGCATCGGGCGACTGGTCTGTTGCGTGGAAATTCAGGAGGGCTTGGTAGAGTTGGATCGCTTTGAGCTTTGGGGAATCGGCATCGAGGGTTTTGGGGTTCCAGGCCAGGAACTCGTCGGTCGGTCCTAGGGCAACGGATGCCGCATCGATTTCGAAGGCGTCTTGGCGGACCACACCGGCTTGTTCCCCGGAGGCGTAGAACTCGATGGCTTGGTGAGCCAGAAAGTCGTAGAGGGTGGGTCGATAGGAGTCTGGATAGGTTCCTGGGTCCAGAAGGGGGTCGAAAATTTGGATTGGGGTGGCTTTGAGAGACTCGCTATTGGCAAGCGATAGCGAGTATTGTCGATCTATTTCTCGAAAGATTCGTTGAAGGCTCCAGGTTTTGAGGTCCGGAGAGTTTTCGTCGGCAAGTTCCGAACGGCCTTGGAATTGCCAACGGTTGGATTGGAAGTAGGACCAGTACCAATGGCCCAGGATGGCATGCAAAGCGGGTTTGATGGGATCTGGTGCGGTTGGTAGTTCTTTGCTCAGGGCCAAGATGGCTTCGGCCGGATCACCACCTTGGATGTCGCTTTGGAGCCGGAGTTTTCGGGCCAGGGCCAAAGCGGCTTCGGGGTAGGCTTTTTGTTCGAGGGCTTGCTGGCCGATGGCTTCGAGTTTTTCGATTGCGGTTTTGGGCAGGCCCTTTTGGATCGCTTCTTCGACTTGTTTCCACATCGGTAGTCGTTCCTTGGGGAATTTGGGCTCGCTGTAGCGGCTTGGAGGTTGCTCGGGGGATTGGACGGCAAGGATTGCGTTATGGGTAAACAAGAGGCTCGCTGTGGCGAGCAAAAATCTTGTGAACATAGGGAGGTCCATGAAATTTCGAAAAGAATCGGACAGTGGGTCAGTCGGCGTTTCGGTGCTGCGCAAGCTCAACGGGAAACGGTGGAGTTTATTAGGAGCCCGATCCAAGATTTGGCAGGCCTAGGTATTCTCGGACCACAGGGCGGCTAAGTAAACGGGGATTGACATGAGGACGGCAGGCCAGCAGGTGGGCTTGGGCTTGTTCTGGGCTCATGCCTTTGTGTTTGACTAGCCAGCAGATGACGATGGTCGCAGAGCGAGCGCGGCCGGCTTTGCAGTGGACGTAGACACGTTGGGACTTTGAGGTTTTTTCGTGGAGGAAATCGACACCACGGCGGACCGAGTCGAGAGACGGGGGGTTGAAATCGACGGTTGGGAGCCAGAGTTGTTCGATTTGATATTTTTGGTAGGCGGTGGTAGGTCCCGCATACTCTTGGCACATATTGATTACGCCGCGAACATCGAGGCTCGCGAGTTTAGGGACATCGGAAGCCAGAGGTAGTGCGCCGAGGATGACGCAAGGATCGACTTGGTTCCACCAGTCTCGCCGATGCAGGACTCGGCCCAGGAGGAAGTTCCAGGCGAAGGTCGGTGCGAACAGGGCGCGGGCGATGAGGGGCCGCATGGGGGTCTTAGAGAGCCTCGGTGGTAAGCGGATCGGTATCTCCGCTTCGTTCGCCATCGGTGGTGGTCATCATGTGGGTCGACAGATCGATGACGGTCCCATAGTTGCGGATGGGTGAGGGCATTTCCTCGATGACATTAGGTGTACAGGGAGGTATCGCAGATACTCGCATGGTGGTTTCTTGTTTGGCCAAGGACCATTGGGAGGCAACGACGGTAATGTTGTCGGTGCCACCCCCTTTTTTGGCCAAGTCGATGAGCGTTTTGCAGATCGATTGCATGGTGCCCCCTTGGGCTAAAACGCGTTCGATGGTTTCATCGTCGACGTGTTTGTTGAGTCCATCGCTGCACATCATGACGATATCGTCGGGTTCGAGCGGGTAGCTTGTCAGATCACCTTGGACTCCTTCGGCGCCGGCACCTAGTGCGTTGACCAGGACGTTGGCCCAGGGGGATCGCTCGTTGTTGTTGGGATTGAGTTTGCCGTTTCGCATCATCTCGTTGGCGACGGTATGATCGCGAGTCAGTAGGGATAATTGCCCTTTGCTGAAGACATAGCAGCGGGTGTCACCGGCGTGGACGACGACGATACGGGGCCAGACGACGTAGGCCATGGTGAAGGTCGTGCCCATACCGCTTAGGGCTTCGGAGGTTTCCGAGCGGCGTCGGATCTCGCGGTGTGCTTCGTTGAGCATTTCGCGAAGATCGTCCAAGAGATGGTCTTGTTGACCGTCTGCAAGAAGGCTGTTCCATTGCAAGCGGTTGAGGATCGCGGTCATGAAGTAGCGGATCGCAAGCCCGCTGGCTTCGGCTCCGGCGCGGTGGCCTCCCATTCCATCGGCGACCATGAGGATCTGTCCGATAGGATCTCCCGTGAGTGTTGTTTCCGGGGCGATGCCCAGAGAGACCGAGTGGAGCTTGATGCTGCGGGCGAGTTCGCCGACGAAGAATTGGTCTTGGTTTTCGGCTCGAACCAATCCTTGGTCGGTCAATCCGCCGGTATCTACTTTGATGGAGGTCATTTTTCTAATTCTGTTTTGGGCCCAACGACTGCGAAGCGTTCGAGTCCTCGTTGGCTAAAGGATGTTGTCTAAAGGGTATGGATCCCCAACCAAAGTAAGTATTGGAACAGGCCCTTGGAGGTTTGCGGTGGACTCGACCATCGCGATTGGTTACCTTGCGAAATTTTCGGTCGCTTTCGAAATTTTTCGTGGCCGAAATTCTTCCAGGGCGAAACGCCTTATAATGGTACCTGATTCTGCCTTTGAGTGTTGAGAAAAGCTTGAGTTATGCAAGAAAACCTACCTGAATACCCCATCCGAGTCTATAACACTTTGACAAAGGTCAAGGAGCCGTTTCGGACGATCGAGCCCGGAAAAGTGGGGATGTATTTGTGCGGTCCGACCGTCTATGCCGAGGCCCACATTGGACACATGGTCGGACCTGTGATTTTCGATACCGTCAAACGCTATTTGACCCATTGCGGCTATGAGGTGACTTGGGTCGTCAACATCACCGATGTGGATGATAAGTTGATCGTAAGGTCCCGCGAGAAGGGGATCTCGATGTTTCAGTTGGCGACGCAGATGACGGCCGATTATGTTTCGAATCTGCAAGCTTTGGGGGTCGACCAGATCGACCGAATGCCGCGCGCGACAGACAGCATCGGCGAGATCATCACCTTTGTCGAAGAGCTCATCGCCAAGGGGTTCGCTTATGCAACCGATGGGGATGTGTTTTTCGACGTGACGAAGGATCCGCAGTACGGTTGTTTGAGCAACCGTTCGGCTGACGAACAGCAAGGCGAAGGTGGTGGGGCGGCCAGTCGTAAACGCTCTTCGGGCGACTTTGCCCTTTGGAAGTCGGCCAAGCCTGGCGAACCGAGTTGGCCGAGCCCGTGGGGCCAAGGGCGTCCGGGTTGGCACATTGAGTGCTCGGCGATGAGTCGTGGGATCCTCGGCCAGACCTTCGATATCCATGGCGGTGGCCTGGATCTTGTTTTTCCCCACCATGAAAACGAACTAGCCCAAAGCCGCTGCTGCCATGACAAACCCATGGTGACGTATTGGATGCACAACGGCTTGATGCGAGCTTCCAATGAGGGTGGCAAGGTTGGAGGGAAATCCGATCGAACCTCGGACGATGCCTCTGAGGCTCCCGATGCAAGTGTTTCGGGGAAGATCTCTCGGAGCAAGGGAGCCGGCGGTCTTGCCGGTCTGATCTCGAAGCACACCGGAGAACGGATTCGATTCTTTTTACTCCGCACGCATTACCGATCGACAAGCGTCTTTGGGGACGAACCGTTGGCGGAGGCTGGATCGGCTCTAGAGACTTTTTACCGACTCTTCGAAAGGGCCGGAAAGATTCTCGGTTGCTCGGTTTACGACATCCCTCATGCGATGCGAAGGAGTGCGTTCGAGGCGCCTGCGAACCCCCCTGCTCTGCTTGCCGAGTTGATTCAATTGCGGAGTTCTTTTTTGGCCAAGATGGACGACGATTTCAATACCGGTGGAGCGACGGCCGATCTGTTCGAAATGGCTCGGGCCTTGAATCGGTTCATCGACCAGTCGCACCTCGACGAGTCGCCAAGCGAAGCGAATCGCGAAGCCTTGCGCAGCGGACTTTCCATCCTGCGAGAAATGGCCTCGCTCCTAGGGATCTTCCGCAAACCGGTCTCTCAGTCCTCCGATTCATCGGAATCGGCTCGGCTGGTTCAAGGGCTCATGGAACTTGTGATTCACCTGCGGGCCGAAGCACGAACCAAGCGAGACTTTGCGACCTCGGATGCGATCCGCGATGGTTTAAAGTCGATCGGAGTTTCGATTCAAGACGGCAAGCAAGGGACGACCTGGGAATCCAAAACGACTTGATGCTTTTATGCATCTAGGGAGTTTGGAGCCAACCCTCGCACGCTTCCGAGGAGATGTCGGTACTTGGTGCTCAGGTGATTGAGCCAGAGCCCAAAATAAACGTTCAGGATGAACGAGAGTACCAAGAAGAATGGTACCAGTGACCCACGCGGCGAGGCGTTTGCGAGCGCCTGGTCGCGGTCGGTATTGAAGTTCGGCAGGGTGTGCGACGTGAGTGTAGGTGGCGCCGTTGTCGATGGCAGTGGCCGAGAAGCGACCTGTGGAATCGGCAGAACCGGATTCGTGATTCCTTGGCCTGCATAGGTGTTTTGAGCATACTGAGTTGCCGGGTAGCCTTGGTTTCCATAAGCGCCTTGGCTGTACCCATTTTGGGGCTGTTGGGGATAGCCCGCGTAGCTGTCGTTGGGCAATACGTATCCACCGTTAGG
>JAJTFB010000102.1:1974-21923 GCA_021300015.1 Pirellula sp. | reverse complement strand
TCTTGGGCCGGTTCCTCGCGCCAGTCCCGCAGGAATTTGAGCATCCTAGCCGCGTCGAACCTCTGGAGCGATGTCGATGGGTTTCGAAGGTCTAAAGAAGACTCGCCTAGCAGCCGAGAGGTAAACGCGACGAGCATGTCTCCGGATTCGATGGTAAAGCGTCCCAATCTGCAAGGGTCGTCAGGATTAGAGCCCAGCGGGGGAATAGCGCTGCCGACGTGCCGAATACCTCGATCGCCAAGGATCACGCAGTGCATTTGACCGGCCGAACAAGCGACCGCCGAACCGCTTGCAGGATGAATCTCCAGCGAGGTCATATTCAATTGCCAAGTATCGTGGTTTCGGTTGCAATGCTGAACGTTGATGGCTTGGATCGCTGCCCGAAGGGGGTGCGAAAGACGTGCCGATTGGGTTTCGGGACCTAGCGGATGGATTCTTTCGAAGGCCTCTAGGAGAGTCAGTGCCGAGGTGGCCACCATGCTACCGGTCGCGTGATTTGAGTTGGCAGCACCGACAGCGATCGAGAGCTTGCCTTGTTGATTGAGAGTCCAGTGATGGAATGCTCCACCGATAAGATGTTGTTGGTGGGACCATCCCCCGAGGTCGAAATCTTCGTGGAGGATTTGCCGATCGGCCATGAGGCTATTTTGGAAATCGGCGGCTGCATCGATGTGTTTGGCGATTTGTCTTGCCATGGTGACTTCTGCGCCCAGGATCGACTGTTCGATTTCGCCCATCAGGCGACCTGCAGCGAGGTTTGCGACTTCGATTTCCGATGCGCCGTAGGACCGAACGCGATCGGACCAGAACCAGACGGTTCCATGGGGCATGCTTGTGGTGCCGATCGGAACGACTAGAGCTGAGCGGTAGGGTTCAGGAGAATGCCATTCGCGGGCCGCTTGGATGTCGCTCAGCAGGACAGCGTTTCCGGTGAGGGCTTCGAGGTCCGCGAGGCTGCTGGGTAGATCTCGGGCTGGTGCGAGAAATCGGGATTTGGGTAGCGCGTAGGAGGCTCTGAGTTTCAAAGAAGTGGTGTCTTCGTCCAGGAGGTACAAGGCAGCAGCGACGGCTCCGATGCTCCGAGCGGTGCTTTCTAGGACACTTTCGAGTCGAGCTGCAAGTTCCTTCGACGGGGCCGAGTGGTTCGAGAATGCGACGATCGTCGAGAGTTCAGCTTCGCGATCTCTAAGGGCTGTTTCGGTTTTGTCGATTCGTTGGACGAGTTTTCCGATTTGATCGAGCAAGGCCTCGGCGCGATGCATCGAAACGGAGGGGAGCTGATCCCAATGGGCATCGGAGTCTTGTAGGTCAGGGTCTGCTGGAGGCCCGGGCGTGATGAGGTTATCGACGAGTCGCGCGAAGAAGGGTTGTTGGCCGGTGGCTTTTGCGGGATAGAGATCGACGCCCCAATTGGTGGCATTGGAAAAGGCTCGGAGGCATTCGTCGATCGAGTCTTGGGAACCTCCATCGGGGGTTCCAAGGCCAGGGTTGTCGAAGCCATCGGAGTGGTTTTTTTGCGGGATCGACAGTGGACGGAAAGAGGGGATTCGGCGTTTCACGAGACGGATTTCTAAGGCTGCGATGACGAAGAGGTAAATCTTGTTGACGGATCGTCGAATCGATTGTTAAAGCTTGAGGAATAGCCAATCCGTCATGCTTAAACGGTCTTGGTCCCTACATCCGAATCATTTGGAACCGGGCCGAACAATCGGTAAAGAAGCTAGCGTTGCTAAAGAAGCTAGGACTGCCAAAGGAGCTAGACGTTGTTTGCGCGGAAGTAAATCGTAAAGCGTCATTTTGGTCGAATCGAAGGCCGATACCTTGGATCGTTCCAGTCTTGGATTGTTCCTGATTGGAAGATTTTCTTTTGCCCCAAGCCTGTTGCAGTGGATGCAACTCAGAATGAAAAGGAGCCTCCAATGCTTGTGCTCTCGAGACACCGAGACGAAAGCATCATGATCGGAGACGACATTGTAGTCACGATCGTGGACATTCGTGGGGATAAAGTGCGGCTTGGTATCGAAGCCCCCAACGACGTTCCTGTTCACCGACAAGAAGTTTACGAAGCGATCCAGCGAGAGAACCGCAAGGCGAACCAAGTTCAGCCTTCGGATCTTCGTGGCCTGAAGGACAACGGTTCGTAATTGTCGTTCCCCCACCGATCTTCAATGGTCGGCGAAGATACTCCGCACCCTTCGGGTCCGTTCCGAGTGATATCTCGGCTGACCCGAGGGGTGCTTTATTTTCTGGATCGAGACGACGGGTTATCGAGACCAAGGGGTTTTTTGGGCGACTGAGGGTGTATAATCCGAGAGTCCGAAACGATCCGAACTTGGCTAGGACGGAACCTGAAACAATTGTCTGGAACGCGCGATCCGAATCCATCGAAAGGCAGCCCTGAGTCCCGTTGGGAACTTGGTCAGGTCCCGCACCCTATTGCCCCGCCTGCCCCGCCACCGCCACCTGCACCGCCACCTGCACCGCCGGTTGCTTCTTCCCCGCCGCCTGCACCCGCACCACCGCCTGCCCCTGTACCGCCTGCCCCTGTACCGCCGCCGCCACCGCCGGTTGCTCGAGCAACAGAGCGTTCACCGGCGATTCCACCGGCACCGGGCGCTAACCCTCGAACTGGGTCTTTGACCAGGAACGCTCCAGCCGCACCGATCAATCAATTGCAAATTGGCCAACGAGCCGACGGTAGGTTCGATGACGGTAGGCTCGATGACGCTAGGGCTAGCCAGGAGGGGTTGACCGACCCGGAGCAGGATCAGGAGCCTGAGGGTTGGGACCGTTGGGTATCCAAGTCGGTCAAAGAGGCACCGAGTTGGTTGGTAAGCACGATGATCCACATTGCGATCATCTTGCTCTTGGCGTTGATACCCCTGCACCGAGAGGTGACTCGATCGTTGGTTTTGTTTCTTGGGAATGCCGATGCGGGGGGTGAGGGAGATTCGCTGACTTCCTTCAACATCGCCGAATCGGAGATGATGCTCGGTGAGAACGATGGGGAGTCGGCCGAGGACTTGGCCGTGACAGCATCGGATTTATCGGTCATTGTGCCGGAGTTGACGGAGATCGGTACGCAGATGGCCGTTCCGGACTTCTCGATCAAGAAGGGGCTCACGGGTCGATCTGGGACGATGAAGGGTGCGTTGCTGAAGGCTTATGGGGGCACCGAGCAGACCGAGAAGGCCGTAGCGCTGGGGCTTGAGTGGCTCGAGCGGAATCAGCTTTCCGATGGTTCGTGGAGTTTGGTCTCCCCGTTTAGCGGTCCGGGGACTTCGGAGAACAGGCCGGCTGCGACGGCCATGGCGTTGATGGCTTTTATGGGGGCTGGCAATACGCATCAGACTGGGGCTTATCAACCCAACGTCTACCGAGGCTTGAATTACCTTCTGAGGCTTCAGGATGAGGACGGTTATTTCGCAGCCAAATCGGCTGGGATCCAAAAGACCTATTCCCAAGCGCAGGCGACGATCGCTTTGTGCGAGCTCTATGGGATGTCTGGAGATTCGAAGTTGAGGGAACCGGCCGAGCGCGCCGTCGCCTGGGCCTTGAGAGCGCAGGACCAGGGAGGTGGGTGGCGTTATGAACCTCGTCAGACTGGCGATACGAGCGTGACTGGATGGTACGTCATGGCGTTGATTTCAGCCCGCATGGCAGGTTTGGACGTGCCGAGTGATCGGTTGGATCTGATCCATCAGTTTCTCGATACTGTCCAGCGTAAAGATGGGGTCAGGGGTCCGAATCCCGATGGGGACCAGTATGCGTATCAGGCTCCTTCGCAGCCCAAGATTTCGATGACCGCCGAGGGGATGCTCTGCAGGATGTATTTGGGATGGAAGACCGACGATCCTCGGATCACCGCGGGGTGTAGCAAGGTGCTAGGCGAGCCGATGGTCACTGGGGTCCAGGGCAGAGACTACTACTATTGGTACTACGCGACCAACGCTTTGCACCATGCAGGAGGGGCCAATTGGCGCAAGTGGAACGACGTGATGAAAGAAGCGCTTCCGGAGTTGCAAATCCGCACGGGCAAGGAGCGAGGAAGTTGGCCACCCGAAGGGGACCCGCATGGGAGTGCCGGTGGACGGCTCTATGCGACGGTGCTATCGATCCTATGCTTGGAGGCTTATTATCGCCACATGCCGCTCTCGGACATGGCCAACCGATAGATTCGAGTGTATTTACCCACCTCGAATTGCATCGGAGGTGGTTCTCAGGGGTGTAGGAGGCAGCCGTTCGACTTTACCGTCCTTGAGCCGCACCACCGAGTCGCATTGTTGAGCGATCGATTCGTCATGGGTTACCATGACGATCGTCAATCCGTGGTCTTGATTGAGTTGTCGCAGGATACGCAGGATGATCTGACCGGACTCGTGATCCAGGTTGCCGGTGGGTTCGTCAGCAAGCAGGAGCGAGGGGTTTGCGATCAGAGCTCGAGCGATCGCCGTGCGTTGCATTTCCCCACCCGAGAGTTCCCTTGGGCGGTGTTTCATGCGGTGCGACAAGCCCACCATATCGATCAAGTCCTTGGCGCGTTGGACCACCAGCCGTCGGTTTCTCAAGTAGGAGAACAGACCGTGGGTGATCATTGCAGGTGCAAGGACGTTTTCAAGGAGAGTCAGTTCGGGCAAGAGGTGGTAGAACTGAAAAATCATTCCGAGCTGTTGATTGCGAAACGCATCGCGATCGCGAGCCGTCAAGCAATCGATCCTTTGGCCGTCGAAGGCGATTTCGCCTGCATCGGGTTGGTCGAGAGTTCCGAGCAAATGCAGCAGGGTGCTTTTTCCTGATCCACTTTGACCGATGATGGCCGTGACTCGCCCTTTGGGTGCAACGAAATCGACCCCTTTGAGGACAGGAACGGCCGTTTTGTGCTTGCGATAGGATTTGACCAGCCCCGTCGCGGTGATCATCGGGTCGAGTTGGCCGGCCGCAGGGCTGCGCGTTGTGCGGAGCGACTCTGTATCCTCAGGGCGAATCACCCGATAGGGACTATGGGGTTTCGACTCCATGTCCAACATGTGTGGCGCAGGGATAGGAAGTTGTCGGGTCGTATCTGGGTTACTCATAACGAAGGGCCTCGACTGGGTGCATGCGGGCGGCTCGAATGCTGGGAAGTACGCTGGCAAGGACCGCGATCAGGATCGCTCCGAGCGAGACCCACACGAGCATGTAGGGATGGATGATCGTCGGGATGGTATCAAAATAGTAGACCGTCGGATCGAAGACCTCGCGGCCGGTGATCCATTCGATCACTCGCGCGATATCGTTGATCTTCCAAACGAAGAGCAGACCGCATATGACACCGACCCCTGATCCGACGGTACCGAGCAGGACCCCGTAACCCAGGAAGATCGTTGCGATGCCCATACCTGTGGCTCCGAGAGCTTTGAGGATCCCGATGTCGCGGGTCTTCTCGACGACGATCATGAAGAACGTGGCGAGAATTCCAAAGCCAGCTACGGCGATGATCATAAACAGCAGGATATTGAGGATGGTTGTTTCAAGCTGCACGGCGGCCAAAAGTGGACCTTGGGTCTCTCTCCAGGTCCTGACTTCGACGAAATCATGGGTGGGAGGGAACTCGTCGCGAAGTGCATCGCGGGCCTCATTGAGATTGATTCCTGGTTTGAGTTTGATTTGGATCGATGTCACCGCACCGGCGCCTGTTTGCGGATCGATCATGCCCCGGGAATGCTGGAGTTTTTCCAAAGGAACAAATGCGAATGTCGAGTCGTATTCGCTCATCTTGCTCTCGTAGAAATCGACGATCGTAAATTGCTCGTCGATTCCACGTGGCGGGGTTCCCGCGTTGGGAAAGGTGACCTGGACGTCATCGCCCGGTCTGAGGAAGAAGAAGTCCTGAACGGTGCCATCGGGTTCGCGACCGCGAATCGATCCTAAATTGATTCCAAGAACGATCCCGGTGCGTTGCTCTTTCTCGGCGTCGAATTGGCTGATTTGCTGAGCGTTGTTGGCGATTTGGATTCCCGGGCCGGCCATCAAGGATGCGACCGGATCGGCTTGCGAATCGACCGATGCTTGGGATTCTTCTTGGATCTTTTGCTGCAACTGTTCGAACCGTTCTTGTTCGAGTTCCTGGGCATTGCGAAGCCGTTGCTGGACGACCTTTTGGTAGCGAGCCATCGGGGCTCGGTACTCCCAGCCCGAGGGTTGCATGCGTTCGCGCTCTACAGCGTAACCGTTGTCCTTAAGCAGAAAGTCCAGTTGCTTTTTGTTTTCCGGATGGAGCAGGTACTTGCTAAAGTCGCTTACCGAGGCGAAGGTGTTTTGATCGATGCCGATCAGGTTGATTTGTTGTGTGTGGCTATTTCCATTGCGTTGAAAGGTCATCATCGCAGGGAGCGTTACGACCGTCGTGACCCCAGCGACTCGATCACCGAGCCTTGCTCGGATCCGCTCTTCGTAGCCTTGGGGTTGGGTGATGCCAGTCTGGGAGCGGGTCTCCAGGACAATATCGCTAAGGATTCCATGCATTCGATCCTGCATGGTGGTCGTGAAACCATCCATGACGCTGTTGACGACGATGAGCGTCGCGACACCGAGGGTCACCGAGACGATCGAGGCCAGTGCGATCCAACGGGTCTTGAGATAACGCATGCATAAAAGGAACTTGTACATCCAGAATCTCCTAGGATCGCTGCCGCGTCAACCTGTGGACGCTGGCCCTGATCCGGAGTCTAGCAAGTTGACTTGTGCGGTTGCCATAGCACTCGCCGAAAGCTTTGCTGGCTTAGAGATATGCTAGCAAGGAGCGGAAAGCTAAAGCTAAAGCTAAAGCCAAAGCCGAAGCCAAAAAAACACAGAGGCACAGAGGTAGGAATACGCAGAGGTACGGATATACAGAGGTACGGAGTTACAGAGGTTGGCTATGGCTTCTTGAAAACCGTAACCCCTTCTTTGATGGTTTCCAGAACGGTGATGTCTTTGATGCTCGTCGAGTCGACCTTCAAGGGATTTTTTTCCAGGATGACAAGGTCGGCCAATTTGCCTGCCTCCAAGGTTCCTTTGGAGCCCTCTTCTTTGATTTGGAAGGCGGCCATGGCCGTCACGGCCCTCAGAGCGTGGTAGGGTGGGATGCATTCGTCGGGTCCGACGACTTTGCCGGAACCGGAGAGACGGTTTACGCCGGCATCGACTAGCGCCAGGATTGATGGGGTTGGCGAGACGGGTGCATCGTGTGAGTAGGTAAAGGGGAGGTCGGATCTCAAAAAGGTTCTTGAGGCCATGGCTCGGGCCGAGCGCTCGGGGCCCCAAAGTCTCACGACCGCATCCCCCCCGGTAACGATCCCTGCGGTCAGGAAACTTGGGATTGCTCCATAGCGTTTGATCTGTTCGATTTGATCGGGTCTCAACCAAGTCGCATGGACAAAGACCGGTCGATGATCTCGCATTCCGTACTTTCGGACCGCTTTGGCGATTGCTCGGAGGGCTTGGTCGGCCGCTGCATCACCGTTCATGTGCATGTGGATCTGGAGGTTGGTCGTCCAGTACTTGTCGAACACTCCATCGAGAACCTCGTCTGGGATCTGACGGTATCCAGCGAATGCCCCGGTCTTGCCGGGTGGGTTTTCGGTGTAGGGTTGCGTGAACCAAGCCGTATCGAGGCTACCGTCCAACCAGAACTTGACACCCCCGAGTCGGACGCGATTGACGTAACGGGTGTCCAGATCGGGTCGAGCCGATCGGAGTTTTTCAACGATCCCGTTTGCATCTGCGTTGTACTGAGTGGCGACCGAATAGGCGGCCGCAAGCGTGTCGTCCAAGGCGGAGTCTTTTGCGGCTAGGTAGAGGTCGATGGGCAGGAGTTTGTTTTCGATTGCGTTGGTCACGATCTGGATATCATCGTTTCCGAGCCCGAGTCCTGCTTCCATAGCCGTCGTTTGCCCGTAGCTTGCCCACACTTGAGCAGCACCGGTGACCGCTCTGGCTGCAAGTTCGCCGGAGAAGGCTGGACGTTTGGCACGGACTGCATTCAAAGCGGTCTCTTCCATGGGGCCTAAAAGCGATTTGCCATCTTCTTTTCGGCTGAAGGCACCGCCGGTCGGATCCGGTGTCTCGGAATTGATGCCTGCGGCCTCGAAGGCTACCAGATTGGCTGAGCCTAGATGCCCTGACGAGTCGACGATCATCACGGGTCGGTAGGAGGAAATCTCAGCCAGTTCTTGGGCTGTCGGTGGTCGGCCTTCCTTCATGGTTCGGGCTTGGTAACCAAAGCCGACAATCCAAGCTCCCTCGGGGGTGACCTCGGCCTGTTTTTTCATCCTGGAAATAAGTTCTTCGATATTCTGGCAATCGAACAGATTCGCATCGACAAGATTCTTCCCGAAGTAGACGAAGTGACCATGCGTATCGATGAATCCAGGCAGGAGTGTTTTTCCGCCGAGATCGACGATTTCCTCGCATGGTCAGGATGTCCCCGCCGATATAAACCGTTGGGGGCTGCTGCGCTTGACTGCTGAGACTCAGAAGACTGACGATCAGGGCGGAACAAAAAGTTCTGAGGTAGATGCGCAGGGACAAGGGATGTGCTCCTGGGGATGAGATTGGCGAGCGATGCGTCCACGAAACCTCAATCCTAAACAACCTGAAAGCACCGTGAATAAGCCTAGGTAGAAGTACTTAAGTCTTAGGCGGTGCGGCGTATTGAGTTACGCGGGTATTTTCGGGTCGGATTCCGCTGGTGGGGATTGGGCCCAGAATGAGGCCAAGACCGAGCCGCTGACGTTCATCACCGGGGCGAACAAGGCCGGGGCGATAGCGGCCGAGGTGTTTTTGAGCACGTCGATGGCAAGGTTTGCAGCCATACCTCCATTTTGCAAACCGACCTCGATCGCGACGGTTCGGCTATCGCGGACGTTCAGGCCAGAGATTCGACTGCCCCAATATCCCAGGAGGTAACCGAGCAAATTATGTAGGGTGACGCCTACCAGGAGTACCGGACCGACTTGGAGGATTTGGTTTTGGCTCTTGGCGGCGATCAAGCCACAGATGCCGCAGATGGCGACCATCGATGTCAGGGCAAGGAATTTTTCGGCGCGCGCAGGATCGATCCGCAAGCGTCTCATGAGCAGGTTGGCGATCAGACCAAGGACGACTGGTACAACGACGGTATTGAGAATGCTCAGAAACATTTTCAGGTAGTCGACTTCGACAGACTCTCTGGCGTAGAGGTAGACCATCAAAGGTGTCATCAGCGGTGCAAGAAGTGTCGAGACGGCCGTCATGCTCACCGATAGAGCCACATTTCCTTTTGCCAGGTAGGTGATGACATTCGAGGAGATCCCGCCGGGGCTCGCTCCGAGCAGGATCATCCCCAAGGTCAGTTCAGGTGGCAGGCCCAGAGCTTTCGAAAGGGCCCAGCCCAGAAAAGGCATGACGGTAAATTGAAGGACTGCACCTATGAATACCGCTTTGGGCATCTTCAATACACGCTGGAAGTCTTCGAACGTCAGCGTGGCTCCCATCCCGAACATCGCGATTAGGAGCAGGTAATTCAAAAACTGCGAATAATCCGTCGGGAGATAATCCAAATAAAGGTTCGGGTAGATAAGGCCTCCGAGCACCGCTGCGACGACCCAGGAGGCGAATCCGTAGGTCCGCGACTTGGGATGCCAAGCGACGAGCACGGCCAGGACCAGAACAACGAGGAGTCCGAGTTGGGGAAGGAACCAGGGCATAGGGTCAGTCCGATTGTCCTGTTTGACGTTGGTAGATGGCGTGGATCATCGCTTCGGAGTCTTTGAATTTCTTACCGCCGACAAGTGCTTGTTCGATCAAGCGTTTTGCATCGGACTCGGAGTGTCCGAGCACCATGAGGGCTTGGTAGGTCTCGTCGACCACACCGGTCGTCTGCGGTTCGACCCCAGCCGGGAGCTGCCTGACGAGCAGCGCGAAGCGGGGCATTTTGCGGCGCAGCGTGGCGATGATTTTCTCAGCGGTAGCAGGCCCGACACCTGGTAGACTCGAGAGTCCCTTGGCGTCTTGTTGCTCGATGAGCACTGCGGTGTCCTGCACCGGCTTGGTCATCGCACGCAGGGCTTTTTTGACACCAACACCGTCGACCGAACAGAACAGTTCGAAGAAATCGCGTTCGGCGGTGGACAGGAAGCCGACGAGCTTAGGGGTCAGCCGACTTCCTTGAGCTGCATTGCCTTCGATGTAGTGGATGGTATGCAGGGAGATGGTATCTCCGATCTTGCCTTGCAATTGTCGGCGGGTGAATTCGGGGATCGCAATCTCGTACTCAAAGGGAGATACAGCCAGCGTGACCGAGTCGTTGCTCAGCGCGAGCAGTTGGCCAGAGATCTTGGTTATCAAGGTTGTTTCCTACGAGTGGGTTCGATGAGTTGGGGGTGCTGTTTGGTGGTGAAGTAATGGCATAGGGCGATCGCAAGCGCGTCGGCCACGTCGGGTGGATCGGGCGGTTCATTCAATCGCAGTTGCAAGCGGATGGCTTGTTGCATTTGGTCCTTTGGCGCCCGACCGTTGCCGGTGAGCATCCGTTTGACCTTGGTCGCCTCGTAGGAGTGGACTTCGAGGTTCGCGTTGGCTGCCGCCAAGCACAGAACGCCTCGGGCGTGTCCCATGAGTATTGCGGTCCTGGGTCGCTCGTAGTGGGAGTATAGCTGTTCGATTGCGACGACGGCAATCGGGAACGATTCGAGCACTTCGAGCACCCCATCGTGAAGCTCTTTGAGCCTTTCGGCGAGCGTTCGGTCTCGCCGCATTTTCAGGATGCCCGCCTCGACCAGCTCGGGTTGCTGGTTTTGGACCTGAAGGATCCCATAGCCGGTGATGGCCAACCCTGGGTCAAATCCCAGGATCAGTCCTTCGAAGGCTCCGGTGTTGGTTTGGGTGTCTTGATTCACACGCTTACTTTGTTGTTTCGCCTAGTGCGGGGGCCGTTAAGCAAACGGCTTCGGAGCCGTTTCGGACCAGTAGAAAGGGGCCGGCCACTGCGCAGGTGTTCCAGGTGATCCCTTCGAGAACGTTCATCTCGGCGATAGGCTTGCCGGATTGCTTATCGACCGCGACGATTCGCCCGTCTTCAGAGCTGACCAGGAGTGTTCCGTTGACCATAAGCGTTTGGCCTTGGCCGTAGCGTTGGCCTCGCCAAACGCGAGATCCGTCTGCTGGATCGACGCACTCTAAGATCCCATCGCTGAGGGCAAAGAGTTTTCCGTCATGGTAAATCGACGATGTGAATTTCGTCTTCAAGATTTTGTTGATCGACCAAAGGTCTTTGGTGCTCCAGGCTGGATCGCCGGGTTGCAGGTTCTCGTTGGGTTCGGTTTCCGAGCCGACCTGATTGAAACGGACCTCAAAGAGTTTTGAGCCTTGGGAGTATCCTTTACCGACGAGTATTTTATCGGAGTCGATCAGGATGGGTTGGGAAGCGCATGCAGCTCCGTTGGAGTTGCTCGCCCAGGGCGAGGTCCAAAGGACCCGACCATCCTCCCATGCATGGCCGGTGACATCGCCTTCGTTGACGCTGACGATTTGCTCGACTCCATGGATGTTCATGAGGACCGGCGAGGCGTAGCTGATCTGCGACTTTCCTTGGGTCCAGAGCACTGAGCCGTCGTCCAGTGAGCAAGCCATCAGCGAGGCGGCGATTTTGTTTTGGGCTCCGCCCAGAGGAACGATCACTCGATCTTTATGGACCAGGGGAGAGGCTGCGCGGCCCCAGTTGACTGCCAGTTCGAAGTCGGCTTGGTTGGTCTGGGATTTTTCAAGCAGTTGATGTTCCCATCGGACCGATCCGGTTCGGAGATCGACGCAGAGCAGATGCCCGGTTGCGGTCAAAGCGACGACGAGCGTTTGGTCTTTGTAATTTACGATGGTAGGAGTCGATCGCGGTCCGAGTCCTCCCATGGGATGGTAGTGCCTACCTGGGCGCTTAACACTCCAGAGGGCATTTCCATTTAGGAGCGACAGAGCCGTGAGAACTTCGTCTTGCTCGTTTTGTTCGAGTGTCAATGCGATGCCTTGGGAGACTGCGAACCCTGACCAGCCATCGCCGATAGGGCGTCGCCAAAGGAGCGTTGGGAGCTTGCGGCCCCAATCCATGGAGAAGAGGGGTTCGTCGACGATCCCACTTCGATCGTTCCCGAGAAACTGAGAGAATCGATGCGATTGGAGTTCGGCTGGAATGTTCGCTTCTTGAGTCTCTGGCCGTTGTGGGCGGACGGGAGGTTTGCTCCGCAAGAAACTTCGCAGGCGGAAATTAGGAAGGACCTCGCCGGTGACTCCTGTGTATTCAAAGCACTGATAGAACGCTCCGAGTGCGAGCAGCGGAAGTGCGCTGATGGCGAGTTTCCATTTCATCGCGATCGACCTGGAGAGCCACAGGGCGATGAAGCCCATGAGGAAGGCGATCAAACCCCATAGAATTCCGGCTAGGTTTGCGATCTGGTGGTCGGTTTCGTAGATGGCTTGGCGACTGATAAAAAGGGCAGCGATTGCCAGGAGGCAAAGTGTCCAAAACCACTTGCTCGGGTTGCGGGATCTTCTTGAGGTGCTTGTAGGTTGCGGGTCGTTAGGAGCCATAGGGAGCTGTCATCATTTCGTCGTTGCGTCGTTGCGTCGTTGCGTGATTACGTGGTTACGTCGTTTCCTGGTCGGTTGGGTGTAAAAACCAATCGGCGGTGTTCCATGGGAATGGAGGACACCGCCGAAGGTGAATTGGTCCGCGATGCGGAATATCCTAGCTGATCGTTGGGTTACTTGGTGACCAAGGAGCCGGAGGCTGCAAGCGATTTGACGTAGTCGATCGCGACGTTGAGGACTTCTTCATTGTAGAAGTCATTGACGAATACCTTGTCGCGTTCGGCTTTGTTATCGAGTTGCTTTTCCTCTTCCTTTTCCATGCTGGTCTCTTTCCGCCGGGCCATGTATTCCTCTTCCTTGAGGGGGATGAGTTTTTCGCTTTTTTGTTTGCGATAGGCATCGATGCGGCCGAGGAGTTTACCGAAGTCCTCATTCTTGGCGATCCGTTCGGCCGAGAGGGCTTGCAAGTTCGCTTTGATGGTGCTGTCGACCATCGAATAGTGCTTGTGCGGCTGGGCTTTGACCGTATCCATAGGAAGCGGGTAATCCAGATCGGTTTCGGAGATGTCCATTTCGGCGGTCATCGATGGGAGGATCACGTCGGACGAGACACCTTCGAGCTGGGTCGAACGTCCATCGGGCAGGTAGAACTGCTGGATGGTCAGTTTGAGGGCTCCTTGAGGTTTCGCGGCACCGATTCCGAAGGCGGCCGGGGCTAGATCGACCAAGGTTTGTACGGTTCCTTTTCCGTGGGATTTCGGATCGCCGACGATCAGACCTCGCTCGTAGTCTTGGATGGCTCCTGCGAAGATTTCGCTGGCGCTGGCGCTGAGTTGGCTGTTTTTGACGACCAAGGGGCCTTTCCAACTGATGCTTCTGTTTTCATCGAGCATCGGAATGACGCGTCCGTTTGGGTCTTTGACCTGAACAACAGGGCCGTAGTCGATGAACAATCCGGTCGCTGCGATGGCTTCGGGCAGCGAGCCCCCGCCGTTTCGCGAAAGGTCTAGAACGCAGACGTCGACGTTCGATTCGTTGAAATTCTTGAGGATGACTTCCAGGTCCTTGGAGGTGCGTCGGTAATCCTCTTTGTTGGATCGAGCCCCTTCCATATCGAGATAGAAGCTTGGCAGCTTGATGTAGCCGACGCGATAAGGAGTTCCATCGGGCTTTTTGCCGTGTTCGATGATCTCGCTTTGGGCCGCGGAGTCTTCGAGTTTGATCACCGCGCGGGTGATCTCATAGATTTGGCGTTCCCCACCGGCCTTGGGTTTGACGTGGATTTTTACCTTCGTGCCAGCCTCTCCTCGGATCATGGAGACGACATCATCGATTTTCATATCGAGGGTTTCTACCGGCGGGGTCCCGTCCTCTTGCTGGACCGCGACGATCTGGTCGCCGACTTTGAGCCTGCCGTCTTTATCCGCAGCGCCGCCTGGTACGACCATTTCGACCATCGTCGTGCCATCGTCGGCCCGAAGCGTCGCGCCGATCCCCTTGAGTTTCAGGGAGATGTGCATGTCGAAGTTGGCTTTTTCACGCGGGGCCATGTAGTTGGTGTGCGGATCGAGCGAACTGGTCAGGGCGGTGAGATACATTTCGAGAAGTTCGTACACGTCGGTTTGCGAACGGTTCTTGTAGTAGGTTCGGTAACGCTTGTGAAGCTTTTCCTTGATCTCCTCTTCTTTGTCTCCATCGGCTTTGGCCGAGAGGTAACTGAGTTTGATCGTCTTTCTCCAGCGGTCCTTGAGTTCGTCCATGGTCTTTGCGTACTCGATCGTCTTTGCATCGCTCTCGAGGTACTCTTCGACGGTGTAATCTTGAGGTGCATCGATCAATTGATGGACCATCGGCATGATTTCATTCAGACGATCCAGGTACCGTTTGTAGACCGTGTAAGCAAATGAGATGTTGTTCTTCAGGAGCATATCGTCAAGGTTGGTCTCCTGCTGACGGAATTCGTCGACGTCGGATTGCAACAGATAGGCCTTGAGTGGATCGACTTGCTTGAGAAAAAGCGCAAACCCCCGCTTGGATACTTCGTCGTTGAATTTCGGTTGGGTGATGTGCCCTTCTTCGACGAGGTTCCGAACGTTGCGGATGATCATCCGGTTGTCGGCTGGTTGTTCCTTGACGTTGGCTACGCGAGGGAGTTCCTCGGCGCAGAGCCATTGGGTCGGGGAGGAGACGAGCATCGAACCGGCAATGGCTGCCAGAAGGTATCTTCGAAATCCAAGTCGGCGGGATAGCCTCGAGGTCGTATGCATGAGTGATCTTTTCATCTCTAAGGAATGTATCGGTTTTCGATCGCTGTAGCTTGCCAGCGACTGGGTTTCCAAACTCCGAGGGGCAAGGGACCCATCGAAATAGTAGAAGATAGGCAAATGGCAAGCAACACAGAAGCGTGGAAACTTGGACGCCGATCGCAGGAAAACCTCATCAGGAAAAGGTAAAAATGGGGGGCTTTTTGGTAGAAAAGCCCGGACGCTGGTTATTTGGCCCTGGTTACGGCCCTGGTTACGGCCCTGGTTACTTGGTCGGTTTGCCGCTGGTGACAAACTCGCTACGGCTCAGTTTGTTGTCCCGGTCGACATCGAATTTGTCGAACCTACCTTTGGCCTGCTCGGGGTCTTTTTGTCCCTGCATGAACTCTTGGTAAGTCAGGTATCCATCGGCATTTGCGTCTTTCTTGGCAAACAGAGCCTCTCGCTCGGCCGCTTTGGAACCATCGAGCGTCCCGGCCGTCGCTCTGCCCGCGGCGAGTGAATCTTTGACGGGAGGCTTTGCTTGCGGATGGGTATCTAGGAACTTGCGAAGCTGGGCGACGAGTTCGGGACGCTCGGGAGCAAGGTTCTTGGTTTCCAAGGGGTCGACTTGGTAATCGTAGAGTTCCCAGTCGGACGATTCCTCGGGGGCGGTCCAAGCTTTCCATTGGACCAACCGGTAGCGATCCGTGCGGATCGATCGACCTAGGACTTGGCCTGTCCCCTCTTTACTGCGTGGGTAGACTTGAATGGCATGATCGCGATGCCCGAGGCTCGGATCTTCGAGGACTTTGGCAAAACTCTTTCCGTCGAGTCCGCTGGGGGATCCGATCCCGGACAGCTCGCAAAGAGTCGGATAGATATCGACCGACTCGATCAGAGCTTGGCTAGAAGCGTTTTTGGCTTTGCCGGGTGCCGACACGACGACTGGGATTCGGGTAGCTTGCTCGTAGTTGCTGTGCTTGCACCACATGCCATGGTCGCCCAAGTGCCAACCATGATCTCCCCAAAGTACGACGATGGTCTGTTCGCTCAGTCCGTTTTGGTCCAAGCTCTCAAGCAGTCGACCGATTTGATGATCGGTGAAACTTACGGAGGCCAGATACCCATGGATCAATTCGCGTTGAAGCGATTCAGGAAGGGTGCCTTGAGACGGCACGTTGGAGTAGGACCTCAGTTCGCCGCTATTTTGCAAAGCGAACCCCGGCGCACCGGCCGGAGGTTGTTGGAACGAGGCCAATGCGATTTGCTTCGGGTCGTACAAATCCCAGTATTTTTTGGGTGCGACAAACGGCAAGTGCGGCTTGAGGAACCCGACGGCAAGGAGCCAAGGTTGATCGGACGAGGCCTTCTCGCCGATCGTCTTGATGGCAGCATCTGCGATCAACGAGTCGTTGTAGAGTTCCTCGGGAGCATCGGCCGACTCGAAGGCTGCCGCTTTGGTTCCGTCCTTGGAGCTTGGCGGGTTTTGGTTTTCAGGGTTTTGGTAATTCCTACCTTTGGGTTTGTACGATTCGACACTCCAGGATTTCGCATCGTCATTATTTCCATGACCAACATGGAAAATTTTCCCGAACGATTGGGTGTGGTACCCTTGAGATTTGAAATGCTGCGGCAAGCTGATCGCTTCGGGGGCCCCTTTGCGGAAGTTGGTCTCCAGATCATAGATCCCGAGGGTTTGCGGCCTTAAGCTCGTCAGGAGCGCGTTGCGAGACGGCGAGCAGACGGCTTGATTGCAGTAAGCTTGATCGAAGCGTACACCACGCTTGGCCAGTCGGTCGATGCTCGGCGTTTTGGCCATCGGATCGCCGTAGCAACCGAGCCTAGGCTTTAGGTCATCGATGCAAATGAGCAGCACATTAGGGGATTTGGCAACGGTCGGCAGGTTCAGCGTTTCGGCTCCGAAGGTCGCTAGCTCGGTGCTAGATCCTCCAGCGGCACCCCATGCAATGAAAATCGTCGTCGCGATCCGTATGCAGTTTCTTACCGTCGGCATTTTGCGAATCCCTTATGGTTTGTCACGAGAAAGTCCAGGGCATTAGTCTAGCTGTTTTTCTCCAGGCGATCGATAGTTTCGAAGAGGACTTTCAAGAGCCTCGCTTTAACTTGGCCGTTTGCGAACCGACGGGTTGCAGGTAGAATTTCTATCGAGTTTTTGAATCGAACTTGGGTTTTTTTCCCGATTGCTGCTGCGAGTTGCTCGTCTCGCACTCTGTGTGATGGAACATCGATTCGATCGCTCTTGCTCGCTTTAGAAAACTTCAATCTCTACGTCTAGGGAATCCGCCGAATGCAGTTGAAATCACTCTGGTCGAAACGTTCTTGGTGGACTGCGGCCCTCTGTCCGATTCTGGCCTTTGGCTACACGCTATCGAGTACGCCTAGCGTTCTTGGGCAGGAATCGACTCTGAAGAAATCCGAAGCCTTGGGGGTCGAAGAGGCTTTGGCTCTGGCCGGAGAGAATCGCAGCGAGCTTGAAAAGGTCCTCTCTGGGGTTCAAGCCTCGCAGAGGGAATCGGCCGAGTTCCTCATCGCGAACATGCCTCCGAGGGACCTGAAGAGTCTCAAAGCCGATTTTCTCTTGAGCGAGATCGAACAGGCCCACGACGCTTTGCAGAAGGCTCCGTGGAAGGACAAGATTCCCAAGGAGATTTTCCTCAACAACATCCTTCCGTATGTGAATATCAACGAACGAAGAGACGCCTGGCGCAAGGACTTTCGCGAACGATTCGCTCCGTTGATCGAAGGTGCAACGACACCGGCTCAGGCCGCCGCGATGATCAACCAGAAATTGTTTCCCTTGGTCAAGGTGAAGTACTCGACCCAGCGAGCCAAGGCCGATCAGAGCCCTTACGAATCGCTGCAATCGGGACTGGCCTCCTGCACGGGACTTTCCGTCCTCTTGATCGACGCTTGCCGATCCCTCGCAATTCCCGCACGGTTCGTCGGCACTCCTCTGTGGTCGGACAACAGCGGCAACCATTCCTGGGTTGAAATATGGGACGATTCCTGGCACTTTACCGGAGCAGCAGAACCCAGTGGCGATCAGCTCGACCAAGCTTGGTTCATCGGTCGAGCTTCGACCGCCAAACGAGACGATCTGAAGCATGCGATCTACGCGGTCAGTTTCCAGCGCACCCCGCTGAAATTCCCGATGGTCTGGGACCGTTCCATCGATTACATCAGCGCGGTCAACGTGACCGACCGCTACACCAACATCGGTTTGAAGATTCCCGAAGGGACCCAAATGGTGTCCTTTCGGGCCATCGATGCGACGAGTTCCCAGCGTCTGATCGCAGGATTGAAGGTATTCGATCAAGCGAACCAGCTCGTTGCCGAAGGTAAAACCAAAAACGAATCCTTCGATGCGAACGATCATCTCCATTTCTACCTCCAGCAAGGGGCCAAGTACCGCGTCGAGTTCGAAGCCCAAGGGCAAAAACACCAAGAGGACCTGACCGTCGCGGACCGAAGCGTATTGGTCGATTGGAAAGCCAGCCTCAAAGCGAACGACACGCCCTCGTCGAACAAAGCCTCGGAAGCCAGCCCACTAGAAGACCTAAAAGCCTATCTGAAGCAACCCATCGACGTTCGAGGTCCTTTGGCGGACCAGTCGTTCTCGTCGCAAGCTCTGACGCTCGAACAGGCCCAAGCCGCCGAGAAGCTTTTGATCGACGACCACATGGCTCGGATGCGAGAGGCAAGAAGCGAGGAGTTCAAGCAAAAAAGTATTGAGCTCGACGGTCTGAAGATGCCCTTTGGATACACAGTCTTCGGCGATAAACCACCCAACGGTCGGAGCCTCTACATCTCGATGCACGGTGGCGGCGGTGCACCGGCCCAGGTCAACGATGGCCAATGGGAAAACCAAAAGCGCTTGTACAAACTCGACGAGGGAGTCTACGTCGCGCCTAGGGCTCCGACAAATACTTGGAACCTTTGGCACGAGGGGCACATCGACGCGTTCTTCGATCGGCTCATCGAGGATTTCGTTTTGTTTGAGGATGTCGATCCGGACAAGGTTTATTTGATGGGCTACTCTGCCGGTGGCGATGGCGTCTATCAGCTTGCACCCCGCATGGCAGACCGATTCGCAGCGGCTGCGATGATGGCCGGCCACCCGAACGAAACCTCCCCGTTGGGGCTCAGGAATCTGCCTTTCACGATCCATATGGGTGAGAAGGATGGGGCCTACAACCGAAATCAGACGGCTACGACCTGGAAAACCTTGTTGGCCGATCTGCAAGCCAAGGACCCCAAGGGCTACGAGCATTTTGTGAAATTGCATGCGGGCAAACCGCATTGGATGGATCGCCAAGATGCCGAAGCGTTACCTTGGATGAAGGCATTCACACGCAAGCGGTACCCTGAACGCATCGTTTGGAAACAGGACGACATTGTTGGCCGACGTTTCTATTGGCTCGCGACCGATGGCCAAATCCCCGACCGGGCGCTGTCGGTGGTACAACGCGACGCGCAGAAAATCTCGGTCGAGGAATCCGATCTTAAGGAGCTAACGATCTACCTCAAGGACGATTTCGTCAACTGCGATCAACAGGTCGATGTCGCGTGGAAAGGCAAAGAAGTCTATTCTGGAACCCCTAAGCGAACGATCGCTACGCTTGGTGAGACCCTCCGTCGGGGCGATCCCAAGGGAGTTTACTTTGCCAAGATCACTCTTAAGAACCCAGAAGATTCGGTAGCGAAGTAAATGTGGAACTTTCATCCTGCAAGCGATCGTCCGAGCGTCGAGCATACCGTATTCGTATCTAAACTCCGTGCGAGCTGGATCTGGATATCGAGACTCTTCGGTTCTCTTGTCGCCATCACCTCGATCGCTTGGTTAGGACTCGGACCTGCCGAGGCCCAGCAAACCGGCCAAGGAGCATTGAAGACGATCGACTTTGGGCTTGAGATTCGACCGATCCTCTCCGAGCATTGCTTCCATTGCCATGGACCCGACGCGGCCCATCGCCAAGCGGATCTGAGGCTCGACGAGGAGGCATCCTCGAAGCTCGAACGCGAGGGCAAACGGGCCGTCGTGGCCGGCTCTCCGGAGCAGAGTGAAATCCTGCGTCGGATCGAAAGTCATGAACCCGATTTGGT
>JAJTFB010000102.1:0-1968 GCA_021300015.1 Pirellula sp. | reverse complement strand
GAAATCCTGCGTCGGATCGAAAGCCATGATCCCGATTTGGTCATGCCGCCCCCATCGGCTCGAAAGACCGTCACCCCCCAGCAGCGCGAATTGCTCAAGCGATGGATCCAAGAGGGAGCCGCATGGGGAAACCACTGGTCGCTCGAGCCTCCCAGAAGACGCGCCCCGCCGGAGTTTCCCAAGGATGCTTGGGCCAAGTCCCCGATCGATGCATGGGTTCTTGAGTCCATGAAACGCCAGGGGCTATCGCCAGCCCCAAGTGCGGATCCTTACACGTTGGTCCGTCGTCTTTGGCTCGACCTCGTCGGCTTGCATCCTGAGCGATCTCGGGTCGAGCGATTTATCGCTGAATACCAACTCGATCGCAATCGAGCGATCGAAAGCATGGTCGAAGAGTTACTCAACCATCCAGGGTTCGGGGAGCATTGGGGCCGCCTGTGGCTCGACCTGGCTCGCTACGCCGATACCAAAGGGTACGAGAAGGATCTGACACGGGATCTTTGGCCCTATCGCGATTGGGTGATCCATGCGCTCAACAACGATATGCCTTACGATCAGTTCACCGTCGAACAACTCGCCGGAGATCTGCTTGAAAGTCCCACGATGGCTCAGCGTATCGCAACGGCGTTCCATCGAACGACCCTGAGCAATGATGAAGGGGGGACCGATGATGAGGAGTTCCGAATCGCGGCCGTGAAAGACCGTGTCGATACGACGTTGCAGGTTTGGATGGGACTGACGATGGGGTGTGCCAAGTGCCATTCGCACAAGTACGATCCGATCGCCATCGAGGACTATTA
Organism: Pirellula sp.; assembly: GCA_021300015.1. Lineage (GTDB taxonomy): Bacteria > Planctomycetota > Planctomycetia > Pirellulales > Pirellulaceae > JBKCUI01. Next base: position 1,168 of record JAJTFB010000102.1, on the reverse strand, counting down.
CAAGTTTTACGCGATCTTCAACCAAACCGAAGATGCCGATCGCTACGACGACGAGCCGAAGCTTTCGATCCCCTCGGACTTGCAACAAGCGGAACTCGAATCGCTTCAGAAGCAGCGGCAGGAACGCGTCGCGGACCTCGATCGAATTCGGGGTGAATCGCAATCGGTGATCGATGCGAAATGGACCATTGCCCAAGCCGTTTCGGCCACCGCCGAGAGCCAAGTCGGCTTAGTCATCGAACCGGATCGCTCGATCCGGGCACTTGCCGACCGGCCAGCGACCGATGTGTACCAGTTGGAGTTCGAATTGCCCCCTGGGCGATACCAAGTCCTGAAACTCGATGCGTTGATGGCCAAGGTCCAGGCTCAGGACGCGAGCGAGCGGTTGGGGCTCAACGCCACCGACCCGAACTTTGTCATCAACGAACTGCAGGTCGTCGTCAAGACGATCGATGGAAGCGAAACGAAGGAAGGGTGCGGTCGATGAGGATCCCAAAACCGGCTGGGCGGTTTCTCCAAAACAGAAGCAGGCCCACTGGGGGATCTTCGAGTTTGCAGAAGCGATCGAGCTCAAGCCCACCGATCGGGTAGGAATCTCGATCGTTCAATCCTACGGCAATCACTTGATGCTGCATCGGTTCCGAGTCTCCTTATCGCAGGAAAAAGAGGATCTGGCTCTCGAGGATGTCCCGGATGTGAAGCTCGCTGCTGGCAAGCTTCAGGAGCTCGACAAGCAGATTCAGGGGCTCATGGGTACGATCCCCAAACTGCCGATTCTCAAAGAGCTCGCAGGAGCCGCCCAACGCAAAACGCGAGTCCACAAGCGAGGGAGTTTCTTGGACCCAGGTGACGAAGTCCCCCCTGCCCTTTTGCCCCTGTTCGATGCGGGGGGCAGCAGAGATGGACTTGCGGATATAAAACCCAATCAAGTTCCCGACCGACTTTCGGCGGCCCGATGGATCGTCTCACCGAGCAATCCGCTCACGGCCCGGGTGGCCGTCAATCGGGTCTGGGCTCAGCTATTTGGACGCGGGATGGTCGAGACCGAGGAGGATTTCGGTGCGACCGGCAGCTTGCCTAGTCATCCCGAGTTGCTCGATACGCTCGCTATCGAGTACCGCGATTCGATGCGTTGGTCCCTGAAGAGTCTGCTCCGAAGCATCGTGCT
>JAJTFB010000101.1 GCA_021300015.1 Pirellula sp. | reverse complement strand
GCCTGTGCCTGCGACGCCTGTGCCTGCGACGCCTGTGCCTGCGACGCCTGTGCCTGCGACGCCCGTGCCTGCAACGCCTGTGCCTAAGGCTGAACCTACTACCGAGCCCGAACCCATCCTTGGAGGTGCATCGTGAACTTATCCAAACGTGAAAAATTACTCGCCGCTGGGGTTGGACTTGTTTTTTTTCTGTTCCTTGGAAACTACATCTGGGAGTCGATTCGCAGCGGAATTGATACCAAAGAAAACCTCAAACTCAATTTGTCGAAGCAGCGCGATGAACAAAAGCTTCAACTGACAGCCGGCGCGATCGCCAAATCGAAACTCAATCGTCTGGTCAGCCAGTCCTTGCCGAGCAACGAAGAGAAGGCTCGGGCACAGTATCTCGAATGGCTAATCAACTTGGCCGATCAATGCAATTTGACCGATCCGCTCCCGAAGTCGATGGGCGACACGATTGAGAAGGATCTCTATCAGTCCTTCCGTTTTCAACTTGCGGGGACCGGGACGATTGAAAATGCGACCAAGCTTTTGCATGCGTTTCACACCAAAGACTACTTGCACCGAATCACGCGATTCGACATGCAGCCGATTCCTAACAACAATCCACCGAACCGGCTACGAATCTCGCTCGATTGCGAAGTTTTGGCGTTGAAGAATGCCAACCCGGTTCAACCGGCACCGGGTGATAATGCACCGAGGATCGAGAGGCCATTGGTGGAATACGAAAATTCGATTGTCGGGCGAAATATCTTTGCGCCGACGAACACTCCTCCGGTTCTCGAACAGAGCAAACTCGTCTCGGCGACACTTGGCTTGAAAATGGATGTCGGCGTGGCAGCGAAGGAATCCGATCCTGGGCAGGTACTTAAGTACGAATTCGAAGGGGATCCGATCCGAGGCATGCAACTCGATCCAGACACTGGCAATTTGAGTTGGACGGCGACCGATCTTGGAGATTACAAGGTAGGGATACGTGCGACCGATTCGGGGATCCCTGCGAAATCCACCGTGCAATGGATCTCGATCAAAGTTCAGGACCCACCCCCGCCGGTGAAAAAACCCAAGGAGTTCGACGTCGCTTCCCAAGCGTTCGTCAGCGCTTTGATTGCCGATGGCAAAGGCCCCCAAGCTTGGATCCGTTCCAAAACGGAGAACAAAACGTTCTATGTCCGCGAAGGCGAGCAACTCAAACTCGGCGATATCGAGGGCAAGGTCATCTCGATCGGATCGAATTTTATCGAAGTGGAAACCGAAGGAAAGCGATGGACCGTCGGGCTCGACGAACCCTTGGCCGACGCTTACAAGCGGGGCATCGAAGACTAGCGAACTGCACCGCCGGAAATCACTCGCCTGCTCGGGCCCACACGCAGCGTCCTGGCGGGCTGAGTTAAATCGCCCAATCGCTGGCGTTGGTTGGCTCACGTCGCAACCCTCATTTTCTGATACGATAATTGGAAAGATTCGGGCACAAAAGCTGACTGCCCTGTTGGCCCCTCTCAACCTTTTGTACAGTCGATAGCCATGAACCGATTCGAAGTCATCGATCGCCGAAACATGCTTGTGGCCTCGGCCAGTCTGCTTGCGGGTCTACCTCTTGGGTCGCCCCAACTGCTCGGCTCGCCTGGAATGCAACCGAAGGCCAATTCGGGCCAAGCCAAATCGGTCATTCTGTTTTTCCTCTGTGGAGGGGCCTCGCATATTGATACTTGGGATATGAAGCCCGAAGCACCCGTCGAATACCGTGGTCCGTTTTCGTCCATCGCCACTTCGGCGTCAGAAATACGGCTTTGCGAATATTTACCCAAGTTGGCCAATCAAGCCCATCGGCTAGCGATCGTGCGCTCGGTAGGGGCAAGCGTCAGCACCAACGACCATCATGCAGGTTATTATTACAATTTGACGGGACACGTCCCCGATTCGACTTTTCTGTCGCTCGGGAACGACCGCCGTCCCTATGCAGACGATTGGCCCTCGATGGCCTGCGTGGTCGCCAACAAGGTACCCTCGCGCTCATCGCTACCCAATACGATCAGCCTGCCCCATAAGCCCAGCAAGGCACCTTATACGCGACCTGGTCAATTCGCAGCGAGGTTGGGCGTAGAGTTCGATCCTTTGTTTGTTGACGGGTCACTTGAGAAGCCATTGCAATTCCAAGCTCCGTCGTTGGCACTTGCAGGTGGCACATCAGCCGAACTCTTGCAATCTCGCAAGGAGCTTCTAGGACGCTTCAATCAAGCCAAGCGGGATCTTGAGCGCACCGCCGACGAGTCGAATTGGAAAAAGCACCAGGAAAGGTCCTTGAATCTGCTCGTCTCGTCACAAGCGAGCCAAGCGTTTGATCTTTCGAGCGAAACCGAGGCGACACGGCAACTCTACGGCTCGAGTGTCAACGCCATGAGCCTGCTGCTCGCAAGACGCTTGGTCGAGGCCCAAGTCCCCTTCATCAGTGTCTTTTGGCGAGAGAACGAAGCGATCGCCGATGCTTGCAAGAGCGAGGGAGCTTGGGATACCCACGGCAATAACTTTGAATGCCTCAAAAAGCATTTGCTGCCGGAGTTCGACCAAGCATTTTCTGGACTATTGATCGATCTTCAGCAACGTGGCTTGCTCGATGAAACGTTGGTGTTGGTCACCAGTGAGATGGGACGTAAGCCCAAAATAGGGGATCCTCGATCTGGGGGTACCAACGGCGCGGGACGCGATCACTGGACCCACTGCCAAAGCGTCTTGATGGCAGGGGGTGGAATCCGTGGCGGAATGACTTATGGTACCACCGACCGATACGCCGAGTACCCAGCAGAGAACCCCGTGACACCTGCTGATATCGCCAAAACCGTTTACCGGGCAGTGGGAGTCGAAAACCTCCAAGCGACCGATTCCCAAGGCCGCCCGTATCATCTTCTGGACGAAGGCCGTGCGATCGAGCCTTTATTTGGGTAACAGGGCGTTCCCCACCAACCCAAGGAACACTTTTTTAGATGGTACCACATTGGTTCATATGATTCATCCATCATCCGAGTACTTTGTAGCTGCAACGGTGGCGATATCATCTCCGTATATCGATAAACACCATGACGACTCCATACGTTCAGCAGTGGGCTAAGAACTAGGGAAACAACCTCCGAAGCGTACGACGATCAGTACGAGCACTGGGCTATCTCCCGTGCTGCTTTCCCCTATGGAATCTGGAAGCGAGCTCTAGAAAGCTTCCTTGGACAACAAGAATCATAAGATGCGTCGATCGACTAATCGGTCTCGGGATCACCATACCTATTTTCGGTGGCTCACTCTGGTTCGCACTGCTGATCAAAGACCGAACTGATCTTGTATTCTCGGGGAAGGTGAAAAACCGATTTTTGCATTTCCGGAAGGATGAATCCGTTGGACGTATCGAACCAATACAACTCGGTCGTGACACATTGTTACCTTCATCGCCATTAGTACAAACGGCCCAAACGCTCATCAATCGCGTTAAACCTGAATCCAAATACGTTTCTAATTGATTAAAACAATACCGATGATCGATAAACGCATACCAAGTCCAGCTAGTTAGCTATTTCTTTTTGACCTTAAATATGGATTCTGCAAATGGTTTCCCAGGAAAATGTTGCTCGACGAACTATTATTTTTCTTCTCGCAATTACCGTCTCGTCAGTTTGGCATTTTAGTCAAACTCCAACGGCACTTGCCGCAGTTATTTTCGAAGATGGCGACTTCGTCGCATCAGATTGGACCTCCAGCAAGTACGTTGATGCTACGACGAATCAAGGTGCGAGCTTTGTTGCCACAACCATTGCAAGCGGTGGGGCCCCTGGGAGCTACAGGCAAGTCCTACTGACATTTCCATCAGGTGGTCCAATGCGTGTAGCCCACCTAAGAAGTGGTAGCAACGGCTTTAAGTGGAACCCCTCCACACAAGGCGCGTTTACTACTATCGATTACTCATTCAACTTGATCATGACTAACTATTTCAACCCGGCTCCGACACCGGCTCCGTCCCAGCAAGCTGCTGTCGGGTACACCCTATTATTGCATCAAGCCGGCCATTATTACATCGCTCCGACTGTTGCTGTAAGCACCAACGACAACCAAAATTGGATCTCAATCGCTAACTCGCTCCAAGCATCTCAGTTCCTTCGTATCGATCTTACTACAGGCCTTGGAATGCCAGGCTTTCACCCGAATTTCTCCGCAACCGGTGGTGAAATCATTTTTGGTTACGACAACGTAAACTCTCATGGATCTGACGGGATATTCAAGGCGACTGAAAGCGGAATCGACAACTACAAGATCCGCCTCGGCGACAACGCGCCACCACCAGCTGTTCCTGAACCCAGCACGGCAATACTCAGCCTTGGACTCCTCTCGTTCGCCGGCTTGAATTCAATCAGACGCCGATCCGGACAGATAAAGTAGTTTGAGATAGATCAAATGAGTACCGCTTAAATTGAGTCGCCGTTTGATCGTGACAGTACACGAGCCTGCGTGTTTTTTCTCATCGCAGTGCTTGGTTTGCTTAGATCTTAGAAATCTCCAGCGACCGTCCTTAGCGCCCTTTTAAAACCGCTCTACCACGGAATACTCAGAATACACGGAAAGGAAAAGAGGCACGGGCTGCATTCCGTGTGTTCGGTGTGTTCCGTGGTTGCTCTCTTAGGTCTTAGGAATGGACCACCGACAGTCCTGAGCGCCCTTTTAAAACCGATCTACCACGGAATACTCGGAATACACGGAAAGGAAAACAGGCAGGGGATGCATTCCGTGTGTTCCGTGTGTTCCGTGGTTGCTCTTTTAGGTCTTAGGAATGGACCACCGACAGTCCTGAGCGCCCTTTCAAAACCGTTCTACCACGGAATACTCGGAATACACCGAAAGGAAAACAGGGGGTTGGATTCCGTGTGGTACGTTGCTGTTAGATCGAATAGGGGCGTTGAAGAACCCTAGGAATACAACTGAATCGCTTTGATGATCGCTTCGACATCGTTCGGGACGGCGATCGCACGATTTGCGTACGAAGCGCGCGTAACACCACGACTGCCGAGGACCTCCTCAAATTTATCCTGGTCGGTCGTATGGTAAGCGACCGTGGCCGTGGGGTCCTTGAGTTGGTGGCCGGTCAAAATGCACACGACGCGGTCTTCGTAGCCGATGACCCCCTGTTGCCTCAGGAGCTTGGCGCCCGCGACGCTCGCGGCGCTGGCCGGCTCGCAACCGATCCCACCGGCTCCAACCTGTGCCTTCGCATCGAGAATCTCTTGATCGCTCACCTTGCGAACAACCCCGTCGCAAACATCCAAAGCCCGCAAGCATTTTTTCAAGTTCACGGGCCGATTGATCTCGATGGCGCTTGCTATCGTATCGGCTTTGGTTTTGCTCCGATCGAGCTCATCGTAGTACCAACACGCTGTTTCCATCCGAGGTCGTCCGCGATTCCAGCGCAAGTTTCGCTGGTTATAAAGCACATCGAGCGTGTCAGCTCCCGCTGCGTTGATCACTGCCAATCTCGGTACCTTGGAAATCAATCCCAGTTCCTTGAGCTCAAGGAATGCTTTTCCAAACGCGCTGCTGTTGCCCAAATTCCCGCCGGGAACGACGATCCAATCGGGTACCTCCCAACGCAAGGCCTCTAACACGCGGAACATGACGGTCTTTTGACCCTCGAGGCGAAAAGGATTGACGCTGTTGACCAAGTAGATGCCGAGCGCTTTGGAGATCTCCTGGACTCTTGCCATCGCGTCGTCGAAGTCGCCAGCGATCTGAACCGTCAAGGCTCCATACTCCAAAGCCTGTGAGAGCTTGCCATAGGAGATTTTCCCTGACCCGATGAAGATAATCGCTCGCATCAGTTGCGTCACCGCGCAGTACATCGCAAGCGACGCGCTGGTATTGCCTGTCGAGGCGCATGCAGCCCGCTTAGCCCCTACCATGTGCGCATGGGTAAAGGCAGCACACATTCCATTATCCTTGAAGGAACCCGATGGATTCATTCCCTCGTACTGCAAATACAACTGGCCGGGTCTCAATCCTACATAACGCGAGACGAAATCCGCTTGTTGCAAAAGCGTTTGCCCCTCGCCAACGGTGATGACCCGCTCGGGAGGTGCAAACGGGAGCAGTTCATGGAACCGCCAAACGCCGCTGAACCTCAAGGGTTCGTGCCGCCTTGCCCACATGGCCTCCATGTCCGACAACCGCTTGGGGACCGGCAATCGCGACCAATCATAGACCACATCCAACAAATCCCCGCACGCACCGCACTTCGTTCGTACCTCGCCGACGTCGTAAGTCGCTGCGCAATCGATGTTTAAGCATCGCTGGTAGACCTTCTCGGCAAGGGACACTTGGCGGCTTGGAGCAGTGGTAGTCATGCAGCTGGCTTAGGTAAGTGGTTGCAGGCTTGGAGCTTACAGGTATTTTGGCGATCTGCCGATCATTCTACCCAAATCCTCATAGTACTTCGGATAGGTTTTCTCCGTGCACTGAGGATCCAGCACCAAGCAGTCGGGGACCTTCATCGCCACCAAGGCGAAACTCATTGCCATGCGATGGTCACGGTACGTTTGGATTTCGCACCCTCGAAGCTCTCCAGGATAGATCGTCAAGCCGTCGTCGTGTTCTTGAGCCTCCGCCCCGAGCCTTCGAATCTCTTGGACCAAATCTCCAATACGATCGGTTTCCTTGTGTCGATTGTGTGCGACGCCTCGAACCCGTGTTGGTCCCTGGGCAAAAAGCGCGACGGCCGCTAAGGTCTGCACCGTATCGCTGATATCCGACATGTCGATATCCAGACCGTGGCTTGCTCGTCCTGAAACTTCTATCCAAGTTTCCCCGTTGGACTCTTGGCCAAAAACGACCTTCGAGCCCATCTTCTCAAGTACTTTTACGAATGCTACGTCCCCTTGCAGGGCGTCTAAACCGAGACCTTCGACACGTACGCATCCCCCGGTAATCGCGGCAGCAGCCCAAAAATAGCTCGCTGCCGATGCGTCTGGTTCGATCGCATAATGGATCCCTTGGTAGCTCTGCCCCGAAGCGATCTGATAGATATGCTCGGCCCCCTGACGGCCCAGTTGCCTCGATACCTTGACCCCAAAGCGTTCCATCACCGCAAGTGTCATATCGACGTAAGGTTTTGAAACCAAGGTGCCTTCGACAGCCAAGTGCACATCCTCTTGGCAATAGGGTGCTGCCATCAGCATACCGCTTAGGAATTGGCTCGATACATCCCCACGGACAGTCGATGCACCACCACGTAACCCGTGGGCATGGAGCAGCACCGGTGGGCACTCGGGATTGCTCGGATTTTGGCTCACTACGTCTGCCCCCCAGGCCCTCAGACCACGGATCAAGTCGCCGATCGGACGCTCGCGCATCCTAGGCACTCCATCGAGCAGGTACTCGCCCTTTGTGGCGGCCAAAGCCGCAGTGAGGAACCGGATCGAGGTTCCGCTATTGGCGATGAATAACCGACCTTGATCGATTGGCGGTTGTCCGCCGCAACCTTCAAGGACCAATTCGCATCGATCTCGATCCCAGTCGATCCTCAAGCCGAGTTGCTTCCACGCTTCGACCATCACTTGGGTGTCTTCGCTTTCGAGCACACCGGACAAGACCGAGCGTCCACGAGCCATCGCAGCGCAGAGAACTGCGCGGTTGGTCAAGCTTTTCGAACCCGGAACACGGATGTTTCCTTCGATGGGACGCTGAGCGATCGGTACGGACACAGCCCGAGGACTGGATCCTTGCAGAGTGTGCGATGTCACGGCGCTGAGATCTTCCAAAGATTCTGAGCTCCGCGAACATACATCGCATTTCCAGAAACCGCAGGTGAGCCCAATACTTCGTCTCCGAGCTTATTGGTCTGCTCGATCTTTCCTTCTTCACCATCGAGGGCTACGACCGCACAAGTCCCGTCCATTGAGAAAAGGTATAACCTATTTCCGGCAATCACCGGCGAGGACCAAATCTGGCTCGCATCGGGGATTCGAAGTTGCCATAGGACTTTTCCAGTGAACAGATCTCCACAGACCAGGATCGTACGGTTGACGACGTAGACTTTGTCGTTGTCGACCAGCGGGGAACAAGCGTTGGGGTTGAGTTTGTTTTCAAACCAAAGTTTGCTCGGAGCCCCCGCGCTGGACAGATCCAAGGCGGTCAATCCCCCGGAAGGAACGATCAGCCTTCCATTGGCCACCGTTGCCGATGAGGTTGTCGCACAAGCCATATCGATTTTCCACATCTGCTTGCCATCGGTGGGATTGACGGCCACCAAGTCCTCGCTCGATTGCATGATCAAAGCCGACTTGCCACTCGGGAGGACCACGGGGGTAGGCGAAGTCCAGTTAGCCTTGCGCGGACGCTCCTGCTTCCATGCCGTTGATCCGTCTTGAACGTTCATCCCCAAGGCGAAAGAGTCCCCTTGGCATTCGACCTGCACGACCACTACTCCGTCGACAATCGTCGGCGAGGCGCTCATGCCTACATCGTTCCCTGCTTTAGGAAAATCGCTTGCTAGCGAACGGTACCACAGCAGGTTGCCTTGCAGGTCCGTACAAGCGATATCGTTGGAGCTGAAAAATGCGACGACGTGTTTTCCGTCGCTCGCCGGGGTGGGTGCTGCGTTGGCGCTGGTCGGATGGCAATAAGGCCGTCCTCGCGATACGAGTTGCTGTTCCCACTTAGGTTTGCCTGTTTGAATATCGTAGCTCAAAAGGCGGATGCGTCGCTGTTCGAGTCCGTCACTGGTGGTCGTGATGACCTGGTCTCCTACCACGATCGCTCCTCCAACACTGCGTCCAGGAATCGGGACTTTCCAAGCGACATTGGTCCCTTCCTGGCCGTCAAAGGTATCGGGAAGCTCAGACTTGTTGGCGACCCCTCCGACGTAGGGCCCACGGAACTGAGGCCAATCTTGAGCATCGGCAGTCAGGCAAACGCAGGAACTTAGGATCGCGCCGCACAGAGGCAGCCATTGCCGCATACAGAGTTTATTTTTCATGATGATCAAACCTTAGATTTTGTTTTAGTTGGAGTGTCTTCGGGAGCGTGTGGGGTTATTTCAGCGAAATCGCCTTGCCGGTCGAGTCGCAGACGCGGGCTTGGAATATGTAACGCTGAGCCCAAGCTTCCTTCTGTTCGTTTTGGCATACTTTGATCAGGATGCGATTGACTCCGGCCTTGAGTTTGATCGGCGCAATGTATTGATCGACCTGCATGCCCGTGTGGTAGACCTCATTGGCGATGACCAACTCTCCGTTGACCCAGACTTTTTGAGCGTTGATGCACCCGACTCGCAATTCGCAAGCCACATCGCTTGGACTGTTGACCTCAGCGATACCGTAGACGATGCAGCCTTTTTCGTTATTGTAAATTTTCGCAAGATCGACCAATCCGTCTGGATCGGAACTGGTCTCGGTTCGCCAAGCTGCTGCATCGCTCTTGCCTGAATAGCTCGTAGCAAGCTTGTTCGCAGCGTAATCCGTCTCGACCGCATAGGCGGTGTTGAAATGATTGCTGCCAGCATTATCGAATGGCCCAATGAACTTCCACTGCGTCAGGAATCCGAAATGCTTGGCCCGGTCGATCTTCACGCCCAGCTTATCGAGACGCTCGAAGATTGCCGTGACTTGCTCAGGCTGTCGAGCCGAGTCGAGCAGGTCTCGAAGTTTGGCTTCAGGCAATTCGGCTGGAATCAGAGCCTTTTCGATCGCTTCGTAGCGAAGTTCCGGGCTTGGGTCCTCGAGCATCGCGTCGAGCCACTGGTTGCGAGCTGGTTCATTGCCCTCGGTCAGCCAACGAAATACCGTGTAACGGGCTTCGGGATCTTCGCCCGTATTGCGCAAGAATGCTTCCAATTCCGCGGTCGACGACGGCGATTTCTTTTGAGCTGCGTTTGCAAGGCCGACGAGCCAGTTCTTGCCCAACGGCGAGGCGCCTTTCATCGCCCGCAGAGCTGTAATGCTCAGCAAGTCCTTGCGACCGGCAAGTTCTCTTGCAGTCCGAGAAGCAACTGCCAGACCCGCTTCATCTCCGGGTTGGACCTTGCGAAAAACCTCCAACTGCTCAGGTGTGACGTCCGCTTGTGCCACCGAAAGGAGCCCAAGCAATGCGAAAGCAGGTAATGTTCTTTTCATGATTCGATGTTTTTCCGATGTACAATTTTTTGGGACGATTTGCAATTATGAAGCAAACCGACCGCGGCGCATAGTTGGCAAGTCCCAAAGCGGGCCTTTGGAGCCAGCAAATTGTAATCGATTCTTGCGTGCCCGTAATCATCCGGGATGCCTTTGGCTTCCTATCCTCCGATCGGCAACACGGTCACCGTCACCGTCGCCTCATTGGAGAGCTCTCCCGCAAAGTCTCGTATCTTGTACGTGAAACTGTCGGAGGTAGCTTCCGATCCGTTATGGGTGTAGCGTATGGAACCTGAAGCCAACACCAAGGCTGTCCCGTTCGAAGGTGCGCGAACGATCACCACCGAGCCGAGGTTCAACCCGCCATCTGGGTCGCTATCGTTGGCCGCAACATCGATCTCGACTTGACCTCCTGGTGCAGCAATCGTTGCGTTATCCGCCACAGCGATCGGCGGTTGATTGACCAGCGTGATCGATAGCGAAACCGTTGCGGTATTCGATAACGCTCCGGCCTTGTCGCGGATACGGTAGGTAAACGTATCCTGCGTTGCTTCAGATCCGTTGTGCACATAGGCCACCTTGCCATCGGTTTGGATCGTCAGGGTTCCATGGGCTGGTGCAATACCGATTTCGATACTCGTTAGGTCCAAGCCGTCATCGAGATCCAAATCGTTGGCCGCGATATCGACGATCGCTGCGACATTCGAAGCGATCGATGCGGTATCGTCGACTGCCACAGGCGGATCGTTGACCGGAGCAATGTCGATCGAGACCGTCGCAAGATTCGAGGCTTTTCCAGAAACATCACTGACGCGATAGGTAAAGCTATCGATGGTCGATTCGGAGCCATCATGGGTGTAAACCACCACTCCTGCAACCCCTAGGACCGCTGTTCCGTTGGTAGGAGCGTTGACGATCACGACCGTCGCGGTGTCGATCGGATTGTCCAAATCGGAATCGTTTGCCAACACGGGAATGTTCACCACACCTCCCTCGTTGACACTGGCTTGATCATTGACCGCAACGGGGCCATCGTTGGCCGGAGTGATCGTCAGATCGACCCGAGTGGGAGATGAGACCAAGCCGTTGTTGCCGCGGACCGTGTAGAGCAGGAAGTCGCTGCTTGTTTCGGACCCGTCATGCGTGTAGCGGATCGCGCCGGTATTGAGGACAACAGCGGTTCCTCGGGTCGGACTAGTCACGATCGTGACGCTTGAGACATCCAACCCGTCGAAAGCGATCGTGTCGTTTGCTAGGACAGGAATATCCACCGATTCACCTTCGTTCACCACGGCGGTGGTTGGTTGACGGGCGTGATGGTGATGCTGACGATCCCTGGGAGCGACACATTGTTGTTCGAATCGGTGATCGTATAGGTGAACTGGTCGGTCGTCGTCGCCGTGCCATCGTGCTGATAACTGATTTGCCCATTGCCAAGCGCCGTGACCGTTCCACGGGTCGGTTGGGTGACAATCGTGACGCTCGCGGGAGTCACGGTCCCACTCGGGGCTGTGTCGTTGGCGATGACATTGACGGTCCCATCGTCACCCCTCTGGACGGTCAAAGCGTCATTGTTTGCCACCGGACGCTTCTGAATACTGATCGATACGGTCGCAATGTTCGAAACCGCACCTTGGGTGTCTCGGAATGTGTAGGTGAAGCTATCGCTGGTCGATAGCCCGCCATTATGAACGTAGTTGACAACGCCTGTCTGCGTATTGACCCCCACGGTCCCGTTGGCCGGTTGGGTGACGATTACCACCGAAGTGAGGTCGATGTTCCCCTCGACATCCGTATCATTGCTTAACACCGCTACATTCACCGATCCACCTTCGACGACACTCGCCGAATCATTGACGGCAACAGGTGCCTGATTGGTCACTGGGGTGATCGTCACCGACACAGTCGCCGCACCGGAGACCAACCCGTTGGTATCTTTGATCGTATACGCAAAGCTGTCGGTCGTGGTGTTCGAACCGTTATGCAGGTACGTCACATTGCCATCGGTGTTGACCGTCACCGATCCGTTGGTCGGTTGGGTGCTGATGACGATCGAGTTGCGG
>JAJTFB010000100.1 GCA_021300015.1 Pirellula sp. | reverse complement strand
GGCTTGGAACCCATGCCCAGTGGGATCGCAAGTTGGATGGGAGGCTAGCTCAGGCGGTCATGGCCGTTCAGGCGATCAAGGGTGTAGAGATCGGGATGGGATTTGAGGCAGCGCGCAAGCGCGGTTCGCAGGTGCACGACCCGATCCATCACGACCCAAGTCTTGCGCATTTGCCCCATTTGGGATATGTGCGACCGACGAACAACGCTGGGGGGCTCGAGGGTGGCATGACCAACGGGCAGGCATTGGTGCTCAGGGCGGCCAAGAAGCCGATCAGCACGTTGCGGAAGCCGCTCGATTCGATCCGGATGGAGGACAAGCAGCCGCACCGCGCGAACTATGAGCGGAGCGATGTGTGTGCGATTTCCGCCGCAGCGATCATCGTCGAGCATGTGGTGGCTTTTGAGATCGCCACGGCTTTGGTCGACAAGTTTGGGGGGGATAGCCTTGTGGAGATGAAGGCCCGTTACGAGTTGTTCCTCAAGATGGCTCGCGAGCATTGATCGCAGGAAAGTGGGCTTTAGACCGAGTTGAGGGGCGGGTCTGTGGTCAAGTCTGCTGGTGGAGCCTAGTTTCGGTGGAATTTGTGTTATGATTAGGGGAGATACTGCGCCCAGGGTTCACTGAATTTGAGCCTAGGAGCGTGTGAGTTTTTTCACATGACCGAGTTTCTTACTGTAGAGCCGTCGATCCATGAGCCAATCTCAGCCAAAAGAACCCGCTGGAGATCCCAATTCGCTGCAATCGGAATTTCAGCCAAGAGTAGGGTTGTCCCAGGAGCCCGAGAATAAGTTATGGGAGGGGGGGTATTCGGCGAAAGCCATGTATGGGACATGGTTGATTTTGGCTGCGGTGACTTTAGCGGTGATCGCTGCGATGATCGTTTTGCCGATCTTGAAGATTGTTCCGCCACTTGAGACGAGTGTTTGGTGGATCGTCCTAGGGGCACTAATTGGGACCTGGTTCTTAGGCGTAGCGACTTTTTTGTACCGCCGATTGAGTGTCCATTATGAGCTGACGACCCAGCGGTTCATCCACTCGCGAGGGATATTGGTTCGCACGGTCGATCGCATCGATGTGATCGACATCGACGATGTGTCTTATGTGCAAGGGATCATTCAACGGACATTGGGAGTCGGCAAGATCCAGTTGCAGAGCAAGGATCGATCGCACCCGAGTTTGCTGTTGGCTGGGATCGATCAGGTCGAGCGAGTCAGTGGGATGATCGACGATGTCCGGCGCAAAGAGCGTCGCAAACGCAGTTTGCACATTGATGCCAGTTGAACTGGAGTCTTACATTCCGGTCCATCCCAACGAATTTCAATTTGCATTGGAGCATTGGGAGGGAGCTGATCGAGAGGCTTGTGAGTTCTTACACAGGTGCAAAGAGCATTTAGCGAGGCGGATTCATCAGCGAGTGCACGATCGCTTTGGGGGGTTGATCGAGGGCTATACCTTTGTCGATCCGGATCGAGAGAAGCTCGAAAGTTCTTTTGAATCGAGGTTGCCTGGGTTGTCGTCTCGGGTTTCGATCAAGGAGTTGGTCGAATCGAGTCAGGAGTTGCTCGAGCATGCCAATTATCGGCGTTTGACCCCCAGTGAGATCTATCAAGCGTTACGGACCGCGACGGCTTGGGGAGCCAAGCTGAGGATTCGTTTTTCCGACTACAAGCGGTTGCGGGTCTATGCGCGAGGTGATGGCCTAGGGGTGCGTCAAGCGAGGCGATGGTATCGTTTGTTTCGCAAGGTCGATTCGTCCGTGCCGATTTATCGGCAACTGGTAGTGATCTTTGAGCGGTCTGAGGGGAATGGGCAATTGCACTTGAGGATGTTCAAGAACATACCGCATGCGGATGTCGACATGCTCTTGCCAGGCTCGGTGAAGATATCATGGCTCGATCAGGGGAAGATCGGAATCCCGACGCTGTGGGGGTTTTCGATGACCGTCACGCGGTTGATGCGCAGCATGTGGCTCTTGGCCTTGCTCGGGGCCGTCGAGATCTTCCGAGCGATTTGGATGTACATCGCCATTGCGATCGCTGGGGTGTTGTATTCGGTGAAGTTGTTTTTCTCGTATCGCCATGCTCGGAATCGGCAGTTGCTCAATGTCGCCCAGAGTCTGTATTTCCAGACGTTGTCAAACAACAAAGGGGTATTGCTTAGGCTCAAAGACGAAGCCGAGCAGCAGTGGCTCAGTCAGGCGATGGTTTTGATCGTGGTGCTTAGGACTCGGCAGAATCGGGGACTGCCCATGCGGTCGCTCGAGGCGGTCGATACGCTCGATCGGGCATGTGAGGAATTGTTGGCCGAGTTGGGTCTGGGTCCTATCGACTTTGACATCCAGGCCGCGTTGCGTTTTTTGGTGGAGTCCAAAGTGCTGGTGCCTCCGGGTGAGCCAGTGCCGGGTGAGCCAGTGCCGGGTGAGCCGACAAACGCGTCGGAAAATGGGAAATGGGAGTTTGCAAAAGGGGTATTCTGACCTCCCGAAAAAGTGGATTATGGGTTACTTTCAGACAAGGCGAGTGCTCGTAGGGGCGTTTGCAGTGTTTTTTGGTTTCGTTTCATTTTGGAACCCTTTCCTGGGTAGGAATGATGTTTGAGCATTTTTCGTTGGCGCCACCCGATGCGATTCTCGGTTTGAATTCGGCCTTTGAAAAAGACCCACGAAGTGGGAAACTGAATTTGACCGTGGGGGTCTACAAGGACGACGCTGGACGGACTCCGATTTTGGAGAGTGTCAAGTTAGCCGAAGGGAAGATATTTCAGGAGCAAAAGAGCAAGGGTTACTTGCCGATCGAGGGTGGCAAAGACTACATCGATCAAGTGAATCGATTGGTATTGGGGGAGGGCTTTGAGTTTGGGCGAGTGGCAACGGCCCATACCCCTGGGGGAACCGGAGCCTTAAGGGCCGGAGCAGATACCTTAGCGAGTGTTGCACCTCACGGACGTTTTTGGATCAGCAATCCTACTTGGGCAAACCATGCGGCGGTGTTCCAAGCGGCGGGATTTGAGACGCACAGTTACTGTTACCTCAATGCGGCCAAGACCGGATTGGACTTTGAAGGGATGCTTGGCCAGATCCAGCAGGACGGTCGGGCAGGTGACATCGTTTGTCTTCATGCCTGTTGCCACAATCCTACGGGGATAGACCCAACGCATCAGGAGTGGAAGCAGATCTCGGAGTTGTTGGCCAAGAAGCGGATGTTACCGTTCCTGGATTTTGCTTATCAAGGTTTTGGAGATGGGTTGATGGAGGATGCCAAGCCTTTGTCGATTCTTCTGGAAGACCATCCGGAGTTGGTGGTATGCGCATCGTTCTCCAAGAATTTTGGGTTGTACTCGGAGCGAGTCGGAGCGTTGATGATGATCAGCGAATCGGCCAAGTCGACCGAGTCGGTGCTCAGCCAGATGCGATTGGCGATCCGATGCAACTACAGCAATCCGCCTAGGCATGGCGAGGCGATCGTCGCGAAGGTGTTGTCCGACTCGGAGTTATCGGCGCGATGGAGGACGGAGGTCGATCAGATGCGGAGTCGGATCCACACGATGCGAAGTGCCTTGATTCAGGGGATGGAATCGCGAGGCAAGGACTTTGGGTTCTTGGCGGCTCAGAAGGGGATGTTTTCGTACACAGGATTGAATCCAATGCAGGCCGATTGGCTCAAGAAGGAAAAAGGGATTTACATTGTCGGCACAGGCCGGATCAATGTGGCCGGCTTGAGCAGTACCTCGATGGACATCGTGTGCGATGCGATCGCTGAAGCTTGCGCGATCTGACTTTAGGCTTTCTTACCTTAGGCGATCTGGCATTAGTCTGTCTGGCATTAGTCTGTCTGACCGAGCCGGTGGTTTTCATCGGCTGGTATCTGCCAAACGGTCCCTATCGGCTGGCATGGCATTTGCGTAAGATTTCTTTATTGAGTTGATTTGCGTTGGACAGCTTTTGAGCTTGTTGGCTTGGGAAGCTTGCGAAACGAAGATCCTGCGACCGTTTTGGTCGTTGCCCCTACCCTAAGACGCATGAGTGTCTAGTTAGAAAATGAGACTGGAGTATCCCACGATGAGACGATTCAAGATTGTAAAAAGTTCCTTACGAAGGCTCGTAATGGAGAATTTGGAGATTCGCAGTTTGATGGCAGCGGATTTCATGGCCGGAGATTTTATGGCCGGTGAGTTGGTCATTCAGTACGAAGCGGGATTGGCACCAGGGTTGATGGCGACGAACCAGCAGCGTGGGGTCGAGGTTCTTCAAGAGATCGATCCTGTGGGGCGGGATTCTGCGATGGTAGCTCGTCTGCGCGTTCCGGCGGGCAAAGACGTCATGGCGATGGCTCAGGAGTATCAGAAGTTGCCAGGCGTTTTGAGCGCTGAACCGAATTGGATTCTGAAGAAGGCTGCAGTCAGCAACGATCCTTCTTACACCAGTGGCCAGCTTTGGGGTACTTATAGCAACGACTCGCCGACAGCCTTTGGCGGTTCGGGAACGACCAACACCTTTGGCTCTGGAGCCGAGGAGGCTTGGGGTAATGGGTATATCGGATCGAGCCAAGTGGTCGTGGCGGTGATCGACGAGGGGATCGATGTGAGCCATCCGGACTTGCAGCAGAACATTTGGGTCAATCCAGGGGAGGTGGCCAACGATGGGATCGATAACGACGGCAACGGTCGGATCGATGACGTCAACGGTTGGGACTTCTTCAACAACGACAAGACGGTTTACGATGGTGGTAGTGGGGACACGCACGGGACTCACGTCGCCGGGACGATCGGTGCAGTGGGAGGCAACGGCATCGGCGTGGCGGGGGTGAGTTGGGATGTCAAAATGATCTCGGCGAAGTTCCTAGGGCCGACGGGTGGGAGCGTCACAGCGGCGATTCAAGCGATCGATTATTTGACAACGTTGAAGGTCAAACAAGGAGTCAACATTGTCGCGATGAACAACTCGTGGGGAGGTGGAGGGTATTCGACGGCTCTGCATGCGGCGATCATCCGAGCGGCCAACGCGGGGATCTTGTTTGTGGCCGCAGCCGGTAACAGCAGTTTGAATAACGACGCTTCCGCGAACTATCCCTCGAATTACTCGACGTTGATCGGTGTCAGCGGTACTCCGGCAGCGAGCTATGAATCGGTCATTGCGGTGGCTTCGACGACCTCGACTGGCGGTCTGTCGAGTTTCTCGAACTACGGAGCGACACAAGTCGACATCGGTGCACCTGGGTCGAGTATCCTTTCGACGCTACCAGGGAACACGTATGGGACTTATAGTGGAACCTCGATGGCGACTCCGCATGTGACGGGTGCGGTGGCTGTGCTTGCAGCGGCCAAGCCTGGTGCTTCGGCGGCGAGCATCCGAGACGCGATCTTGTCGAGTGCAGTACCGACAACGAGCTTGGCTGGGAAGACGGTGACTGGAGGGCGTTTGAGTGTCCTCGATGCGATCAACTACAAACCGGTTCCCAAACTAACCATAGCCAACGCAAGTCGGCTTGAGGGTAACAGCGGTACGAGCTTGCTGTCGTTCGCAGTGAGCCTTAGCGCCCCGGCGACCGAGGCCTTCAGCGTCGCTTATGCGACGAGCAATGGTACGGCTAGTGCCGGATCGGATTACACCGCAGTATCGAGTTCGCTTTCTTTTGCTCCGGGAGAGACCAGCAAGACCATCAGCGTCGAGATCGCTGGCGACACGACGATCGAAGCCCATGAGACCTTCTTTGTGGATCTTGGGAGTCCGAGCAACGGATCGGTGCAACTGTTGACGGGTCGGGCGACCGGCACGATTACCAACGACGATTCGGTGCAGCTGTCGATCGACAATGTCAGCGCTGCGGAGAGTGCGGGTACATTTGTCTTTACCGTTAGCCTCAATGCTCCTAGCACCTCGAGTGTTTCGGTACGCTTTGCGACTGCCAACGGGACAGCTAGGGCCGGTAAGTCTGCCGATTACACGGCCACCAGCGGGACCTTGAGTTTCTCACCTGGCCAGACGACTAGAACATTTTCGGTGAACGTTCGCAACGATACGACCGTTGAAGCCAACGAGACCTTCTTCGTGAATCTATCGAGTGCACTCGGTGCGGTGATTTCCGATTCGCAAGGGATAGGAACGATCCTAGACGATGACGGGACAGGAGCGAACCGATTCTTTTCGGGAGGTTCACCTGATTCGCTCAGCGCGTCGGATTGGTTGGACGTGCTTGAGGATCGCAATCGCCGCCGCGGTTTGCGCCGTTAGGACGGATGTTTCAAGAGTTTAGAGTGGAACAGAAATTGGGCGTTGGAGAGAAAGCCGAAAGGTGGTTCCGACGCCCAATTCGCTTTGGACTTGGATGTTTCCACCGATGGCCATCGTCAGGTGTTTGACGATGGCTAGTCCGAGACCCGTCCCCCCCGATTCTCGCGAACGGGCTTTGTCGACCGTGTAGAACCGTTCGAAGATACGGTCGAGATCCTGAGCAGGAATTCCGATCCCTTGGTCGATGACAAGCAGTTCGATGCGATCTTTGTTCGATTCGGCCTTGAGGGTGACTTGTCCTCCACATTTGGAGTAGCGAATCGCGTTGCTCAGGAGGTTTCCGAGGATGGTCCGTAGGGCATCGAACTCGGCAAGGACGATGAAATGGGTTGGATCGGGTGCGTTTGCGAGTTGGTTGTCGAGGGTGATTTCGTTGGCGTCGGCGACGGTTTGGTGTTCGCAGACGACCGAGCCGACGAGTTCGGCCAGTGGGAGAGGGTTCAGAGAGAGTTTCTCGGGCATGGACTGAATACGGCTCAGTTGCATCACACCTCGGATCAATTGTTCGAGTTTGTTGGCTTGTTCTCCGATGCTGGTCACGAAGCGGTATCGCGCATCGGGATCGTCTAATGCGCCCATAAGGAGTGTTTCGGCGTAGCCTTTGATCGCCGAGAGGGGGGTTTTGAGTTCGTGCGATACGTTTGCTGTGAAGTCCTTGCGATAGTTCTCTAGTTGTTTGACTCTTGTTTCGTCGCTGATGACTAAAAGGACCGTGGCTGTCGGTGGGGAGACGGTTTCGGAGGAATCGTTTTTTTTGCGTAGTGGACTCGAGCGGGTAGCGACTGGTTTGGTATCGGAGCTGATGCAGTAGCCTCGGATTCTCAGCCAGACCGATTGATCGGCTGCATCGGTCGCATCGAGTTCGCAGTCGAGCGATTGTTTGCGAGACTGGACGTCTTGTACCAATTCGAGGAGTTTGGGTTGTCTTATAAGTTCGATCAGGGGGATGTTGTCTTGGATTCGGGTACCGAGGTTCAGCAGTTGGACGGCCGCGCGGTTGGCAAACTGGAGTTTCAGTTCCGAGGAGAAAGCTAGGATGCCTTCGGGCATTGCCGAGAGGATGGCATCGGAGGTATTCGATCCGGTCAGGTTGGTGAAAGAGTTTTGGTGCAATTGGTCGCACAGGGCGATCAGTTCGCGTCCGACCGGATCGGTGTTAAGGATCTGGGGGAACATGGCGAGGAATTCATTTCGAGGGACGGGGCGTTTGACGCGGTAGCGGATGGATTGGAGGGTATCTTTGAGTTTGATGGTCGATTGGGAGGATTGCCAAAGTCCGGCCAAGAGTGCCGAGCCGCCGGCGAGTCCTAAGGCACCCAGGAGTACAGCCCGCCAGAGCCAGGGGAGGTTGGGTTTGCGCACGCGTCGCGAGTAGAACATCCATTCGTTCGGAGCGCTTGCAGTGGGATCTTTGATCGGTTGGCGGACGGAGATGCGGTAGCAGTTGTTCGGTTCGGCGATTCGAAGCGTTGGTGTAACGACCAGCGACTGTCTAGCGCGATCGCTGAGAGTCGAGTCGTCGAGGATTTCGACTTCGCCCCAGTTCATGGTTCGCAGGCCTTGGACGAAGTCCAACCATTGTTGGCGATCTGGGCTGCTCGCTAGGGTGCGCGAAAGCAGGTTGGCTTCCTGGGTCACCTCGGAGTCTTGTTGGAGAAACCAGCGACGATTCTCTGCGTCGTGGAGCCAAGCAGCTACCAGCAAGCCGACGAGGCCACCGAGTACTGGCAGGAGCAACAATCGCCATGGAACGCGTCGAAAACTCATCCGAAGCTAGACGTTTCTTATCCGTACAATGAAGTGCATTGGCATCCTTCCCCGGAGCGTTCCGCCCCTGGGATTCGTTCAGGCAGTGAGTATACTCTGCATAGGCGTACGGTAAGGCCCTAGTCGTTAGAGAAACTCAGTCATGCTTTGCAAAACCCGTCGGTTCTACGTGCTTTTAGGGTGCTTATTGGGGCTCATCGCCGTCGGTTGCCAGAAGCAGGTGACCAAGCCACCAGCGGCACCTTTGAAGATCGCTACGGTGCAGGCTGCCTCGCAGCAGATCACCGACTACGATGAGTATGTCGGTCGAACCGGAGCGATCGAAACGGTCGAGGTCCGAGCCCGCGTCACGGGTTACATCAAGCAGATTCATTTCGTCGACGGTCAGCGGATCCAAGAAGACGATTTGCTCTTCTCGATCGAGCCGGATGTTTACCAAGCTGCCCACCAGCAGGCGTTGGCGAAGATCGACTTGATGAAAGCTCGCGTGGGTTTGGCGAAAAGCAAGTTAGCGCGTGCTAAGAGTTTGATCGACGTCAAAGCGATCTCGCAGGAGGAGTATGAGGAAAACGTCGCGGCCCTGACCGAAGCTCAAGCCCAGCAGGTTGCGGCCGAGGCAGACACACAGATTTCAGCGTTGGATTTGAAGTACACCGAGGTAAGGAGTCCGATCAGTGGGCGGATCGATCGTGCGCAGATCACACCTGGGAATATCGTAACAGGGGGGCTCGGAACGGGCACACTGTTGACAACGATTGTCAAAACCGACCCGATGTATGTGTATTTCGACGTCGATGAGCAATCGGTGCTCCGGTACCAGCGCATGACGATTCAGAAGAATCAAACGGAAGGTCAGCCTCCGCAGGCAGGTGTCCAACGCGATTTGAAGTCATTCGAGATCCCTTGTTTCGTGCAGCTTGGGGATGAGAAGGACTATCCGCATCAGGGCAAGCTTGATTTTCTTCAGAACAGCATTGATGAGCGCACCGGTTCGATCAAGCTTCGGGCCGTGTTGGACAACCCGGAAAATTTGTACAAGGCGGGGATGTTTGTCCGGGTTCGCGTTCCGGTCTCAGAGCCTTATTCTGCCGTACTAGTGCCCGAGGCATCGATTGGGGTGGATCAAGACACCCGTTATGTGATTGCGATCGGTGCAGACAAAAAGCCGGCACGTCAAAGCGTTCAGTTAGGAAGAGCGATCGGGACATGGCGCGTGATCACCAAGGGGCTTGAGGCGGGCGCTGAGGTTGTTTATCGAGGACTCCAACGTGTTCGCCCTGGAGCTGAATTGGATATTCAACGTATCGAGGTGCCATTCGAACTCGGTAGTTCCGCAAAAGGAGCCGAGTGATGCTTTCTCGATTCTTTATCGATCGCCCGATTTTCGCGGCGGTCATTTCGATCCTGATCACGTTGGCTGGGTTGGTGTTCGTTTGGCAGTTGCCGATCGCACAGTATCCAGAGATTACCCCACCGACGGTTCAGGTATCTTGCTTGTACCCTGGGGCTAGTGCATCGGTGGTTTCCGAGACGGTTGCCGCTCCGATTGAGCAGCAGATTCTCGGGGTCGAGAACATGCTGTACATGTCCACGCAGTGCACCAACGACGGAGGGTGTTCGATCAGCGTGACCTTTGAGGTCGGTACCGATTTGGATATGGCCCAGGTCTTGGTACAGAACCGGGTCAATTTAGCGACACCGAGTCTTCCGAGCGAAGTCAAGCAGACGGGCGTATCGGTCAAGAAGCGGTCGCCGAGTGTCTTGTTGGTTGTGAATTTGATTTCACCGGATGATACGCGAAGCCAGCTTTACTTGAGCAATTACGCTTCGATTCAACTTCGGAACGAGCTCGTTCGAGTGCCTGGAGTTGGCGACATCGGATTTCTAGGCCAGCTCGATTACTCGATGCGCGTGTGGCTCGATCCGAGCCGCATGGCCGCCTTGGGCATTACCGCCAGCGACGTGATGCTGTCGCTTCGAGAGCAGAATATCCAGGTGGCAGCCGGTTCGTTGGGACGCGAGCCGATGCTTCCGGGGCAAGCCTTCCAGTATACGCTATCGACGAAAGGTCGCTTGATCGAACCATCGGAGTTCGGCGGGATTGTCGTCGGTTCGAACCTGTCGGGAATCCCTGTTTATCTGAGGGAGATCGTCACCGAACCGAGGCTAGGGAGCGATTCGCGAAGCTATGGTGGCATCGAGCTAGGGGCCAAGAATCAGGACACCTCTTGCACGTTGGATGGCAAGCCATCGATCGGTATGGCGATCTACCAACAGCCAGGTTCCAATGCGATCGATACGGCTCGGATGATTCAAGAGAAGATGGATACACTCAAGGCGAGTTTTCCGCCGGGGGTCGACTTCAAAATCGTCTATGACACGACCCCATTCATTTCCGAATCGATCATGGAGGTGTTCAAGGCGCTTCGGGATGCGATCCTGCTTGTGGCCATCGTTGTGCTGGCATTTCTTCAATCCTGGCGCGCCAGCGTGATTCCGTTGATCGCCGTCCCGGTGGCCATCATCGGAACGTTTGCGATTATGCACGGGATCGGCTACAGCTTG
This sequence comes from Pirellula sp., assembly GCA_021300015.1. GTDB lineage: Bacteria > Planctomycetota > Planctomycetia > Pirellulales > Pirellulaceae > JBKCUI01. Next base: position 1,632 of record JAJTFB010000100.1, on the reverse strand, counting down.
AATAACCTATCTCTCTTTGGTTTGGTTTTGGCGATCGGGATCGTCGTCGACGATGCGATTGTGGTCGTCGAGGCCGTCGAGCACCATCTCGAGCATGGCATGGAACCTCGCCAGGCGGCGATCAAGGCGATGGAGGAAGTCTCCGGGCCGATCATCGCGATTTCGTTGGTCCTGATGTGTGTTTTCGTCCCGTGCATTTTTATCACGGGAATCACGGGGCAATTCTTCAGGCAGTTTGCCGTCACCATCGCCGTTTCGACGTTCTTCTCGGCGGTCAATTCATTGACACTCAGTCCGGCGCTCTGTGCGGTGCTTTTGAAGCCCAAGGCACAGCAGAACGATCCTTTGTCGAAACTGATAAAGTTCTCCTTGGGGTGGTTCTTTAGCCTGTTCAATCGATTTTTTTCGTGGAGTTCGAACCTTTACGCAGGGACTGTCGGGCGGTTGCTCACCGGCCGTGCGGTCGTCATGGCACTCTATATGGGGCTCTTGTACTGGACCTATTTCAGTATGACCCATACACCCACAGGCTTTATTCCACCGCAGGACAAAGGGTACTTGCTGGTCGACTTGCGCCTCCCTGATTCCGCATCGATCGAGCGAACAGGACGGACGTTGGGTCAATTCGAGAAGATTAGGTGTGTTCAGTGTCTTTGGTCCGCCTCCGGTCGATGGGATCGGCAGTGCAGGGGGGTTCAAGCTGATGCTGCGCGACACGGGGAATCTCGGTTACGAGACGCTCCAATCGGTCGCAGACGATGTCAGTGGCCAGTCGAGTCAGGCTCCGGGGATCCTTGGCATGTTCAATGGTTTCCGTTCCAACACGCCTCAGATGTTTGTCGACATCGATCGAGAAAAAGTCAAAGCGCTAGGCATTCCGTTGCAGGATGTTTTCACGACGCTGCAGGTGCAACTCGGGGGAGCTTACGCAAACGACTTCAACCAATTTGGCAGGACGTGGCAAGTCAACGTGCAAGCCGATCCGGAGTATCGTAGGACGCCCGAGCAGGTAGGCCAGTTTAGAGTCCGCACGCCGTTGCGGCAGATGGTTCCATTGGCGACGTTTGCGACCGTTCGCGAGTCGCTCGGCCCATCGATGATCACGCGATACAACGGGGATGTAGCGGCGTCTATCAACGGGATCACCGCACCGGGTCTGAGTTCTGGCGATATGGTCAAGAGCGTTCAAGGCGTACTCGACGAGAAGTTGCCCGAAGGGATCAAGTCGGAGTGGACGGAGTTGACCTATTTGCAGCTCAAGGCTGGTAACACAGCGTTGTTGGTATTTGCGATGGCTGTGGTCTTGGTTTTTTTGGTGTTGGCAGCTCAGTACGAAAGTTTGGTTCTTCCGTTGTCGGTGATTCTCGTCGTGCCGATGTGCTTGCTCTGTTCGGTTCTAGGAATCGGGATGGTGGGTTTGGATATCAACATTTTCGTCCAGATTGGATTTGTGGTTTTGGTGGGTTTGGCCAGTAAGAACGCGATATTGATTGTCGAGTTTGCCAAGCAGCTTCAGGAGTCTGGTAAGACGCCTCGGGAAGCGACGGTCGAGGCCTGCCGGATGCGGCTGCGACCGATTTTGATGACCTCCTTTGCGTTCATCTTGGGTGTGGTGCCGCTGGTTTTGGCACA
>JAJTFB010000099.1 GCA_021300015.1 Pirellula sp. | reverse complement strand
CACCCCGGAGACCAAGTTCGCTTGGATCAGCACGGCTCTGAGCGACGCGCAAAGAACCGCAGGGGCCGATACTTCAGTAGGCCGGCAAGAATACTACACCTCGGGTGGCTCGACCGATCTTCCCTCCAAGTCGCTCGCAGAACGGTTTCAAATCGCTGACGTATCAAGCGATGAATCGATCCAACTTCAAACGCCTCCCGCTGCACCCGCAAAGCCTCAGCCGTGATGCTACCACCACGATCCTTCGTATCCCCAAACCCACGACCCATCCGAGCTCTCGTTGTGGACTCTCGGATCGCACTGCTCGTTTGGATCGTTCTCTCGTCGGCCTACAATAGGCTCGATGCACAGCAGGCCCCCGCACAGCCAATCCTCGCCATCGAGATCACTGTCAATGCCCAAGATCCAGTGGTTGCCCCGGGCAATACGCCTGACAAAAACAATGAGAAGCCCGAGCGTCCCTCTGGGCAGAACAAGTCGGACAAAACAGGTAAGGCCGATAAAATTCCACGTGCCTTCGACCGCAACCGTCCCGAACCCGAGGAAGAGCCCGAAGCGCCCAAGAAAAATGCCATGGTCAATTTCGCCATGGATCCCGACCGATGGTCCGACGTCATCTACAGCCAACTCGGCGGCTCGGAAGCCACCTTCGAACAACAGCAACGCAGACGCGTCCGATCGACCGTCAACCGCATCGAGCTGATCTGCGGGATCGATGAGGCCACGCGGGAGAAAGTACAAGCGACCGCAGAATTAGAAATCCAAAGGTTCAAGACCGAGGTCATGGCCCTGGCCGCCCAAGGCCCACGCAACCCAACCCAGGAAGAGTACTCGGAATTCTATAACAAGGTGTTCAAGCTGACCGAGCGTTTTCGGGTGCAAGGCCAACCGCCCAACACCAAAAAATTGCCCCTTTGGCAAAAAGTCCTTTTCAGCAACCTGAGCGAACAACACAAACAGGAAATCGAAAAGGACAACCAAAAAAGAGCTGAGTATCGCCAGCAAGTCGCACGGATCGAAGTCCTCATGCGCATCTCGCGCCGGTTGGGATTGACCTCCAAGCAACGAGAGAAACTCGAGCCCTATACCGCCTCGAATACCGAAGCCTGGAAGTCGCTCGATCAAGCTTGGCAGGCGCTCCAGCAATTTCCCGAAAAAGAAAAACGGGAGATCTTCTCTCCTGAACAAATTCAGGAACTCAAAAAGCCCCTCGAACAGTCCGATGACCTTCAACTCGTGATCCGTGAACTTGGCGATGATTTCTAAACGACTCTGCTCGGCAATCCTCCTGGCGCTGCTCGCAACATCGATGGCAACATCGATCGCCACGGGCTCGAAAGCTCTGGCGCAAAATCCTCTGCGCGAAAACATGTTTCAAGGACAAGCGGTTCCTAGAGACGTGCGAGAGATGTACGAGCGCGGTTTGACTTGGCTCGAAAACAACCAAAATGACAACGGCCGATTCAAGGGAGGCGAAAGCGGACCTGGTGTCACGGGGTCGATCATCGAAGATCAGACCGCGACGACCGGATATATCGGATCGAGCATGTACCACCACGGATTTGCGATGCTCGCATTGGCCGAAGCTTACGGAGCCCTCGACGAACGCCGCTTGTGGGATGGCGTCTCGAAGAATGAGAGCAAGCATCGCTCGATCGGCAAAGCGCTTGAGTTGGCCGTTCGGACCGCGATTACCAGCCAAAACAAAAACAACGTCGGCGGCTGGCGTTATTCTCCCGATTCGACCGACGCGGATACCTCCGTCAGCGGCTCGGTCATGGTAGGGTTGCTCGCCGCGCGCAATGCAGGCGTCGAAGTCCCCGACAAATCCATCGATCGAGCGATCGAATACTTCACCTCGATGACCTCTTCGAGTGGACAAGTCGCTTATGCCGGTGGACTCGGCGGATTCGACAACTCTCCGGCTCGGGTCTCGATCGCAACGCTCGTCTATAGCGTCTCAGGACGCAAGGACCTCAAGGAATTCAAAGCGACCTCGACGTTCCTGAAGTCGACGGACTCGAATGAAACAAGCGACCACTACGGCGAATACACGGCATACTACAAAGCCCAAGCCCTCTTTCAATCCGATATCGCCGCTTGGGAAAAATGGAACAAAAACCTCATCCGCGAATTGAAAGAAAAACAGAGAGCCGATGGGCACTTCGACGGAAACTACGGTGCACCGGTCGCGACCAGCATGTCGCTGCTGGCTCTGGCTCTGAACTTCCGATTCCTACCGATCTACGAACGCTAAACGACCGATGGTTATGAAACTCTTTAGCTCTTTGGCCTTCGCCTCGTTTGCAAGATTGGCCACGTTGTTCCCCGTCGGCGCATTCGGCTCCCTCTGCGCATTCGGCTCGCGCGGCTTACGCGGTGTCTTGTTCTGTCTGCTGGCCTCTTGCTTATTCGAGCAAGCTGACGCGCAGCAAGCCGACGCTAAGCAAGCCGACGATTCGCTTAGCGTCCTGAGGATCCAAGGTGGAGACACCTACCGAGGAAAACTCGCTCCAAGCCAAAACCCCCAGCAGCTCCTGTGGAACTGTCCTAGCTTCCTAGAGCCCATCGCTTTTCCCTGGGATGCACTTCAACTGGTCCAAGTCCAAGATTCATCCGGTGAACCAACCGAAAGCAGCCCGTTGGGAAAAAACCCCTTTTGTGCCGAGCTGAAGACAGGGCAGGTCGTCAGTGGCGAACTTGTCTCGATCCAGCCCGATCGTATCGAACTCGAAGTACCACAAGTAGGAAAGGTTTCACTTGCTACCGAGAACCTCCGGTACCTTCTGCGAATTATCCCAGGTGGATCGCAAGCCGTCGAAGTCCTCAGCGCTCAGGACTGGGAGCAGGTGCTCCCGGCCACACGAAACGGGCGAGCCACCAAGTGGTACCTCAAGGCAGGTGAGATCTCCACCGACACCAGCGGCACGACCATCTCGCAATGGGCGCAGCTTCCAGAATTGGCCACCATCGACCTCGATGTGGCTTGGGACCAAGCATCCCCCAATTGGTGGATGACCCTTGGTGAACCGCGCCGCATGGAACTGCAGGTCCGTAAACTCCAGAACAAAAAACTCCTCAACGTGACGCTACTCCTCGAGAACTCGGCAGATGCCGACGTCACGACGATCCAATTGCCCTACGAGGAAGATCAATCGATAAAACTCCGTCTGCTTTGCGATGCCACCAAAGGGGTCTATGTGTTGATGAAGGACAATCAGGTTCTCGGAAGACTCAAGGGAAACATCAAGGAACGGTTCGTTGGACGGACGAAAGTCAGCTTCACCAACACGGCTTTAGGTGTGCTCACGCTCAGGGATCTTCGCATATCCCGCAACGCCTTTTCCATCCCCTCGGAAGCCGCTGAGGTCGAGCCGAATCGACCTGCAAACGGACAATTCGAATGGATGACCAAAGCCCGTGGGACCTTTTTTGGGAGTATCCTCAACGCTCCAGCCGACAACGACGGTCAAGGTTCCGTCAAAGTCCAAGGCATCGCGCAGACGCCGATCACCCTGGGGTTCGAGGAGATCGAGCGGATTGAGTTCCCTCTGGAAACCGCGCTGCCAAACCAAGTTACGACCGTCGAATTGACCAACGGGATGCGATTCGCCTCGAGTGCGATCCAAAGTCGAACCGAAGCGTCCTTCGAAGGAATCGACATCGATGTGGCGGGGAAAAAACTGCCTGTAACGCTTTCGCAAATCAAAAGAATCTCCAAGCGCCCGTTGCCGATCCTCGAAGATCCCCAACCCAAAACGATTGCCGAGGCGCAGAAGATCGTCGTCCAACGGTTGATCACCGATGACGCGGTATCGACCGGACGCATTGCGAGCGTCTCGCAGCATACCCCAGGTTCCAAAACATTCACTTGGCTCGCAAAGAATGCAGTCGCTCCCGTCGCCCTCAATCCTCGGGCCGATGGAGCCATCGAACCGCTGGTGACCCAACTGGCCGGATCGACCCAGAAACGAACAAAACCGACCGAAAACTTGGCCAACGTTCGAACCGATACCCCACCGAACGAAAACGACGTCGGACGGCCACTTAAGCCTGAGGACCCTAGTCTGTTCCTCTTCTCGGGTGACTGCTTTCCAGCCATGGTCCGCCGGGGTGACGCCGAGGAGTTTTTCTTCGAGTCGACCCTGTTTCCTAAGCAGTCGATCGAACAAGCCTTGGTTCGCGGTGTGCGGTTTGTCGATTATCGAGGGGTCGACAAAATCGATCGCGCTACGCGATTGCGGTTGCTGACCCTACCCCGTGTTCAACGCAACAATCCGCCGAGCCACTTGGTGGTTTCTCGCGATGGGGACTTGCTCCGGGGAAAACTGATTCACTTTGACCGCGATCAACTGGTCGTCGATGTACGAGGCGAACAACGAACCATCTTGGTCAAAAACATCGCCGAACTGATCGCTCTGGACCCGGCACCGAAGCTTGAGCAACCCAACGATCCGACCGAATCGACTCAACCGACCGAACCGACTCAACCGACCGATCCGGCGCAATCTGCAGATAGCGCCGAACCGCAAGTACCTGCCCCAATTGCGTCGAACGACGTCTACCAAATCATTCTTGAGCAGGGCGCGCGGGTTTCGATAGTCCCCGAGTCGGTCGACTCCGAGGAGCTCAAAGGTACCCACCCGCAGCTCGGCGAATGTTCGCTACCTTGGAGCAGCGTGGTGCGCATCTCGCTCGGCGATGCGATCGCCGTCGACGCTTCGCAGAATCGATATGGCAAGTGGAAGCTACAGCATGCCCCAGACCCCAAATTCGTTTCCGAATCCGAGGGGGGCAATGATCGCCCGAACGACACACCTCAAATGCGGATGATCGGCCAAGGCGCACCGGAATTCGACCTGATGAAAATCGATGGGACCCCATTCAAACTCAAAGAAAACAGGGGCAAAATCCTGATCGTAGACTTTTGGGCCACTTGGTGTGGACCTTGTATCCGCTCGATCCCCTCGTTGATCGAGATTTCCAAAGAGTACAAGGAAGCAGGGGTCGAATTGGTTTTGGTCAACTGCGAAGAACCCGAAACCCGCGTTCGGCCGTTTCTCGAACGATTGAAATCGATCCCAACGGTGGTGCTCGATACCGATGGAACTGTCTCGAAGCAATACAACGTCGCGGCGATCCCTCAAACCGTTCTGATCGATCGCGATGGTGGAATCGTCGAGGTCCTCGTCGGTGCGAGCGACGAGAACGAAGAGATCCTAAGGAAGAAAATCGAAACGCTGATCAAGCAGTAAATCGATTGGTTATCAACGCGCGACCATGTACAGCGAACTGGCACCGGCGCGTTTGGCCAGATCGTAGACTCCGAGGGCATCACCTGCCAAAATGCTATCGTCGGGATCGACGATGATCGGAATGTCAGCACGAACTTTGAGAATCCCGATGAGCCTTTGCTCGATGGCTTCGAGAGACTCGACTCGAGCACCGTTCCATTGGTATTCGATTTGATTTTCCAGACGCCGAATTTTGATCACGCAATCGTGAATGTCCTCTTGGGGGGGAACTGGAGGGGTGTCTTGGGATTCTCCGAGTGTCGAATCGGACGAGGCGGAAACCGAGCTTGGAAGTAGTTTCTCAAGTCGCTGGAACGAAGCGGTGGTCAAGAAGAAGACCAGGAGTAGGAACACCACATCAATCATCGGTGTCATCATGTTATCGAGCGATGTGCTTCCCCGAGGATTCGAATAGTTGGTCTTCATCGCCCCTCCTCGTACACCGCAAAGACAATATCCGAATTCCCAGTCAACGCGCAGAGCTTGAGCAACCTTGCGATCGGTGCATAAGCAGCCGATTTGTCCGTTCGAATCCGGATCCGAATCGGACTTTTTCCGTTGGACTCCATCTTTTGAAGAATGGAAGCTTGGATCTGTTCCAAGTCCGACCGCGTATTGTTGACCAAATACGAGCCGTCGGAGGGAATTTGGATCGTCAGAGTCATGCGATCCGAGAAATCCGAAACGCCTGTCGATGCGATAGGGAGTTCCAAGGGGAGAAAATTCTCCTGCTTAGAAAGATGGCTGCTGACCAAAAAGAAGATGATGAGCAGAAACGTCACGTCGATCATGGGGGTCAAATTGATCGAAACGCCACGGCTTCCTGGATAGTTGGGGACTCGCATTCTAAGGATCCATCGGCCAGATTAAAATCGGGGTGCAAAAGGGGATCGTCATCCCATTTGCTAGGCCAATTGTAGCAAACCAAACCCTTCGCGTTGAGTTCCAGCCAGAAACGATATTCGGACATGCGGGTCGCTTATTTGGATTGTTCCAGCGGTATCAGTGGCGATATGACCTTGGCGGCACTGGTCGACTGCGGTGCGAACCTCAAGGAAATTCAAGCCGCGATCGACTCGATGGGGTTGGCTGCCCGCCTTTCGATCGCACCGGTCCGAAAACAAGGTTTCCGAGCCCAGAAACTTCAGATCAGTGCTCCCGAGGATCCAACGCATCGCGATTTGGAGCAGATCCTCGAGTGCATCTCCCGGGCGCGAATCAGCCCCTCGGCAAGACGAATCGCCAACCGTGTATTCGAACGGCTTGCGAAAGCCGAGGCTAGAGTCCATGGCATCTCGATCGACCAAGTCCATTTCCACGAGGTAGGAGCGATCGATTCGATCGTCGATATCGTCGGTTGCGCCGTCGCTTGGGACCAGCTTGGAATCCATCGCGCGACGGCTTCGGCCGTTCCGACCGGGACCGGTTTCGTGAGGATCGCCCATGGGCGCGTTGCAGTACCCGCACCGGCAACGGCCGAATTGCTCCGTGGGATCCCCATCGCTTCTTGCGATGTCCAAGCGGAGATGACGACCCCTACCGGGGCGGCGATCCTAGCGGAGCTTGTCAGTGGTTTTGGTTCGCTCCCAGCGATTCAGATTGAGACCATCGGACTTGGGGCTGGAACGCGTGATCTCGAAGATCGACCGAATCTACTGCGGATTTTCCTTGGGTCTGAATCCACGCATCCATCGGCGAGCCATGTCGACTGCGACACCGTCGTGCGATTCGAAACCAACCTCGATGATGTCACCGGCGAGCAGATCGGTTTTGCGATCGAGCAACTCTGGGCGGCCGGGGCGTTAGACGTCTACACGACGGCGATTCAAATGAAGAAGAACCGACCTGGAACGCTGCTGAGCGTCCTGGCAAATCCCGAGCTCGCCCAACGCATCGAACTTGTGATCTTCGCCCACACCGGAACCCTTGGGATTCGAAAGTCCCTTCAGCAACGGAGCATCCTCAAACGCCATGCCGTCGAAGTGCAGACTCCCTGGGGGAAGGTGGTTTGCAAGGCCGTTTGCTATCCTGATGGGTCCGAAGTTCTGTCCCCAGAGTACGAAGCCTGCCGGAAAATCGCCTTGGAAAATGGGCTTAAACTCAGCGAAGTCCTTCAGACGATCGAAGCTGCCATCAAGAGCACCGGCGGGTAACGTCCCACTGAATTGGCCTGTGAGAGTTCTTCAAAGTATGATCGAATATCACGAAATCCAGTAGGGCAACAGATAACTAGGGCAAGCGATGTCAGCCGGGATGAGTCAACGACCAAGTGGAAATCAACCGACGAGCGCTGCGCGCACCGTGGCTGTTGTCGATATCGGCTCGACGAGCATCCGCATGGCGATTGCGGAAATCGAAGGTCAAAGTCACGTACGAACGCTCGAAGAAGTCTCGCGTGCAGTCTCTCTGGGGAAGGATACCTTCACCACACAGCAAATTTCTCGCGAGAGCATCGAGGAGTGCGTCCGGGTCCTCAAAAGCTATCGCCGTTTGATGCAAGAGTTCGGTATCACCCGTCCGGAACAAATCCGCGTGGTGGCAACCAGCGCTGTGCGGGAGGCGAGCAACCGCTTGGCGTTCATCGACCGAATCTACATCGCGACGGGACTCGAAATCAAAATCCTCGACGAAGCCGAGGTCAACCGCATCACCTACATGGGGATCCAGCCTCTGCTGCAACTCAACCCCGTCCTGGCAACGGTCAAAACGATTGTCGTCGAGGTCGGTAGCGGCAGCACGGAAATCCTCGTCGTCAGCGGAGGGAACATCCAGTTTTCCAATACGTACCGACTCGGCTCCCTTCGAATGCTCGAACAAGTCGATCGGTTCAAGACCTCGCATGCCAAGCAGCGCGCAATCCTTGAAACCCAGATTCGGCGGATCGTCCACCAGATCTTCGATAACGTCGATGAGACAAGCCAAATCCAAATGGTCGCCATCGGTGGTGACGTGCGGATGGCGGTCAAGAACATCGATTCTGTCATAGCCGATGGGGAGCTTCAACGCGTATCGGCCGATGCGTTGCTGGGTTTTGCTCGTCAGATTGGAAACCTGCAAGAAGACGAACTCATCAGTCGATACTCGATGAGTTTTGCCGATACCGAGACGCTTTGGCCAGCCTTGATGAGCTATGCATTGCTTGCAAAAGAGTTCAAGTGCGACCAGTTGTTCGTCGCCGACACCAATCTAAGAGACGGTCTCCTGACGGAACTTTCGGTACGCGATGCCTGGACTGTCGAGCTGCGAAACCAGATCGTCCGATCCGCAATCAACCTTGGAAGACGCTTTGCGTTCGACGAATCCCATGCGAGGCACGTCGCTACCCTGTGTCGAAAATTGTTCTCGGACCTGATGCAGGAACACCAGCTCGATCAACGCATGGAGCTGATATTATATCTGGCTGCGATACTCCATGAAATCGGTAGCTTCATCAGCAGTCGATCCCATCATAAACATGCGATGTACATCATCCGCCACAGCGAACTCTTCGGGCTCTCGGATCGAGATCAACTCCTGCTCTCGCTCGTTGTGCGATACCAACGACGATCCTCGCCACAACCCGAGCACGAAGGCTATTCGACGCTCGATCGCAATGACCGTATCGCGGTAGCCAAACTATCAGCCCTCTTGAGACTGGCCATTGCCCTGAATGAATCACGCTCTCAACGGATCGGGACCATCCGCTGTTTGAAAGAAGACAATCGCTTGGTGATTGTCACCCGCGGGAGCGAAGACGTCTCGCTCGAACAACTCACGATCCGTCAGAGCGGCGATCTTTTCGAAGAAGTCTTTGGGCTGAGCGTGATGCTTCGGAGCGAACTCGAGTAAGCTCAAGATGCCCAAACACGATCCTTTGTCTGAACATTCCGATTCCTATGACTCAAGCAGTCAGGATTCGGAACATCGTCCATCGCTTCCTTGGTATCGAGCTGGCTTGGCCTTCGAGTGCACCGGATGTGGCAATTGCTGCTCGGGGCCCCAAACCGGATTTGTATGGGTCGACCAAGAGGAAATCGAATCGATCGCACAAAAGATCGGCATGCAGGACGATTTGGACCGTTTTGAACGAAAATTCGTTCGGAACGTCGGAGCTCGCAGAAGTCTGGTCGAATATTCCGATGGCGACTGCATTTTCCTCGACCCGAAGACACGCGGTTGCAGCGTCTACGAAGTCCGGCCCAAGCAATGCCGGACGTGGCCCTTCTGGCCGTCCAATTTGGAAAGCCCAAGCAAGTGGGGGCAGGCAGCCAAATCATGTCCAGGCTGCAACAAAGGCAAGCTCTATACGCTCGGGCAGATCGAGCGGATCCAAGATCACGGAACCAGTCCCCCGAGTAGCTAGTTGCCGAGTAGCTAGTTGCCGAGTAGCTAGCTGCAGGGGAGCTAGTTGACGGGAAACAGGGGACGATTCAACGAAAAAACCCCCTTGCGGGGGTCCATTCGTTCAAACCAATCCTAAAAATCGGAGCGTTCGAAATCGATTAGGGGGGAGAAAGTGCTCGAAAACCCTTTGAGCGTGACGACGTTTAGCCACTTTCACCAGGCTCTACTCCTGGCGGGTACGCTTCTTTCTCCCTCGTAACCGACACCTATACTATGCGCCTTGCAAACTCAGAGACAAGAAAAACGACCGAATTTTCCCGACCGAGTCCGCTCCAAAGCGCCGCAAAAACCAGATGTGTTGAATCTAGCTTCTAGGTTCTCTTTGACATCCTCCCAAGAGCGATCAAACTAGAGCCCAAGCCAACAAAACCGTAACCCATCCAAGACACCTACCCCATGAATACCCCTGTTGCACTCCGTTTTGCTTGCTCGATCGTCCTAGCTTGGTTGATAAGCCAACCGACGCTGGGCCAACCTTTCCCAAACCGGAAATACGGACAAGAAGACAAATTCCGTCAACTCGAGGAAATCCTCCCAACCCCAAATTCTTACCGAGCCGCCAATGGCGAACCTGGACCAGATTACTGGCAGCAGCGCGTCGACTACACCATCGATGTCCGACTCGATGAGGCTCAGAACCAAATCCACGGTTCCGAAACAATCCGTTATCGAAACCAATCGCCACATGCACTGCGGTATCTCTGGATCCAGCTCGATCCGAACCTCTTTGCCTCCGACTCGGATGCGAACCGATTGAGGTCAGGGCGAATCGGATTCGGAAACCGCGCGATGATGTCCGAGCTCGATTCGATCCTCGAACGCCAATCCTTCGATGGCCGTTGCATCATCGAAAGTGTCACCGATGCTCAGGCAAATCGGCTCGAGACATTCACCGTCGATACGATGATGCGGATCGATCTACCCGAGCCGCTCCTAAGCGGCCAGGAATTCTCGATGAAAATCAAGTGGTCTTATCGGATCAACAACTCGAAGTACATCGGCGGGCGAACCGGCTACGAGATGTTTGAAAAAGATGGCAATGCCATCTACGAAATCGCCCAATGGTTCCCCCGCCTGGCGGCTTTTACGGACGTGACCGGTTGGCAGCACAAGCAGTATTTAGGCCAAGGTGAATTCACCCTTGAATTTGGGGACTACTTGGTGCGGATCACGGCACCTGCCGATCATATCGTCGCGGCTACAGGTGAGTTGCAAAATCCAAACGAAGTGCTCACCGACGATCAACGGAAGCGACTGGAACAAGCTCGCACGGCCGATAAGCCGATTTGGATCGTCACCCCGGATGAGGCCAAAGAAAACGAAAAGGAAAAAACCGACCAAACGAAAACTTGGATTTTCCGCGCCGAAGCCGTTCGCGATTTCGCTTTCGCCACAAGCAGGAAGTTTATCTGGGATGCCCAAGGCCATCGCGTCAATGACAACGAAGTGATCGCCATGAGCTATTACCCCAACGAAGGCGAACCGCTTTGGAGCAAGTACTCGACGCACGCGATCATCCATACACTTAATGTCTACAGTCGATACACCTTCGATTACCCCTATCCCGTTGCGATCAGCGTCAATGGACCTGTCGGGGGCATGGAATATCCGATGATCTGTTTCAATGGTCCACGACCCCGCGAAGATGGGACTTATTCCTCTGCTACCAAGTACGATCTCATTACGGTCATTATCCATGAAGTCGGTCACAACTATTTCCCGATGATCGTCAATAGCGACGAGCGGCAATGGTCATGGATGGATGAAGGACTCAACACGTTTCTGCAGTACCTTGCCGAGCAGGAGTGGGAGCAAGATTACCCGTCCCAACGAGGCGAACCGGAACTGATCGTCCCTTATATGCAGAGCACCAATCAAGTCCCGATCATGACCAACAGCGAATCGATCATGCAGTTTGGTCCCAACGCCTACAGCAAGCCTGCAACGGCTTTGAATATCTTGAGGGAAACGATTCTGGGGCGGGAGTTGTTTGACTTTGCGTTCAAAGAATACGCGCGTCGATGGAAGTTCAAGCGTCCGATGCCGGCGGATTTCTTCCGTACGATGGAAGACGCCACGGCCAAGGATCTTGATTGGTTCTGGCGAGGTTGGTTCTATACAACCGACCATTGCGATATCGCGCTCGACAAGATCGACGTGTACATGGTCGATCGCCGCACGCCTGATGAAATCGCTGCCGATGAGAAGAACAAGAAAGAAGCTCAGTTGCCGACGCTCTCGAAGAAGCGCAACAAGGAGCTGGTCAAACGAGCCGATCAGTTCCCTGAGCTCAAGGATTTCTACAACCAGTACGATCCACGAGCAGTGACCGACGAGCAGCGGGCGGCTTACCGAAAATCGCTCGAGCAGATGACCGAACACGAAAAAGAGCTGCTGGCCAACACCGACCGATTTTATCGACTTCAATTTCGAAATGTCGGGGGCTTGGTCATGCCTATCATCGTTTTGCTGACGCTTGAGGACGGATCGACCAAGGAGGTTCGGATTCCAGCAGAGGCATGGCGAGTCGATGCAACGGTATGCGACACTCTGGTGATCACCGCCCAGCCGATCGTCAAATTCGAGCTCGACCCATACCGCGAGACCGCAGACATCAATCGGGACAACAACCACTTCCCACCTGTGCTTGAACCGACCCGATTCCAATTGTTCAAATCCCAGCGCAGGGGTTCGGAGGACAATCCGATGTCCCGAGCCAAACGAGCGCAAGAGGCCAAGGAAGCACAGCAAACCAAAGAGGCTAAAGAGGCTAAGGAGCCATCGAAGGAAGTCCCGGGCAAGCCGTCGCAAGCACCAGACGGTGGACTTGAGGGGAAAAAGCCTATGGAGCCAGCCGAAACGGCCGCGGAGTCGAGTGCGGCGAAGAAGAAGCAAGAGAGGAAAAAGAAGAAACGCCAGCTTAGCCCTGGAGTTTAACGAACGCTTAGCGACGGAAGATCCGAGACCATGAGAATTGCGAATCGAATCTGTTTTTTCAGCGGCTTGCTTTGGGTCGTTTTGGGATGGGTGAGTGCACAGGCCGGTCATCCGTTCCATGTCTGCATCGGTCAGATGCGACACAACGCCGAGAGTGGCACTTGGGAAGTTTCCCTGCGAATGCACCCGCGTGATTTGGAATTGGCGTTATCCGATTTGCACAAGGAGAGTGTTACAAGAGAGTCCGAGAACTTTCCAAAGGCGGCGGTTGACTTTTTGGAAAACCAGTTCTTTTTGGTAAGTCTATCTGAGACGTTGAGTGCCAAAGAGATTGCCGCGAGGGGAATCCGAGTTTGCCCATGGGCAACCGTTCCACGCTGCAATGGGTGGGGATGGAGAGCGAACGAGGATGGCTTTGGATCCATTTGGAGCTGACACCTCCGGTGGCACGCGGGGTCGAATCGAAGATGTATTTGGCCCACCGTATATTTCTCGACCGGATCGAAATGCAGGAGAACACCGTCGCGATATTGCATGCACCTGGGAATCGTGGTTCCTTGCAATTCAAAAAAGGGGAGTCGATCAAGCCCTTGACTGCACCGGTTGAGGTTCAACCCAACTAGCAGTCCCTCTGTGGCCTTTGGTGCCGCTGTGTTTCAACCCTGCATTTTAAATACGCCATCGAACTCAAATCCCAGCTAGTGCAAATTGACGCGATGCTGAGCACGACGTGAGTACAAAATAGCGACTTCCTCGCCGTTGGCTGCGGGTTAAACGATCGTTCGTGCTTCCGATCGGATTTCGTCGTGCTCTCTGGATTGAAAGCTCGAGTAATCCGATGACTGGACATCAGGGAATCCGCCATTTCTCCGGGCGTTTGGCCTCAGGTTCTTGCTGCCTTTGTTTTAAAGATTACAGTCGGGAGATCAGAATTCCTGGTCCAAATTCATGGATGAGGTGCTGTGGGCCCAAGGAACCCACTTCTGTAGAGCAAGCGTTGCTCGCCATCGAAACTGAATCATCTCCCTGATTTGCGAATTCGATCCCTTGTTCTCTTTCTGCTTTTTCT
>JAJTFB010000098.1 GCA_021300015.1 Pirellula sp. | reverse complement strand
TGGCTCGACGGAGGCCCAAGCCATCTAGAGACGTTCGATCCGAAGATCGATGTACCGAGGGAGGTCCAAGGTCCTTTGGGAACCACACCGACGAGTATTCCTGGGGTGCATTTTTCGGGGGAGCTCGGGCGATGTGCGAAGTTGGCGGATCAAATGACGATCATTCGCTCGATGACCAGTCCGCTCGGGGAGCATGGGCTAGCGAATCAATACGCTTTGAGCGGGTATCTGCCGTCGCCCAATGTGCAGTATCCAAGTTTCGGATCGCTAGCGTCGCATGAACGAGCATTGGATTGGAAAAACCCCCTGCCTCGATCGATTGGGATTCCCGAGCCGCGGATCGGTCATGGTGCGGGGTTTCTTGGGGCCAGCGATGAGCCTTTTTGGGTTCACAGCGATCCGGGGAGTCCGAGCTTTCAGGTGCGGGATTTGGAGATCCATCCGTCGTTGGATCCGACCCGTTTGGAACGGCGACGCGAGATGCTCGGTCGGCTGCAAGACACACAAAAAGGACCGGGATTCCAGGGGGCATTCGAATGGATCCTATCGCCGCAGGCCAAGCGAGCTTTCGATTTGAAGCAGGAGTCCGATGCGACCAAGGAGCGATATGGTTTGCGGTCTTTTGGGCAAAGCTGTCTTTTAGCGCGCAGGTTGGTCGAGCAGCGCGTCCCTTTTGTGACGGTGGTACAGCCCGGATGGGATACGCACGAGAACATGGTTGTTCCATTGCGAGATGGGTTTGCCGGTGCGAAAGTTGGGGTGGGATTGATACCGACGTTCGATCAAGCCGCAAGCGCCTTGATCGAGGATTTGCGGCAACGCGGCCTGCTCGACGAGACCTTGGTCATCGCCATGGGAGAGTTTGGTAGGACGCCTAAAGTCAATACGCGAGGCGGGCGCGATCATTGGCCTCGCGTCTACAGTGTGATGCTCAGTGGCGGCGGATTGCCTCGAGGTCTTGTGTATGGCAGCAGCGACCGCATCGGTGAGAGTCCAATGGATCACCCCACAACACCTTCGGATTTGGTCCATACGCTTCTGGTACGGCTCGGAGTCCGACCTGATCAGACCCTTCTGACTCCCGAGGGACGGCCGATTCGAGTCAATCAGCATGGACGGCCTATCGATGCGTTGCTGTAGATCGATGGGTGGATGGTACTTGAGAGAGGATCGGTTTGGAGCAAGCCTCGCGGCTCTTTGGTGGGTACTTGCGATCGGTACGCAGTTTCTTTGTGCGCAGGGTCCAAACGGAGCGGTCGATTCGATCGGACTCAGGAGTATCACGGCAAGTCGGATCGAGCCGAGCGGTTTGCAGGCGTTGGTCGCGACCGAGGGAGGCTTGTGTGTGGTATCGAAGGGAGCAGAGACGAATCGAGCAGAGACGAAGGATCCGGTTCGGTATGAGTCGGCCAGGAGTTTTCCGATTTCCAGGTCGATCCAGTGTTCTTTTTCGCAGATCAACTCTCTGGATTTTTCCCCGGATGGCGGACGCTTGCTCATTGCCGGAGGGGATCCGGGGCAACTCGGTGGTGTGGAATGCATCGAGTGGCCAAGTTCGACTCGATTGGGGCTTTTTCAGACCGAGGATCAGGGTCGAGCCCTAGGCGATGTGGTCACCGAGGTGGATTGGTTTCCTGGGGGATCGCAATGGGTGGAGAGCCATTGGTCTGGGTGGGTTTTGGTGCGTCGGATCGACGGTTCGGTCCGAGTCAAGTTCGGGGGGCACACCGGTCCGGTGCTCAGCGCGATCGCTTGGGATGAGCAAACAGCGATTTCGTCGGGTCTAGACCAGACCATCAAGGTATGGCGGGTTGCCGACGGGGTGCAGGTGCGCAGTTTGGACAATCACACGGGGGCTGTGGTGCAGATTCTCGGATGCGATGGGCCTGGCGACAAGCGATTGCTTGTGTCAGCGGGTCGGGACCGAACGATTCGTCTATGGGATCCCGCGATCGGTCGACTGATTCGATTTGTCAAGCTTCCGGAGGTCCCGGTGCGGATGGAACTATCGGACTCGGGGTTGACTGTGGCGTTGGAGAATGGATCGATTTGTGAATTGTCTTTGCCGAGTTTGCGGATCGATCAGACGGTTTCGATCAGCGATCGACGAATAGCTGCGATGGTACAAACTTCGCGAGGAGTTTGGTGGTTTTGGTGAGCGATTTTCGGATGAACGATTACCAGGACGGATCGGTCATTGCGTTTTGTTCGAAGCCTCTGGTGCGTAGGAGGCAGGAGTCGCAATGCTTGCACGGTTGGCCTTGAGGACCTGGGTCGTAGCACGAGAGGGTCTTGGAGTAGTCGACACCGAGTTCGATTCCTTTGCGGATGATTTGCGATTTGGTCCAGGTGATCAGAGGAGCATGGATGACCAAGCGATTGCCTCGGACTGCGGATTTGGTGGCTAGATTTGCCATCGTTTCGAAGGCACGGATGTATTCTGGACGGCAATCGGGATAGCCGCTGTAGTCCAAGGCGTTTACGCCGATGTAGATATCCATCGCACCGAGGACTTCGGCCCAAGCCAGTGCGTAGGAGAGAAAGACGGTGTTTCGAGCTGGGACGTAGGTTAGGGGAATATCGGTTCCGAGTTCCTCGGCCGAATCGTGTTTGGGAACGGCTAGATTTTTGTCGGTCAGAGCGCTGCCGGCGAAGCTCGCTAGGTCGAGTTGGATGATAGCGTGTTGTGCGACGTTCGCATCGCGGGCGATTTGCTCAGCGCGTTGCAGTTCCAGTGCGTGGCGCTGGCCGTATCGGAAGCTGATGGCATAGGGGATAAAGCCGGCATCTTTGCAGATCGCCAAGCAGGTTGTTGAATCGAGGCCACCGCTGAGCAGGACGACCGCTTTGTTTGGATTGGTTTTGGTTGACATTACCGCGATTGTTAAATTAGGACCGCCCTCGTTAAATCGGGACCACATCGTATAATCGATTTTTATGTCCATCATTCAAATCGATCAACTGACCAAATCGTACAGGGTTTACCAAAAAAAGGAGGGGCTTCTCGAATCGGTTCGGGGGCTTTTTCATCGCGACTACAAGACCATCGAGGCGGTCCGAGGGATTTCCTTGCGGGTTGAGCCCGGGGAGTTTGTGGCTTTTTTAGGACCCAATGGGGCTGGAAAGACCACCACGCTGAAACTCCTTTCTGGGGTGATTTACCCCACGAGCGGAACGGCCAGTGTCATGGGTTTTGTCCCTTGGAAAAGGGACATGGAATACCGTCGTCGGTTTGCGTTGGTGATGGGTCAAAAGAACCAGTTATGGTGGGATTTGCCTGCCCAAGAGTCCTTTAGGCTTCATCAGCAGATCTACGCGATCGATCGGACCAGTTTCGACGCGAACCTTTCGGAACTGACGTCCCTTTTGGATGTTCAAAAGCTTTTAGGGCGACCCGTTCGAGAGCTATCTCTCGGCGAGCGCATGAAGATGGAACTGATCGCTGCGCTGCTGCATTCTCCGGACGTGTTGTTTTTGGACGAGCCGACGATCGGACTCGATGTGATCGCGCAGCGCAACATCCAGCAGTTCCTCAAGCACTACCAGGAGGAGCGTCAGATCACGATTTTGCTCACGAGTCACTACATGAAGGACGTGTCGGCATTGTGCCAGCGGGTGGTGGTCATCGCCCAAGGGGGCCTTCAGTACGACGGTTCGCTCAGTGGCATCATCGATAGTTTTTCGGGGTCCAAAGTGATCCAGCTTCAGTTGGGTATCGAGCAAGCAGCAAGCGGACTCGAACGCTTTGGCGAGATTCTCAAGACCGATATGCCGCGCGTGTCGATTCGAGTACCACGGGCGAATGTGTCGCGAGTTTTAGCCGAAATTCTCAACACCTATACGGTCGATGATGTGGCCGTCGAGGACCCTCCGCTCGAGGAAGTCATTGCGAGCTTGTTTCACTCGATTGCTGAGGCGAACTGAGGCACCCATGCACAGCACAGAGCAAAGCGCATGGGCGCATGGTTGGTCGACGCGTTGGATGATTGTCAAAACGGCATTGGCCGAGAAGTTGGCTTATCGGGGCGATTTTGCCGTGGGAACCCTGATGCGTTTTCTGCCGATCGTCACCCAGGTTTTCCTTTGGTGGGCCGTCTTTCAATCGCTATCCCCAGAGGATCCCCACGCGGGCCGCATCTCTGGATACTCCTTCCGCGACATGGTCGCTTATTATCTTCTGACGATGGTCGGAAGGGCCTTTTCGAGCATGCCGGGTCTCTCGTCGAGCATCGCGAAAACGATCCGAGACGGAGAGATCAAGCGGTACTTGGTCCAGCCCATCGATCTGCTTTCGTTTCTGTTCTGGTCGCGTGTGGCGCACAAAGTGGCGTATTATTTCATCGCCATCGGCCCGTTTGTCTTGATGTTTTTTCTGTGTCGCAGTTACTTTACGGCAGGTTGGCCGGATGCGTTGACCTTTGCTTGCTTTGTCGTTTCGCTCGGATTGAGCTTTGCGCTTGGGTTTTACCTCGAAGCCTGCTTGGGCTTGGTTGGGTTTTGGATGCTCGAGGTTTCTTCCTTGCTGTTTGTGTACATGCTTTTGCAGTTTTTTCTCTCGGGGCACATGTTCCCTTTGGATCTCCTGCCAGCTCCCTTCGATACGGTGGTCAATTACTTGCCGATCAAGTACCTAGCTTATTTCCCTGCGGCGGTTTTCTTGGGTAAGATCCAGGGGACGGCATTGGCGATCGACATGGCGATGCTTGTCGGTTGGGTGCTGTTTTTTTATCTGCTTTCGCGTTGGACGTTTGCCAGGGGGCTTGAGCGTTACAGCGGCTTTGGCGGCTGACGGCTTCGAAGATGTGCCTGCCAGTAATGGTGGGTTTTGGCGACCGAAGTGATCACATTCTTGATCTCTTTGTCGACTCGGTAGTCGGGCCCGGCAGGCAGGTAGAGCTTGGTCGATTCGCGACGAACCGAGATGTTTTCGACCAAGATCGCTCGCATGAGCCAAGCCGCCATGGGCTCGCTGTCGCATTCGACGCAGACCCAGCCTAGATAAGGACTCGGGCAGGTGTTCAGGCCGCTCGCGAGTCGGATTCCACGTTGGAGCTCGGCGACTACGGAACGATAGGCTTCGGGAGCTTGTTCGATTCGCTCGATCGCAACAGGTTCGAGCAGCTTTCCCCGATGAGGCGGCCCACCGGCCATCGCAAGATCACAAAAGGAGGTCCAGATTTTGTCCCAGGGGACCGAGCCTGACGCGTCCGGAGCGATCTTGGCACTGCCCATCGATCGTGTCGATACCTCCTCTAGACGCTCGGCGTATTCGGAGGGCAACTGCTCTTGGAGCTGGTATTGCAAGGCGTTGAGCATTGGCCAATCGCCATCCGAATCGGCATTCCAGGGGATCGCTCGGGAGCGAACCGCGCGGAGGTATCGTTGGATCATCCAGGTGCTCAAGTCCTCTGGGTCCAGGTCGATCCGTGGGAATCGGCTGGCACCCTTGGCAGGGATCCCAGGGGTATCTTCCGAGGGAACCTCTGTGTAGATCACTGAGTTTGGGGACAGGCCGTTGGCCCAGAATGCGATTAGGGCGAGGGTTTCGAGTTGGGATTCGGTCAGTGTCGAATTGGACAGGTCGATGGGTACCCGTGGGAAAACCAGCGGTTTGCGATCCGAGTCTTGCAACGACCGAGCGCGATGTCCGATCCACTCGCCGACCTCGCGTGCCGAGAGCGGCTCTGCCTGATAGACCTTGGAAGCGGCTGGGATTTTTCCGAACCAGTATGCAGCACGAATTTGCTCTGGGGGTATAGGTTCGAAGCCAAGGGGGGTGATGATCACACGATTGCAGATTTTGCCGGATCGGTGCAAGGGACTCGGGCTGTTGAAATCCTCTGAGTCGTTCGATTCGACAAGGGACACCTCGCATCCGAGCCTTGGACCTAGCAGTGCACACGCTTGCTCGATTCTCGATACATCGATCTGGATGGGAGCTCGGGTCGGTACGACGAGGACGAGATCTAAGGGGTTTTCCGGCGGGTCCGATGGGTAGGACGAATCGGCGTTGCTCATCGGCCCACTCCGGTAAGGGCATAGACGGCAAAGGTTCCCAGCCAGTGCTCCCCTTCGTAATGACCGCTGAACACGTAAGCTAACCCTGCATCACGATGGGCCTGGGCCGAGTCGGCGAATCGATCTTTCCAGGTTCCATTCTCGGGCAGCGATTGACTGATCGCATCGAGAGTCCAGGCCCGCGAGAGGTTTAAGCCGGCTAGGTGGACAAGTTTCCCGTCGGTCAGATCCGAGACAACGACTGGGGTAAGGAGTTTCGTGTGGGCTCCGGGGTCGGAGGGATTCAGAAAAAGGTTGAGCCATGTTTCGAAATCGTTAGCCGGGAGGATTCTTCGCATCAGGTCGGCTTCGTTGAGCGAGGGCGAAAAGAAATCTTCGCCGGAGGGCTCGTATTGCGAGGCGTAATTGCGATCGTTCATGTAGTACTCACGCGATCGTTTTTCGACGGCATGGGCAAGTTCGAGGTTGCCCACCGTGCGAGCGTAGTCGAGGGTTTGGCCTAGGGCAAAGGCAGTATCGGGATGAACACCGGTTCGGATCGGATTGCTGAGCCTCGGGAGGTATCCTAGTGTCAGAGCGACGATTTCGTTTTCGAGGGGTTTGAGCGTTTCGAGCCACTGGCGTGCTTGTGGGTCGTCCCATGTATGCAATTCGGCTACGAGTCTCAGGAGCCAAGCCCATCCGTACATGCGTTCGAAGGAGCGGTTTTCTTTGACCTGAAAGTAGGCGGTTTCCGCGTCGATGTTTTCCTTGGTCAGGCTCTGGTCGAGGCGTTCTCTCGAAGTTTGGGCCAAGGCATGCATGGGATTGGTTTTGAGCAAACGGACCAAGGTCCAGTGTCCGTGGACGCTGCTGTGCCAATCGAAGCAACCGTAGAAGGCTGGGTGGAGTTCTTTGGGGCTGAGCACATCGGCTGGTCCGACGAGTACGTTCGAGGGTTTGTTGGGGTATTGGCGATGGATTCCATCGAGAGCGAGTTTCGCGATCGATGCGGCTTGGGTATCGAGGATTCGCGGCGCGGAATTCTCGGCTGCCCGGCTTGAGGCTAGCAAGGATAGCGGCAGGTGGACGAGCAGCAGTGACAGCAGGGATAACCGGATCATTTTCACATTAGCTCCAATTCACAGGGGCTCCAAAGTTGGGAGTGCATCGCATGGGAGAAGATCCTAACTCAGGTCTAGGACTCGCTAAAGGGCCTTCGGTTACACCGAGAGGTAAACGGATCCGACTTGAGTTGTTTTTCGAGCATTTTGGGGGATATTTCAGGCAAGTGCCTTCCGAATGATAAACCTTAGGGCTGGTATCGAAAAAACGAGCTTGGGATTTTTATTCAAGTGGCACAAGGGTTAAAAAAGCCGTCGTCTGGTCAATCTTGTTGCACCATTGGGGTGCGTGAGGAACGCAGAATTTTTACTTGGACTTTTTTAGTAGAACCCGTGTGGGAGAAATTACATCATGTTGCTCAGATGGCAGCAGAGGCAACTCGAAGACAGTTATCTTGGTCAATTGGAGCAGATGCTCGTTGGTCGATTGAGTCGTCGGGATGAGGGAGCACCGTTGCGATCGCGTGCGAGTCTTCGTCGGAGTCGTCAGTTATCTTGTTTTTCGTTGGATATCAATGAAGAGTTGTGCAGGCTCGAGCGGATGATTGACGAGTTTGCTTGGTAGGTTTCCAGTTGCTTGAATGAATAAAAAAAGGGGTGGCTTTGGCAAGCCACCCCTTTTCGTTTTGCGACGGGTCTGTCATTCGGACAGTTCGTCGATTTTTCGGGAAGTTTTACTGCTGATTGACCTTTGGTCCATTATCACCCATCTTGACTGCACCTGGATCCATCAAGGTTTTTTCCTGGAAATCAGGGTTCTTTTTTGGATCTGGGCCTTTGTTGCAGCCGGCAAAGGCCAGCGACAACATCGAGAGTGCAAAGAGACTGAAAACTAGGTTTTTCATGGGAAAACTTTCTGTTGTGGGGGAGCGAAATTCAACTGAGACTAGTCGACAGGATCGGGAGTCACGTTGTTGTCAGCGATGGCGTTGAGTCGGAGGTAGACACCGTAGTTAACGTTTTGCGAGAGGGTATTGGCACTCCCGTCAGCACGAGCGACTTGGATCAGCGGACCGTGGTAGCTGGACGTACCAGGCCATTCGGTGTTGATACCCCAAGCGCAGATGTAGGTCGGTTCGTAGGCATAGGCAGCAGGGCGGAACCATGAACCGGACTGTTTAGGGCCCGATCCATCGACTTCCAGAGCTCCTGCTCCACCACCTTCGTTCGATCCCCAGCCGGTGTGGGTCAGGCCGACGAAAGCGGCTCGGAAAACGCCGCTGGTATACGGAGCTCGTCGTAGACCGGATCCAGTGGTCATGAAGGGACCGCCGTAGAAGTTGGCCGTATCGGTTTCGCCGACGACGATGGTTCCGGAGGTTCCGTCGGTGATATCTCGCATTTGGTTGGCGCGCGATGGAGCAAAGAGACCCGACAGGTCGCCTGCGGTGCTGATACCCATATTCGCACCTCCCCAACCTGGGCCCACACCTGCATCTGGCCACCAGTGGAAACCTTGGCTACCGGCGTAGCTCGTAGGAGCGATGTTGTGTTGAGCGAACACCTTTTCGATGGTCGAATCCGAGGGGCACAGCAAGTTTGCAACGCGGGTGCTGACGATGGGTTGCCCCCAGACCCTCAGGTTGTAGTTCACACCCGAGGAGATCGTTGAGCCTTCCATTTGAGGGAGGATCGCAGCGAGCCACGTGTGGTGGTAAGCATGGAACTGTTGCCGACCGCGTGCCGAGCCGTAGTTGACCGACATTGGGAAGCGCTTGTAGGCACTCTCGTAGTTTTGGAGTGCCAAACCAATTTGCCGAATGTTGCTTCCGCAGGACATTCGACGCGCTGCCTCACGGGCCGCTTGGACCGCTGGCAACAACAAACCAACCAAAATGCCGATGATGGCAATCACCACCAGCAACTCCACGAGTGTGAAGCCCTGGCGACCGGATTTTTGACCCTTAGTCATTGCTAAGAACCCTTTCAGAAAAGATGAAGAAATGCCCGACTGACTGGAGATTAGGGTAAAAACCGCTTGAACCATCCGCAGATAATAACGATTTGTTTAACACTAAAGCCGTCTAACGCGGTTTTTAGCCCCATGTCCAATATACAACGCGGCTTTGTGACGCGTCAACTAGCTTGGGGGGGTTGTCAGAATTAATTTCGAAGTTTTAACCTCAGATCCCCTTGTCAAGCGGAATTAAAAAAGGTAATCGGCTTGAGTTTTGACTCGGACACTCGGTCCGAGTCGGAGGTCGAATTCGGGCGTCTTGGCAGTATCTTGACGGGATGATTGGCTAGACTATGGGAATGAATCGATCGAACTTCAGCGCATCCTCGGGACCTTTGAGCCGGGGCTGGTATAGGCTTCGTTTGCCATTTCTTCTCGGGTTACTGGCCATTGTGTCTGTTTATGCTTGGCAGCGGATGCAATTTCAACGAAGCATCGGTTCGGTCGAGCGCCTTTTGAAATCCGAGGAGAACGCCAAGGCGATTTCGGCTCTGGAGTCGCTCAAGGCACGCTTCGGCGAGCGAGCCGACCTGAGGCACATGCTGGCAAGGGCCTACCGTCAATCGGGCAAAAAAGAGCCGTTTGAACGCCAATTGGAGTTAGCGCAAGGTCTGGGGGTGCGATCCGAAACTGTCCAAGCCGAGAAGTTCCTCTTTGAGGCGCAGCTCGGGGCCGTCGAATCGCTTGAGTCTCGCGTCGCGGATTTCATGATCTCGAACGATCGAATGTTTGATGATGCGGCTCGCAGCTTGGTTTTTGGATTGCTGCGCAACCAGAATACTGAGGCGGTTGAGCGATTTTTGCCTTTGTGGGAAAACCAGTCCCCGGATGCGGCTTGGATTCCAACGTTTCGGGGCATGATGCGACTGGGTCGTCGCGATTGGAAAAATGCACTTCTGGAGCTTGAACCGGCGTTTGAAAAGCACCCGGATTTTCTCCCCCTGTATCTCCAAGCCGGGATGGCTTACCAAGGCGACCAGCAATTCGAAAGGGCCGAAGCGATGCTGGATCGGTACCTTCAAAGTCAGCCCGACAGCGCCGAGGGGCTCTTGAGTTACTCGGAGGTCCTTCGCAAGCTCGGCAAAGCCGAGCAAGCCCTCGGGCGCATCGAAACGTTCCTTCCGATCGGCGATCCGTCGAAACCTATCCATCCATCGCTAAGGCTCCAGATAGCCAAGCTCTATCTGGATGTTGACGAGAGTCAGAAGGTTATTGACACGCTGGGCGGACTGGCCAAGCTTTGGCCCGAGGATGTCGAGATCGCTTCGACGCTGAGTCAAGCTTATCAACGCTTGGGAGATGAACCGAACTCGGTCGCTTACGCAGCGATCGCCGACTCGGGTCAAAAAGAAACGGTTCTTGCCGATGGGATGTTGTTCGAATTGCTCAGCAATCCCAATCGCACGGCTGAGCAGTGTTATGCGCTTGGGCATTTGCTGCTCCATAAGAAATCGCGCGAGAACGGGATTTACTGGCTCGAAGCGGCTTTGAAGCTTGATGAGAAGTTCGTACCTGCCCACCAGGACCTTGCGCTTTACTACGATCGGACCGAGCAGCCCCAGTACGCAGCCATCCATCGTCGGTACCTCAATGCCCCCGGAAAACCTTAATCGAGCTCCCCAAATCTGGATTGCCTCATGAGTCCAAAGCAAACGACGATTTCAAGGACCCGAGTGACCCGATCGAATAGGGTGGTCCTGTGGTTGTTGGTGCTCGGGGTATTGGGCGCTGGTTTGATTCTCGGTTGCAAAGAGCGCCCGGGGGGAGGTCAGGGACCCGTGGAAGCCGAGCCTGTCGTATCCAAATCGCAATCTGAGTCCGCTTCGAGTCCGGTTAGCCGATTGCGGTTCGAGGAAGTTCCAGGAGCGTTGCTCGGCAGTGAGTATCGCGATGGAAGCGAGCAAGGAGTGTTCTCGTTGGTCGAGACGACAGGGGGTGGCTCGGCGCTGATCGACTACGATCGCGATGGGAGGCTCGATGTTGTCACTTCCGGTGGGGGATCGCCCGATGCGTCGACGCAGCGGATGCTTGGTCACTCCGGGGGGCTGTATCGCCAAGTCGATGCTTGGAAGTTTGAACCATGCAGGGAGTCCGCCTTTTTGGATTTCTCGGCGACTTACCATTCGGCGATCGTGGCTGCCGATTACGACAGCGATGGAATGAGCGATTTGGTGGTCACCGGTTTTGATCGGCTCCAATGGTTCCGCAATCAGGGAGATGGGACATTTGAAACGGTTCAGCCCGTCGGGGATTCGCTGTGGAGTACAGCGGCCGTTTTTTTCGATGCCGACCAGGACTCCGATTTGGACCTGTATGTGGTTCATTACGCGAATTGTATGAGAATCTCTCGGATGGCACGTTTATCGAGCGCATGCCCGAAGGTATTTCGGGGATCACCTTGCGAGGCCTTGGGGTTCTGGCTGCAGATCTCGATTCGGATCGCGATACGGATCTATACATCGCCAACGATGTCGAACCGAACTTGCTTTTTCGCAACGACGGTGGATTCGAGTGGACTGAAATCGGGCGAAGAGCCGGAGTTGCCACCAACGACCAAGGCCGAGCCGAGGGGAGCATGGGCATTGCGCTCGGAGACTACAACAACGATCAGAAGTTTGATCTCTGGGTGACCAATTACGCCGACGAATTCTGTGCGTTGTACCGAGGCCTCGGTCGGTTGAGTTTCTCCTATGCGACGCATGCGACTCGCGTGACCTCGACCGACGAGCAGTCGGTCGGCTGGGGGACGGCCCTGTGCGATTTGGAACTCGATGGGGACGAAGACATCGTGATCGTCAACGGCCATTTGGAGCGTCACTCGCCGAACCATTCGCAGCGACCTCAGGTCCTTGAGAATATCGAAGGCAATCGTTTTGTGCTCAGCGCCAAAGACTCCCCCTTTTTTCAAACCCCGCAGGATGGCCGCGGGTTGGCCATCGGAGATCTGAATCGAGATGGCTTGATCGATCTGGTAGTCACTCGCATCGGTGCTCCCTGTGCGGTTCTCGAAAACCGTTCGGACCGCCAAGGTGCTTACTTGAGCGTGCGGCTTGTCGGACAGGCCTCGAATCGCGACGCCGTTGGAGCGGTCGTGACTTTAAGCTTGAAGGATCGGGTGTGGATCCGCCAGCGAGTCGGTGGTGGGTCTTATGCCTCGACCAACGACTCGGCGCTTCACTTTGGGATACCTAGCATCGGCCTAGGTCCGCCAGCAACCGAGCCGACCCTCAAAGTCGATTGGCCCAGTGGCCAGACGAGCATTTTGGAAGTTGAAAAGCTCAATTCAGAGATCTTGATCATCGAAACTAAGGAGACCCGTTAAGTAACGCATTCATGGTAACTTCATGAGCGAATTTGGAAACCAATATGCAGCTAGTGGGATCCTATCGATTATCATGAACGGCCCTAGATGGTCGACTCGTTAAGCGGCATAAAGAGATTTCTGCGATAGGTTGAAGCGATGGTTCATTCTGCTGCTACAGAGCATGTGATTCGGCTTTTCTTAAATCGAGGGCATGGACGTTATGGGAGCGAGGTGGTTACTCAGCTTGAGCATGCCCTGCAGTGCGCGGTGCTGGCCAAGCGGCAGGGGTCTGGCTCAGCGATGATCGGAGCGGCGTTGTTGCACGATTTAGGACACATCATCGACGAACAAGCCATGCCTAGTAGCGATATGGGAAATCTAGACGATGCCCACGAGAAACGGGCTTACGGCTGGATCGAATCCCATTTTGGCAAAGCGGTCGCCGATCCGGTTCGGTTGCACGTGGCAGCCAAGCGTTATCTGTGCACGGTCGAACCGGAGTACTTGGTCAAGCTGTCTCCGGCATCGCTCAAGAGTTTTTACGATCAAGGTGGGATGATGTCCCAATCGGAAGTCGACGATTTCAGGGACGAGCTCTATGCGTTTGAGGCCGTGCAACTGCGTCGTTGGGATGATCTTGCCAAGGATCCTCAAATGCAGACGCCATCGATTGAGGATTTCGCCGACTTGCTCGATCGGCTCGCCGAGGATCACAGATCGGACAGATCGGACTGATCCGACTGATCCGACTGATCGGACTGATCGGACTGATCGGACTGATCGGACTGATCCGACTGATCCGACTGATCGGACTGATCGGACTGATCCGACAGATCCGACTGATCCGACTGATCGGACGGATCGGACAGATCGGACGGATCCGTCAAATCAGGGATAGTTTCTCTCAAGAGAATCTTCGGAAGAACCGATACCACAGGATAAGGCCGCCGGATCGGGCGCCGAGTATCGTCCATGCCGGGTGAGAGTCCAACGACGGAAACGAACACATGAAAGCTTCAAAAACACTACGC